>NZ_JBKFPH010000027.1:0-60467 GCF_046567715.1 Salmonella sp. 741265116_PST | reverse complement strand
CGCGCTGGCGATCCGCCGTCCATCCCGCTGTCACGCCGTCTGCGTGAACTCCCGCTTCGCGTCAGCCGCCTGAAAACCGGTACACCGCCGCGTATTGATGCGCGCACGATTGATTTCAGCGTGCTCGGCCAGCAAAACAGCGATAACCCGATGCCGGTCTTCTCATTCCTGGTTGATGCTTCTCAGCATCCGCGCCAGATGCCGTGTTACATCACGCATACCAATGAGAAAACCCATGACGTGATCCGCAATAACCTCGATCGTAGCCCAATGTACGCTGGCGTGATCGAAGGGATCGGCCCACGCTACTGTCCGTCGATCGAAGACAAGGTGATGCGCTTTGCCGATCGTAACCAGCATCAGATCTTCCTTGAGCCGGAAGGACTGACCTCTAACGAAATTTACCCTAACGGTATCTCCACCAGCCTGCCGTTTGACGTGCAGATGCAGATTGTCCGTTCCATGCAGGGCATGGAGAACGCGAAGATCGTTCGCCCTGGTTACGCGATTGAGTATGATTTCTTCGACCCGCGCGACCTGAAACCGACTCTGGAAAGTAAATTTATTCACGGCCTGTTCTTTGCTGGTCAAATCAACGGTACTACCGGCTATGAAGAGGCTGCGGCGCAGGGCTTGCTCGCTGGTCTGAATGCCGCGCGTCTTTCCGCCGACAAAGAGGGCTGGGCGCCTGCGCGTTCTCAGGCTTATCTCGGCGTGCTGGTGGACGATCTCTGTACGCTGGGCACCAAAGAGCCGTATCGCATGTTTACCTCCCGCGCCGAATATCGCCTGATGCTGCGTGAGGACAACGCCGATCTGCGTCTGACCGAAATGGGCCGCGAGCTGGGTCTGGTGGATGATGAACGCTGGGCGCGATTCAACGAGAAGCTGGAAAATATCGAACGCGAACGCCAGCGGCTGAAATCGACATGGGTAACGCCGTCTGCGGAATCCGCCGATGAAGTGAATGCGCATTTGACCACGCCTCTCTCCCGTGAGGCCAGCGGCGAAGATTTGTTGCGTCGTCCGGAAATGACCTACGCGCAGCTCACTTCACTTGCCGCATTCGCGCCTGCGCTTGAAGATGAGCAAGCCGCTGAGCAGGTGGAAATCCAGGTCAAATACGAAGGTTATATCGCTCGCCAGCAGGATGAGATTGAAAAACAACTACGTAACGAGAATACGTTGCTGCCTGCCACGCTGGATTATCGTCAGGTTTCCGGTCTGTCGAACGAAGTTATCGCCAAGCTGAACGATCATAAACCGGCGTCTATCGGCCAGGCATCGCGTATCTCCGGCGTTACGCCAGCGGCAATCTCCATTCTGCTGGTATGGCTGAAAAAACAAGGTATGCTGCGTCGTAGCGCTTGATAACACTAATTTGGCGGGGGCGTTTCGCTTGCCCGC
Source organism: Salmonella sp. 741265116_PST (assembly GCF_046567715.1). Lineage (NCBI taxonomy): Bacteria > Pseudomonadati > Pseudomonadota > Gammaproteobacteria > Enterobacterales > Enterobacteriaceae > Salmonella > Salmonella sp. 741265116_PST. Next base: position 59,060 of record NZ_JBKFPH010000027.1, on the reverse strand, counting down.
CCTACAAATTTGTAGGCCCGATAAGCGAAAGCGCATCGGGCATTTGATTATTAACAGGTAATGACCGTGCTCAACAAACTCTCTCGTCTGCTGGCTGATGCCGGTATTTCTCTTACCGATCACCAGAAAACGCTGCTGGTCGCCTACGTTGATATGCTGCACAAATGGAACAAAGCATACAACCTGACGTCAGTGCGGGATCCCAACGAAATGTTGGTACGCCATATTCTCGACAGCATAGTCGTTGCGCCGTATCTTCAGGGACAGCGTTTTATCGACGTAGGAACAGGACCGGGACTGCCGGGCATCCCGCTGGCTATTGTTCTCCCTGACGCGCATTTCACCTTACTCGACAGCCTGGGCAAGCGGGTACGTTTTCTGCGTCAGGTCCAGCACGAACTGAAACTGGAAAACATCACGCCGGTTCAAAGCCGCGTTGAAGCCTATCCCTCCGAACCGCCGTTTGATGGCGTTATCAGCCGCGCTTTCGCATCGTTGAATGATATGGTGAGCTGGTGTCACCATCTGCCGGGAGAGAAAGGGCGTTTTTATGCCTTAAAAGGGCAATTGCCAGGGGATGAAATTGCCTCACTACCTGACAATTTTAGCGTCGAATCTGTTGAAAAATTACGCGTTCCGCAACTGGAAGGCGAGCGGCATCTGGTGATTATTAAGTCAAACAAAGTTTAATTTTTATCAAAAAAAATAGAAAAAAAACGACGCGGCTTGTGTTAAAAATCGACAGGTATAACGCATTTCAGCGTTGTTACATTTAACTCTGGATTTACGGTTTCGTTTCAACATGACAACGTCGCTTCTTTTGTTAAAACAGAGAGTAATCAACTTTGTAAATATCAGTCTGCTAAAAATCGAATCGAAAAATCACTTTTGCTTGTTAAATTTTTATTATAAATGTCAATGGGGCGTTTTTAAGGTGTAAGCTGGTATTTTTAAAACAGTACCTGGTTTTACGCTTAAATATCAAAAAGATGAAAAGGCATGAATTGACACGTAAATGAATTGCGTAAGCATGAATATGTTTAATGTGTGATCTGGTGCACGCTTTATCGCCAGTGTTTTCGCGCTATTTGCAGTTTTGTACGATCGTTCACACTTTGGCTAAAAGTTAAAAATGCGGGCCAGAGAAAAATATTTAAACATTTATTCACCTTTTGGCTACTTATTGTTTGAAATCACGGGTGCGCACCGTATAATTTGACCGCTTTTTGATGCTTGACTCTAAGTCTTAAAGAACGTTTTATACGACACGCGGCATACCTCGAAGTGAGCAGGAGTAAAAACGTGATGTCTGTGTCGCTCGTGAGTCGAAACGTTGCTCGTAAGCTTCTGTTCATTCAGTTTCTGGCGGTAATAGCAAGTGGATTGCTGTTTTGCCTCAAAGACCCCTTCTGGGGCATCTCCGCAGTATGTGGGGGATTGGCAGTGGCACTGCCTAATATGTTGTTTATGATATTTGCCTGGCGTCACCAGGCGCATACACCTGCTAAGGGCCGCGTGTCCTGGACTTTCGCCTTCGGTGAAGCCTTCAAGGTGTTAGCGATGCTGGTTTTACTGGTGGTGGCGTTGGCGGTTTTAAAGGCGGTTTTTTTGCCGCTGATCGTTACGTGGGTTTTGGTGCTGGTGGTTCAGATACTGGCGCCGGCTGTAATTAACAACAAAGGGTAAAAGGCATCATGGCTTCAGAAAATATGACGCCGCAGGAATACATAGGACACCATCTGAATAACCTTCAGCTGGACCTGCGTACTTTCTCGCTGGTGGATCCGCAGAACCCCCCAGCCACCTTCTGGACGCTCAATATTGACTCCATGTTCTTCTCGGTGGTGCTGGGTCTGTTGTTTCTGGTGATGTTCCGTAGCGTTGCTAAAAAAGCGACCAGCGGCGTGCCAGGCAAGTTTCAGACCGCGATTGAGCTGATAGTCGGCTTTGTGCATGGCAGCGTCAAAGACATGTACCATGGCAAAAGCAAGCTGATTGCGCCGCTGGCCCTGACGATTTTCGTCTGGGTATTCCTTATGAACCTGATGGACTTACTGCCTATCGACCTGCTGCCGTATATCGCTGAGCATTGGCTGGGTCTGCCGGCAACGCGCGTGGTGCCGTCTGCTGACGTCAACATCACCCTGTCGATGGCGCTGGGCGTATTCATCCTTATTCTGTTCTACAGCATCAAAATGAAAGGCATCGGCGGCTTCGCAAAAGAGTTGACGCTGCAGCCGTTCAATCACTGGGCGTTCATTCCTGTCAACTTAATCCTTGAAGGGGTAAGCCTGCTGTCCAAACCGGTATCTCTGGGTCTGCGACTGTTCGGCAACATGTATGCCGGTGAGCTGATTTTCATTCTGATTGCTGGTCTGTTGCCGTGGTGGTCACAGTGGATTCTGAATGTGCCGTGGGCCATTTTCCACATCCTGATCATTACGCTACAAGCCTTCATCTTCATGGTTCTGACGATTGTCTATCTGTCGATGGCGTCCGAAGAGCATTAATTTACCAACACTACTACGTTTTAACTGAAACAAACTGGAGACTGTCATGGAAAACCTGAATATGGATCTGCTGTACATGGCTGCCGCTGTGATGATGGGTCTGGCGGCAATCGGTGCTGCGATCGGTATCGGCATCCTCGGGGGTAAATTCCTGGAAGGCGCGGCGCGTCAACCTGATCTGATTCCTCTGCTGCGTACTCAGTTCTTTATCGTTATGGGTCTGGTGGATGCTATCCCGATGATCGCTGTAGGTCTGGGTCTGTACGTGATGTTCGCTGTCGCGTAGTAAGCGTTGCTTGAATTAAGAGCAATATCAGAAGGTTAACTAGATAGAGGCATTGTGCTGTGAATCTTAACGCAACAATCCTCGGCCAGGCCATCGCGTTTATTATCTTTGTCTGGTTTTGCATGAAGTTCGTATGGCCGCCGTTAATGGCAGCCATCGAGAAACGTCAGAAAGAAATTGCTGACGGTCTCGCTTCTGCTGAACGAGCACATAAGGATCTTGACCTTGCAAAGGCCAGCGCGACCGACCAGCTGAAAAAAGCGAAAGCGGAAGCTCAGGTAATCATCGAGCAGGCAAACAAACGCCGCGCTCAGATCCTGGACGAAGCCAAAACTGAAGCAGAGCAGGAACGTACTAAAATCGTGGCGCAGGCGCAGGCGGAAATTGACGCCGAGCGTAAACGTGCCCGTGAAGAGCTGCGTAAGCAAGTTGCTATCCTGGCTGTTGCTGGTGCCGAGAAGATCATCGAACGTTCCGTGGATGAAGCTGCTAACAGCGACATCGTGGATAAACTTGTCGCTGAACTGTAAGGAGGGAGGGGCTGATGTCTGAATTTGTTACGGTAGCTCGCCCCTACGCCAAAGCAGCTTTTGACTTTGCCGTTGAACACCAAAGTGTAGAGCGCTGGCAGGATATGCTGGCGTTTGCCGCCGAGGTAACCAAGAACGAACAAATGGCAGAGCTTCTCTCTGGCGCGCTGGCGCCGGAAACGCTCGCTGAGTCGTTTATCGCAGTCTGCGGTGAGCAGTTAGACGAAAACGGTCAGAACCTGATTCGGGTGATGGCTGAAAATAATCGTCTGAATGCGCTCCCGGATGTTCTGGAGCAGTTTATTCATCTGCGTGCCGCCAGTGAAGCTACCTCCGAGGTAGAAGTTACGTCGGCAACCGCATTGAGTGAAGAGCAGCTTTCGAAAATCAGCGCCGCGATGGAAAAACGTCTGTCACGCAAAGTGAAGCTGAATTGCAAAATCGATAAGTCTGTAATGGCAGGCGTTATCATCCGGGCGGGTGATATGGTCATTGATGGCAGCGTACGCGGCCGTCTTGAGCGCCTTGCAGACGTCTTGCAGTCTTAAGGGGACTGGAGCATGCAACTGAATTCCACCGAAATCAGCGAACTGATCAAGCAGCGCATTGCTCAGTTCAATGTGGTGAGCGAAGCTCACAACGAAGGTACTATTGTTTCTGTCAGTGACGGTGTTATCCGCATTCACGGCCTGGCCGATTGTATGCAGGGTGAAATGATCTCCCTGCCGGGTAACCGTTACGCTATCGCATTGAACCTGGAGCGCGACTCCGTGGGTGCGGTAGTCATGGGTCCATACGCTGACCTTGCCGAAGGCATGAAGGTTAAATGTACGGGGCGTATCCTGGAAGTTCCGGTTGGCCGCGGCCTGCTGGGACGAGTGGTAAACACCCTGGGTGCGCCAATCGACGGTAAAGGTCCGGTTGATAATGACGGCTTCTCTGCCGTTGAAGCGATTGCGCCGGGCGTTATCGATCGTCAGTCTGTCGATCAGCCGGTGCAGACCGGTTATAAAGCCGTTGACTCCATGATCCCAATCGGTCGTGGTCAGCGTGAACTGATCATCGGTGACCGTCAGACCGGTAAAACCGCGCTGGCTATCGACGCCATCATCAACCAGCGCGACTCCGGCATCAAATGTATCTATGTCGCTATCGGCCAGAAAGCGTCCACCATCTCTAACGTGGTGCGTAAACTGGAAGAACACGGCGCGCTGGCTAACACCATTGTAGTGGTGGCAACCGCGTCCGAATCCGCTGCTCTGCAATATCTGGCGCCGTATGCCGGTTGCGCAATGGGCGAATACTTCCGCGACCGCGGTGAAGATGCGCTGATCATTTACGATGACCTGTCTAAACAGGCTGTTGCTTACCGTCAGATCTCCCTGCTGCTGCGTCGTCCACCAGGACGTGAAGCATTCCCGGGCGACGTATTCTACCTCCACTCTCGTCTGCTGGAGCGTGCTGCGCGTGTTAACGCCGACTACGTCGAAGCCTTCACCAAAGGTGAAGTGAAAGGGAAAACCGGCTCTCTGACCGCGCTGCCGATTATTGAAACGCAGGCAGGTGACGTTTCCGCGTTCGTTCCGACCAACGTAATTTCGATTACCGATGGTCAGATCTTCCTGGAATCTAACCTGTTTAACGCCGGTATTCGTCCTGCGGTTAACCCGGGTATCTCGGTATCCCGTGTAGGTGGCGCAGCCCAGACCAAGATCATGAAAAAACTGTCCGGTGGTATTCGTACCGCGCTGGCGCAGTATCGTGAACTGGCGGCGTTCTCTCAGTTTGCATCCGACCTTGACGATGCCACCCGTAAACAGCTTGACCACGGTCAGAAAGTGACCGAACTGCTGAAACAGAAACAGTATGCGCCGATGTCCGTCGCGCAGCAGTCTCTGGTTCTGTTCGCAGCAGAACGTGGTTATCTGGCGGATGTCGAACTGGCGAAAATCGGTAGCTTCGAAGCCGCACTGCTGGCTTACGTCGACCGTGATCACGCTCCGCTGATGCAAGAGATCAACCAGTCCGGTGGCTATAACGACGAAATCGAAGGCAAGCTGAAAGGCATCCTCGATTCCTTCAAAGCAACCCAGTCCTGGTAACGTCTGGCGGCTTGCCTTAGGGCAGGCCGTAAGGCATTGAGGAGAAGCTCATGGCCGGCGCAAAAGAGATACGTAGTAAGATCGCAAGCGTCCAGAACACGCAAAAGATCACTAAAGCGATGGAGATGGTCGCCGCTTCCAAAATGCGTAAATCGCAGGATCGCATGGCGGCCAGCCGTCCTTATGCAGAGACCATGCGCAAAGTGATTGGTCACCTTGCGAACGGTAATCTGGAATATAAGCACCCCTACCTGGAAGAGCGCGACGTTAAACGCGTGGGCTACCTGGTAGTGTCGACCGACCGTGGTTTGTGCGGTGGCTTGAACATTAACCTGTTCAAAAAGCTGCTGGCGGATATGAAGGCATGGTCCGATAAAGGCGTTCAGTGCGAACTCGCAATGATCGGCTCTAAGGGCGTGTCATTCTTTAATTCCGTAGGTGGCAACGTTGTCGCTCAGGTGACAGGTATGGGGGATAACCCTTCGCTGTCCGAACTGATCGGTCCGGTTAAAGTGATGTTGCAGGCCTACGACGAAGGCCGTCTGGACAAGCTTTACATTGTCAGCAACAAATTTATTAACACCATGTCTCAGGTGCCGACGATCACTCAACTGCTGCCGCTGCCGGCGTCAGAAGATGATGATCTGAAGCGTAAAGCCTGGGATTACCTGTATGAACCCGACCCGAAAGCGCTGCTGGATACTCTCCTGCGTCGTTATGTGGAGTCTCAGGTTTATCAGGGCGTGGTAGAAAACCTGGCCAGCGAGCAGGCCGCACGAATGGTGGCGATGAAAGCCGCAACCGATAATGGCGGCAGCCTGATTAAAGAGCTGCAGTTGGTATACAACAAAGCTCGTCAGGCCAGCATTACTCAGGAACTCACCGAGATTGTCTCGGGGGCCGCCGCGGTTTAACCAGGTTATTTCGTAGAGGATTTAAGATGGCTACTGGAAAGATTGTCCAGGTAATCGGCGCCGTGGTCGACGTCGAGTTCCCTCAGGATGCCGTACCACGCGTGTACGATGCCCTTGAGGTGCAGAATGGTAATGAGAAGCTGGTGCTGGAAGTTCAGCAGCAGCTTGGCGGCGGTATCGTGCGTACCATCGCGATGGGGTCTTCTGACGGTCTGCGTCGCGGTCTGGATGTAAAAGATCTCGAACACCCGATCGAAGTCCCGGTAGGTAAAGCCACGCTGGGTCGTATCATGAACGTCCTGGGCGAACCGGTCGACATGAAAGGCGAGATCGGCGAAGAAGAACGTTGGGCGATTCACCGCGCAGCGCCTTCCTACGAAGAGTTGTCAAACTCTCAGGAACTGCTGGAAACCGGTATCAAAGTTATCGACCTGATGTGTCCGTTCGCGAAGGGCGGTAAAGTCGGTCTGTTCGGTGGTGCGGGTGTAGGTAAAACCGTAAACATGATGGAGCTTATCCGTAACATCGCGATCGAGCACTCCGGTTACTCTGTGTTTGCGGGCGTAGGTGAACGTACTCGTGAGGGTAACGACTTCTACCACGAAATGACCGACTCCAACGTTATCGATAAAGTATCCCTGGTGTATGGCCAGATGAACGAGCCGCCGGGAAACCGTCTGCGCGTTGCATTGACCGGTCTGACCATGGCGGAGAAATTCCGTGACGAAGGTCGTGACGTACTGCTGTTCGTCGATAACATCTATCGTTACACCCTGGCCGGTACGGAAGTATCCGCACTGCTGGGCCGTATGCCTTCCGCAGTAGGTTACCAGCCGACTCTGGCGGAAGAGATGGGCGTTCTGCAGGAACGTATCACCTCCACCAAAACCGGTTCTATCACCTCCGTACAGGCGGTATACGTACCGGCGGATGACTTGACTGACCCGTCTCCAGCCACCACCTTTGCGCACTTAGATGCAACCGTGGTACTGAGCCGTCAGATCGCATCCCTGGGTATCTACCCGGCCGTTGACCCGCTGGACTCCACCAGCCGTCAGTTGGATCCGCTGGTTGTTGGTCAGGAACACTACGACACCGCGCGTGGCGTTCAGTCCATCCTGCAGCGTTATCAGGAACTGAAAGACATCATCGCCATCCTCGGTATGGATGAACTGTCTGAAGAAGATAAACTGGTGGTAGCACGCGCGCGTAAAATTCAGCGCTTCCTGTCCCAGCCGTTCTTCGTGGCGGAAGTATTTACCGGTTCTCCGGGCAAATACGTTTCCCTGAAAGACACCATCCGTGGCTTTAAAGGCATCATGGAAGGCGAATACGATCACCTGCCGGAGCAGGCGTTCTACATGGTCGGTTCCATCGACGAAGCCGTGGAAAAAGCCAAAAAACTTTAACGCCTTAATCGGAGGGTGATATGGCAATGACTTACCACTTGGATGTCGTCAGCGCGGAGCAACAAATGTTCTCCGGTCTGGTCGAGAAAATCCAGGTTACGGGTAGCGAAGGCGAACTGGGGATTTACCCGGGGCACGCGCCGCTGCTCACCGCCATTAAGCCTGGTATGATTCGCATCGTTAAGCAGCACGGTCATGAAGAGTTTATCTATCTGTCCGGCGGCATTCTGGAAGTGCAGCCTGGCAGCGTGACCGTTCTGGCGGATACCGCGATTCGCGGTCAGGATCTCGACGAAGCGCGAGCCCTGGAAGCGAAGCGTAAAGCCGAAGAGCACATTAAGAGCTCGCACGGTGACGTGGATTACGCTCAGGCGTCTGCGGAACTGGCCAAAGCGATCGCTAAACTGCGCGTTATCGAGTTGACCAAAAAAGCGATGTAACACCGGCTTGAAAGCATAAAACCAGTCTGATTGCGGACTGGTTTTTTTTTATCCTCTCAATTTTTATTCGATAAACTAGCAACGACAAAAACAAGCGGCTGAAGGCGATGCGTTTTCAGCGACAGCGCTGTTTTCATTAAATCCTTCTTTCTGTCATTGGCATCTGCACATTGTGCGAAGAAGGAAGGAATGGATGCGTTTTTATTGCATTAAATGAGGGATTATTACTATGTCATTTCAGCCGTCCTTTGCGGGTCCACAACCCGACTCAAGGATTGATCGTACTACCTTTATTCGTCGCGCTTATCTCCATCTCGCCGTCGCCATCGTCGGTTTTATCGTGTTGAGCGCGGCATGGATGTTCATAGGGGTCGGCGAGCTTATGCTTGATGTCCTGCTGGCTGGCGGAAAATATAGCTGGTTGGTGGTTCTCGGCGCTTTTATGCTGGTGGGAATGCTGGCAACACGACTGGCGGATGATGCTGGCTCTAACCATACGCAACTTATTGGTCTGGGGATTTATGTTCTGGCGGAATCCCTGATTTTTGCCCCGTTGTTAACGCTGGCTGCGTATATTAACCCGTCGATCATTGGCGCGGCGGCGATTACGACCCTGTTGCTGGTTGGCGGCCTGACGTTTACCGCTTTTTCCACAAAAAAAGATTTTTCATTTCTGCGCTCGCTTTTGACTATGGCTGGATGCATTGCTCTTGGGGCGATTATTGCCAGCGTCATCTGCGGCTTCTCGTTGGGCGTCTGGTTTTCTGCGCTAATGGTACTGCTATGCGCTGGGTTTATACTTTACGATACTTCTAACATTATTCACCATTACCCTACCGATCGTCCTGCTGGCGCGGCGTTACATCTGTTCGCTTCTATCGCGACCATGTTCTGGTATATTTTGCGGATTTTTATGTCGCGTAATTAAGTAAAAAATACGCGCAACGGAAAACCAGCGGCCCCTGTCGCTGGTTTTTGCTTTTCTGACCCCCCTGCGCTTTACTACGTTATCTTCTTTATTTATGGTGCAAAAAAACAGCAAAAACATCGGACTACGTTGCCAATACGCGGGTATTTTTACTTTTCAGGAGACAAAAGGCGCGCTAATGAACGAAAATGATTCATTAGCAGGCGGGGATGTTATCCCGGTGAGCGTTTTATCCTTCTTCCATTTTACGATGAAAAAAATGTAGTATTTTCAACGTGAAACAGTATAAATTCGTTCTCAAATTACAGTCAGGACGCGTATGTTAAATAGTGCTATGAGCGTAGTGATCCTTGCCGCAGGTAAAGGCACGCGCATGTATTCCGATATTCCTAAAGTGCTGCACACGCTGGCGGGTAAACCCATGGTGCAGCATGTCATTGATGCAGCAACTAAATTAGGGGCCGCACAGGTTCATCTGGTCTATGGCCACGGTGGCGAGTTGTTAAAACAGACCCTGAAAGATGACAAGCTGAACTGGGTGCTCCAGGCGGAACAGTTGGGAACAGGTCACGCAATGCAGCAGGCCGCGCCCTTCTTTAGCGACGATGAAGATATTTTAATGCTTTACGGCGACGTGCCGCTGATTTCGGTTGAAACCTTACAGCGCCTGCGCGATGCCAAACCGCAGGGTGGTATTGGGTTATTAACCGTGAAGCTGGACGATCCGAGCGGCTATGGCCGTATTACGCGTGAAAACGGTAAAGTGACCGGCATCGTTGAACATAAAGACGCCACTGATGAACAGCGTCAGATCCAGGAAATTAACACCGGTATTCTGATCGCCAACGGCGCGGACCTGAAACGCTGGTTGTCTAAGCTGACTAACAATAATGCGCAGGGTGAATATTATATCACTGATATCATTGCGCTGGCTTATCAGGAAGGACGGGAAATCGCCGCGGTGCATCCGGCTCGCATCAGCGAAACGGACGGCGTGAATAACCGTCTACAGCTTTCTCGTCTGGAGCGTATTTACCAGGCCGAACAGGCGGAGAAACTGCTGCTGGCAGGGGTGATGCTGCGTGATCCGGCACGTTTTGATCTGCGCGGTAATCTGGCTCACGGGCGTGATGTCGAAATTGACGCTAACGTTATCATCGAAGGTAACGTGGCGCTCGGTCATCGCGTGAAGATCGGCGCAGGCTGCATTATTAAAAACAGCGTCATTGGCGATGGCTGCGAAATTAGCCCATACAGCGTGGTGGAAGATGCGCATCTGGAAGCAGCCTGCACCATCGGTCCGTTTGCTCGCCTGCGTCCCGGCGCGGAGCTGTTAGCGGGCGCTCACGTCGGCAATTTCGTTGAGATGAAAAAAGCGCGCCTCGGTAAAGGTTCTAAAGCCGGTCATCTGACCTACCTGGGCGATGCGGAAATTGGCGACAACGTGAATATCGGCGCGGGGACCATCACCTGTAACTATGATGGCGCGAATAAATTCAAAACGGTTATTGGCGACGATGTGTTTGTCGGCTCCGATACCCAACTGGTGGCGCCGGTTACTGTTGGTAAAGGGGCTACCATCGCCGCAGGGACTACCGTCACCCGTAACGTAGCTGACAATGAACTGGTATTAAGCCGCGTGCCGCAGGTGCATAAGCAAGGCTGGCAGCGTCCGGTGAAGAAAAAGTGATTTTGTAGGCCGGATAAGCGTCAGCGCCATCCGGCAGACCGGAGATGAGAAGATAAAATAATCCTCCGCTCCATGAGCAGTACTTATAAAAATAACCCCACTCTCTACAAGGCTCGGGGCACCCGCAACGACGGGCATACAGGTCAGCGACAACGCATGGCGTAATGCCATAATCAGGAAATAAAACTATGTGTGGAATTGTTGGCGCTATCGCGCAGCGTGATGTAGCTGAAATCCTTCTTGAAGGTTTACGTCGTCTGGAATACCGCGGATATGACTCTGCCGGTCTGGCCGTGGTTGATGCAGAAGGTCATATGACCCGCCTGCGTCGCCTCGGTAAAGTACAAATGCTGTCTCAGGCCGCGGAAGAACATCCGCTGCATGGCGGCACCGGTATTGCTCACACTCGCTGGGCGACGCACGGCGAACCTTCAGAAGCTAACGCGCATCCGCATGTTTCTGAACACATTGTGGTGGTGCATAACGGCATCATCGAAAACCATGAACCGCTGCGTGAAGCGTTAAAAGCGCGTGGCTATACCTTCGTTTCTGAAACCGACACCGAAGTGATTGCACACCTGGTAAACTGGGAACTGAAACAGGGCGGTACTCTGCGTGAGGCTGTTCTGCGTGCTATCCCGCAACTGCGTGGTGCGTACGGTACAGTGATCATGGATACCCGTCACCCGGATACCCTACTGGCTGCACGTTCTGGTAGCCCGCTGGTGATTGGCCTGGGTATGGGCGAAAACTTTATCGCTTCTGACCAGCTGGCGCTGTTGCCAGTGACTCGTCGCTTTATCTTCCTTGAAGAGGGCGATATCGCTGAAATCACTCGCCGTTCGGTAAATATCTTCGATAACACCGGCGCGGAAGTAAAACGTCAGGATATCGAATCCAATCTGCAATATGACGCGGGCGATAAAGGTATTTACCGCCACTACATGCAGAAAGAGATCTACGAACAGCCGAACGCGATTAAAAACACCCTTACCGGGCGCATCAGCCACGGTCAGGTGGATTTAAGCGAGCTGGGACCGAACGCCGACGAACTGCTGTCGAAGGTTGAGCATATTCAGATCCTCGCCTGCGGTACGTCTTACAACTCCGGTATGGTTTCCCGTTACTGGTTTGAATCGCTGGCAGGTATTCCGTGCGACGTTGAAATCGCCTCTGAATTCCGTTATCGCAAATCTGCCGTGCGCCGTAACAGCTTGATGATCACCCTGTCACAGTCTGGCGAAACCGCAGATACCCTGGCTGGCCTGCGTCTGTCGAAAGAGCTGGGATATTTGGGCTCTCTGGCAATTTGTAACGTGCCGGGCTCTTCGCTGGTGCGTGAATCCGATCTGGCGCTGATGACCAACGCGGGTACGGAAATTGGCGTAGCATCTACCAAAGCCTTTACCACCCAGTTAACCGTGCTGTTGATGCTGGTGGCGAAACTGGCGCGTCTGAAAGGTCTGGATGCGTCCATTGAGCATGATATCGTTCATGGCCTACAGGCGCTGCCGAGCCGTATTGAGCAGATGCTGTCGCAGGACAAACGTATCGAAGCCCTGGCGGAAGATTTCTCTGACAAACACCATGCGCTGTTCCTGGGGCGTGGCGATCAATATCCGATTGCGCTCGAAGGCGCGCTGAAGCTGAAAGAAATCTCTTACATTCACGCGGAAGCCTATGCTGCAGGCGAGCTGAAACACGGTCCGCTGGCGCTGATTGACGCCGACATGCCGGTGATTGTGGTGGCACCGAACAACGAACTGCTGGAGAAACTGAAATCCAACATCGAAGAAGTTCGCGCACGTGGCGGTCAGTTGTACGTCTTCGCCGACCAGGATGCGGGTTTTGTGAGCAGTGACAACATGCACATCATCGAGATGCCGCATGTGGAAGAGGTGATCGCGCCTATCTTCTATACCGTTCCGCTGCAACTGCTGGCGTATCACGTGGCGCTGATTAAAGGCACCGACGTTGACCAGCCGCGTAACCTGGCGAAATCAGTGACGGTAGAGTAAGTCAAATGTAGAACCAGGCAGAAGGCCGTCGACAGACGGCCTTTTTTTGTGCGCCGTGACAGGCGCTGTTCTTTCTCTATGGTGGCTGAAGAGCGACTAAGAGGTGCTACGCCTGCCTGCGCTACGGGCACCCGGTCACATTCTCTTCTTTAAGGCCCTGGTTCAATCCAGGTGGATCGGAAATCAAACCACCCCAGGTTATTCAGGTGGATCCCCCTGGCCCGGTCGGGGCCTTTGAGTCGCATCCAGTGGTGAAAAAGCGGTTGTAGCCAGCCTGAACGGGTGGTTTCCCTGACCAGTTGTTCCGCGCTGATTGTTTCGGCATGCCACTGGGTTTCCCATTGGGCCAGCAGCGCATCATCCCCACCGCTGATGGCGTGGCGCAGTAAAGGGGAGCCCAGTAGCCATGTACCGACGTTCCACTCTTCGGGAACGGGGAAATTGACCGTCCCCAGCCAGAGATCAACCTCGGCCTTGCCGCTTGCCCAGTCATCATAATTCAGTGCAACGCCCTCAAGTAAAATGCCCTGCTGGCGCATGATCTCTTGCATGATATCCAGGAGCATTGGAAATTCAGGGTGCTGATCGTGATAGGCCAGACGCAGTTTCGCGTAGGGCGACGACGAGATAAAAGGTGAACAGGCCGGGCCCGCTTCAATAGTATGAAACCAGGAGGACAGCAGGCTGCCGCCCGGTACCCAGAAGGGGCGAATTGCCTCACTCAGATGCTGGAGTAAGGCGTAAGGGCTGAGTGTTTCCCGCAGCCAGCGGCGATGTTCGGCGGTATGCCAGTGCGGGGAGCGGCTGTCGCATAATAAAAAATAGCCTCCACGCTCAAGAAACATCTCGCGCAGGTTGTCAGAAGGTTTGCCCGCTACCTGGCTAAGCCGTTCGGAAACGTAATCCTCATCGCTCAGGCTGGAACTGAGCCAGGCTGCCGTGTCGTTATCCGACAGCGATTCCGCCAGGTTGTCTGTCTCCGTTAAATTCGGCCAGATAAAGACCTCCACTTCATCCAGCAGCCCGCGCAGACCGAAATAGTGGTAAAAGGCCTTCATTTGCAGATGAAAGCCATTGTTTTCCACCACCTCATAAGGGCCAGTCCCCACAGGATGTGCCGGGAAATCAGCGCGTTGTGTATGGTCAGGCGGTAGGATCATGGCATCAATATGGCTGAGTAGTAGCGGCAGTCGGTTATCCGGATGCACCAGCGTAATTTCAAGGCTCAGCGGCCCGGTGGCCTGAATAGTCTGCAAGTGCGAGAACAGCGGCAGCTTAGCGCTACGGGTCAGTGAAGCGATAACCGCGTCGATCGTCAGCTCCTGGCCATCATGCCAGAGGACGGCGGGGCGCAGATAAAAACGCCAGCGCAGTGGATCAATCTGCCGCCAGTGGTGGGCAAGATCGGCTTCGACTTCACCTTTTTCCTCATTTATGCGCGTCAGGCCGCTAAAAATCTGCCTGACCAGATGCTGCTCAGAGCGACGCAACGGTATGCCGGGGCACAGCGACGGCATTGTCCGGTAATAGGGGATGCACAGCCGCTGATAGTCCGCCCGCACGCTATAGCCCAGTTTTGAGCGCAGCAGTTGCGCCACCTGGTGCTTATTTTTACCCAGCAGTTGAATGGCCTGATCAACATGACCAGACTCCAGTAACTGCTCCGCCTTTTCGCTTAATAGCTGTTCTGGTTTATAGCGCAGGTGAAGCCGGGCGCGATGCCCACGTCCGGCCTGTGATTGCCAGATGAGCCACTTTGCCTCCTGCATCTGAAGCAACAGATTACGCATATGCCGCCGGGTGCAGAACAACACATCCGCCAGCTCCTGTAATGTCACGCTAACAGGCTTGTCGCCATAGTGCTGGAGTAGCTTTAAGTATTTTTGTTCAGTGTGCCGGGTTGTCATAAAAGGTGAAATTTCCCGAACGGGAATGAGCAATTTTTAATATCCCCTTTTTAGCCGATGATTTTCTCTATCGCAACTTCTATGAGGATTCATCATGACAAAGCGCATTAATAAAGATACTCAGGTCTGCATGTCCCTGGCGGCACGCCCAAGTAACTTCGGTACACGCTTTCACAACTATCTGTACGAAGCGCTGGATCTCAATTATCTCTACAAAGCTTTCTCGCCGACCGATCTTACGCAGGCCATTAGCGGCGTGCGCGGTCTGGGGATCCGTGGGTGCGCGATCTCTATGCCGTTTAAAGAAGCCTGCATTCCGCTGGTGGATGAACTGGATGCTTCTGCTCAGGCCATTCACTCAGTTAATACCATTGTGAATACCAATGGCCATCTGAAGGCGTACAACACGGATTACATTGCAATAGCTCGCTTGCTGGCGAATTACAAGGTCTCTCCCGACCTGGTGTTTGCTTTGCGTGGCAGCGGTGGTATGGCAAAGGCGGTGGCCTGCGCGCTGAAAGATGCGGGGTTTACCCGTGGTTATATTGTCGCGATTGATGAAGCGTCAGGTAAACAATTGGCCGAACTCTATGGCTATGAATGGCGCCCGGATACCGACGGTATTGAAGCCGATTTGTTAATTAACGCCACGCCTATCGGAATGGCTGGCGGTAATGATGCCGACAAACTCTCTTATTCCGAACAGGAAGTGGATAAGGCGAGCGTTATCTTTGATGTGGTGGCGCTACCGCCCGTCACGCCGCTAATCCGCTACGCCCGTGAACGCGGTAAAACCGTGATTACCGGTTCCGAAGTGTTTGCTATTCAGGCCGTGGAGCAATTTGTCCTTTATACCGGGATTCGCCCGGATGACGCGCTGTTCCAGAAAGCAGCGGCCTGGTCACGTCTGTAACATTTTTTCCCGCTTTTTCTTTAAATTAAAAGAACAGGGTACCCTACTATGACTAAAAAAATTGTTGCTGTGACGGCCTGTCCGACGGGCGTCGCCCATACCTTTATGGCGGCAGAAGCGTTGGAAATTGAAGCCCGCAAGCGTGGTGACTGGATCAAGGTTGAAACCCGCGGTTCCGTCGGGGCGAAGAACACGCTGACCGCGGAAGAGATAGCGCAAGCGGATGTGGTGATTATCGCGGCGGATATTGAACTGGATCTGTCAGGCTTTGTTGGCAAAAGACTCTATCGCACCAGTACCGGCGCGGCGCTAAAAAAGAGTGCGCAGGAAATGGATAATGCTTTCAATAGCGCCGAGGTCTATCAGGGGAGTGCCGGGCGCTCTTCTTCAGCTGGTAAAACAGAGCTACCCGGCGTTTATAAGCATTTAATGACCGGCGTATCCCATATGCTTCCCCTGGTGGTTGCGGGAGGATTGTGTATCGCGCTCTCTTTTGTCTTCGGTATCCAGGCCTTCAACGAGCCGGACACGCTGGCGGCTGCGTTATTTCAAATCGGCGGTAAGGCGGCCTTTGCGCTGATGGTGCCGGTACTGGCTGGGTTTATTGCCTTCTCAATTGCCGATCGTCCGGGTCTGGCCCCGGGGCTTATTGGCGGGATGTTGGCCAGCCTGTGCGGCGCTGGTTTCCTGGGTGGGATTGTGGCCGGTTTTCTGGCCGGTTACAGCGTACGGTTTCTGGCGCAAAATATTAAGCTGCCGGCGTCGATGGAAGCGCTTAAACCTGTGCTGGTTCTGCCGCTACTGTCTACGCTGATTACCGGCCTTATCATGATTTACGTGGTGGGTGGCCCCGTTTCTGCGGTGATGGAGGGGCTGACGACGTTCCTGGGGAATATGACCTCTACGAATGCGATCTTGCTGGGAATGTTGCTGGGCGCAATGCAAGGTTTTGACCTTGGCGGGCCGGTGAATAAAGCTGCGTATACCTTCGGCGTTGGTTTACTGGCTTCTCATTCTTATATGCCAATGGCGGCCATTATGGCGGCAGGGATGGTTCCGGCATTAGGAATGGGCGTCGCAACCTGGGCGGCCAGAGCGAAATTCAATGCCGCTGAGCATGAAGCGGGTAATGCATCTTTTATCCTGGGGCTGTGCTTTATCTCTGAAGGGGCGATTCCCTTCGCCGCGCGTGACCCGATGCGCGTCATCCCTTCCACGATGGTCGGTGGCGCAATCGCCGGGGGACTGTCCATGTATTTCGGTTGTACGTTGATGGCGCCACACGGCGGTCTCTTTGTCCTGGCGATCCCGCATGCGGTAGAACATGTGATGCAGTACCTGCTCTCGATTGCCCTGGGCACTATTGCCTGCGGCCTGATGTACGCGTTGTTGAAACCGTCTGCGGTTGCGCAAACAGTTTAATTCATCTCCCCCTGCAGGCTGGTCTGGTGTCTCCCCGGGCCAGCTTTTTTATTTCCATTGTCATCAAACCGTCATAATCAAGACATATAACTGTCATCAATTTGTCCTATTTTGCTCATCGTAGCAACTCAAACAATGATTTACCGAAACCGTGCAGGAGACATTATGAAAGTTATGCGTACCACTGTCGCAACTGTTGTCGCCGCGACCTTATCGATGAGCGCGTTCTCTGCCTTTGCAGCAGCAAGCCTG
Source organism: Salmonella sp. 741265116_PST (assembly GCF_046567715.1). Lineage (NCBI taxonomy): Bacteria > Pseudomonadati > Pseudomonadota > Gammaproteobacteria > Enterobacterales > Enterobacteriaceae > Salmonella > Salmonella sp. 741265116_PST. The sequence continues at coordinate 41,739 of NZ_JBKFPH010000027.1, read as the reverse complement.
ACAGGTGCCGGTGCAACGTTTCCTGCGCCGGTGTATGCCAAATGGGCGGATACCTACCAGAAAGAAACCGGTAACAAAGTCAATTACCAGGGGATAGGCTCTTCCGGCGGCGTGAAACAAATCACCGCGAATACCGTTGATTTCGGCGCTTCCGATGCGCCGCTGTCTGACGAAAAACTGAATCAGGAAGGCCTGTTCCAGTTCCCGACGGTGATCGGCGGCGTGGTGCTGGCGGTGAATATTCCAGGCCTCAAATCCGGCGAACTGGTGCTGGATGGTAAAACACTGGGTGACATCTACCTCGGTAAAATCAAAAAGTGGGATGATGAAGCCATCACCAAACTGAACCCAGGCGTGAAGCTGCCTTCTCAGAACATCGCTGTGGTGCGTCGCGCTGACGGTTCCGGTACCTCCTTCGTGTTCACCAGTTACCTGGCGAAAGTCAACGACGAGTGGAAGTCGAAAGTGGGCGCGGGTTCTACCGTGAACTGGCCAACCGGCCTGGGCGGTAAAGGTAACGACGGCATCGCGGCATTTGTACAGCGTCTGCCAGGCGCTATTGGCTACGTTGAATACGCTTATGCCAAGCAGAACAACCTGGCCTACACCAAACTGGTTTCTGCCGACGGTAAACCGGTAAGCCCGACGGAAGAGAGCTTCTCTAATGCGGCGAAAGGCGCAGACTGGAGCAAAACCTTCGCGCAGGATCTGACCAACCAGAAAGGTGACGATGTGTGGCCAATCACCTCCACCACCTTTATCCTGGTCCACAAAGCGCAGAAGAAACCTGAGCAGGGTGCTGAAGTGCTGAAGTTCTTCGACTGGGCCTACAAAAATGGCGCTAAGCAGGCGAATGATCTGGACTACGCCAGCCTGCCGGATAACGTTGTTGAGCAGGTTCGTACCGCCTGGAAGACCAGTATAAAAGACAGCAACGGTAAGGCGCTGTATTAATTAACGAATTGGCGGATGGCGCTACGCTTATCCGCCCTACGGTTTCGACCGCAGGCCCACGTTGTAGGCCGGATAAGCGTAGCGCCATCCGGCAGGGGCAACGTCGTAAAATGCGTTTAATGGAAAGAGTAATTTATGGCTGCAACCAAGCCTGCTTTTAACCCGCCGGGTAAAAAAGGCGACATGATTTTCAGCGCGCTGGTGAAACTGGCTGCGCTGATTGTGCTATTGATGTTGGGCGGTATTATCGTCTCATTGATCATCTCCTCCTGGCCAAGTATTCAGAAATTTGGTTTCTCATTTCTTTGGACTAAGGAATGGGACGCGCCAAACGATATCTACGGCGCGCTGGTGCCCATTTACGGCACGCTGGTGACCTCCTTTATCGCACTGCTGATCGCCGTTCCGGTCAGTTTCGGCATTGCCCTGTTTTTAACCGAGCTGGCGCCAGGCTGGCTAAAGCGTCCGCTCGGCATCGCCATTGAACTGCTGGCGGCCATTCCCAGTATCGTGTACGGCATGTGGGGGCTGTTTATCTTCGCACCGCTGTTTGCGACGTACTTCCAGGAGCCGGTCGGCAATATTCTTTCCAACATTCCGTTTGTCGGCGCGCTGTTCTCCGGCCCGGCGTTTGGTATCGGCATTCTGGCGGCGGGCGTCATCCTCGCCATCATGATCATCCCCTACATTGCGGCGGTTATGCGCGACGTCTTCGAGCAAACGCCGGTAATGATGAAAGAGTCCGCTTACGGTATCGGCTGTACTACCTGGGAAGTTATCTGGCGCATCGTGCTACCGTTCACCAAAAATGGCGTGATCGGCGGCATTATGCTGGGGCTGGGCCGTGCTCTGGGTGAAACGATGGCGGTCACTTTTATCATCGGCAACACTTACCAGCTCGACAGCGCGTCGCTGTATATGCCGGGCAACAGCATCACTTCCGCGCTGGCGAACGAATTCGCTGAGGCGGAATCGGGTCTGCACGTGGCAGCGTTGATGGAACTGGGGCTGATCCTGTTTGTGATCACCTTTATCGTCCTGGCGGCGTCTAAGTTCATGATTATGCGTCTGGCGAAGAACGAGGGAGCACGTTAATGGCTACGCTTGATATGCAGAACACCGCGCAGCTCGCGGAATCCCGTCGCAAGATGCAGGCGCGCCGCCGCATGAAGAACCGCATTGCGCTGACGCTATCGATGGCCACGATGATCTTCGGCCTGTTCTGGCTGGTGTGGATCCTGATGGCGACCATCACTCGTGGTATCGACGGGATGTCGCTGGCGCTGTTTACCGAAATGACGCCGCCGCCGAATACGGCGGGCGGCGGGCTGGCGAACGCCCTGGCGGGGAGTGGATTGTTGATTCTCTGGGCTACCGTATTGGGTACGCCGCTGGGGATTATGGCCGGGATCTATCTGGCGGAATATGGCCGTAAATCCTGGCTGGCGGAAATCATTCGCTTTATTAACGACATTCTGCTTTCCGCGCCGTCAATTGTTGTGGGGCTGTTTGTTTACACCATCGTGGTGGCGCAGATGCAGCACTTCTCCGGTTGGGCAGGGGTGATTGCGCTGGCGCTGCTGCAGGTGCCGATCGTTATTCGTACCACCGAGAACATGCTCAAACTGGTGCCGGATAGCCTGCGTGAAGCCGCTTATGCGCTGGGTACGCCGAAGTGGAAGATGATCTCCGCGATTACGCTGAAAGCCTCTATCTCCGGCATTATGACCGGTATTCTGCTGGCGATTGCGCGTATCGCCGGCGAAACGGCGCCATTGTTGTTTACCGCGCTCTCCAACCAGTTCTGGAGCACCGACATGATGCAGCCGATCGCCAACCTGCCGGTGACCATCTTTAAATTCGCGATGAGCCCGTTTGCCGAATGGCAACAATTAGCCTGGGTGGGCGTGCTGATTATTACCCTGTGCGTACTGCTGCTGAATATTCTGGCGCGTGTTGTTTTCGCGAAGAAAAAACACGGTTAAAGACATTGTAGGCCTGATAAGCGTAGCGCCATCAGGCATTATTTTACGGCGTGGCGGATGCGGCGCTGGATGAGGAAAAGAGTGAAATGAGTATGGTTGAAACTGCCCCGAGTAAGATTCAGGTTCGTGATTTGAACTTCTACTACGGCAAATTCCATGCCCTGAAGAACATTAATCTGGATATCGCGAAGAATCAGGTAACGGCATTTATCGGGCCATCCGGCTGCGGTAAATCAACGCTACTGCGTACCTTCAATAAAATGTATTCGCTTTATCCGGAGCAGCGCGCGGAAGGTGAAATTCTGCTGGATGGCGACAATATTCTCACCAACACCCAGGATATCGCGCTGCTGCGCGCAAAAGTGGGAATGGTATTCCAGAAGCCAACGCCGTTCCCGATGTCCATCTATGACAATATCGCCTTTGGCGTGCGTCTGTTTGAGAAGCTGTCTCGCGCCGATATGGACGAGCGCGTGCAGTGGGCGTTGACCAAAGCCGCATTATGGAACGAAACCAAAGATAAATTGCACCAGAGCGGGTACTCTCTCTCCGGTGGTCAGCAGCAGCGTCTGTGCATTGCGCGCGGTATCGCCATTCGCCCGGAAGTGTTGCTGCTGGATGAGCCATGTTCAGCTCTGGACCCGATCTCCACCGGGCGTATTGAAGAGCTGATCACCGAGCTGAAACAGGATTACACCGTGGTGATCGTGACCCACAACATGCAGCAGGCGGCACGTTGTTCCGATCATACGGCGTTTATGTACCTGGGCGAGTTGATTGAGTTCAGCAACACGGACGATCTGTTCACCAAGCCCGCGAAGAAACAAACAGAAGACTATATCACCGGTCGTTACGGTTAATTCAGGAGTGCGTAATGGACAGTCTGAACCTTAATAAACATATTTCCGGCCAGTTCAACGCCGAACTGGAAAGCATCCGCACTCAGGTAATGACCATGGGCGGCATGGTGGAGCAGCAGCTTTCTGACGCTATCACCGCCATGCACAACCAGGACAGCGAGCTGGCGAAGCGCGTGGTAGAAGGCGACCATCAGGTTAATATGATGGAAGTCGCCATCGATGAAGCCTGCGTGCGTATTATCGCCAAGCGCCAGCCGACGGCGAGCGATCTGCGTCTGGTGATGGCGATTATCAAAACCATCGCCGAACTGGAGCGCATTGGCGACGTGGCGGATAAAATCTGCCGCACCGCGCTGGAGAAATTCTCCCAGCAGCACCAGCCACTGCTGGTCAGCCTGGAGTCGCTGGGCCGCCACACCGTGCAGATGCTACACGACGTGCTGGATGCGTTCGCGCGCATGGATCTCGACGAAGCGGTGCGTATCTACCGTGAAGACAAGAAAGTTGACCAGGAATATGAAGGCATCGTGCGTCAGCTGATGACCTACATGATGGAAGACTCGCGCACCATTCCCAGCGTGCTGACCGCGTTATTCTGCGCGCGTTCTATCGAGCGTATCGGTGACCGTTGCCAGAATATCTGCGAATACATCTTCTACTTCGTGAAGGGGCAAGACTTCCGTCACGTGGGCGGTGATGAGCTGGATAAGCTGCTGGCGGGGAAAGATCCGAAAGAGTAAATCTCATTCTTTTGCCCGGTGGCGCTGCGCTTACCGGGCCTACAGGTACAGATGCTGTAGGCCGGATAAGCGTCAGCGCCATCCGGCATTTCAGTTAACGCGTAATCTCCCACCCGCGCGCTTTCCACAATCCCGGCAACTGCGCCAAATCGGTAAATGTCGTCACGTTAGGGTGATCGATCGGCTTGTTATGCGGATCGGCGCAGAAATAAAACACTTCCATTCCCGCCGCAATTCCTGACTGCGCGCCTGCGCTGGAATCATCCACCAGAATACACCTCTCAACATTGACCTTCATGGCGTTCGCCGCATGGAGCATCAGCGCCGGATCGGGCTTCCAGCGTTGAATATCGTAACCGCTAAACAGCAAATCGGGAAAATGATGCAATATGCCCAGTTTACCCAGCGAATGCTGCATCTTACTGACCGGCCCGTTGGATACCACGCACATGGGCGTCTTAATGCTCTCCAGCAGGGTATTTGCGCCCGCGATCGCTTCCAGTTCGGTATCGAACAGGCGCGCAACCTCGGCGCGATACACGGGTTCCAGCTCCGCCTTTGCCAGCGCAACGCCATGCTCTTTACTGATGGTATCGATAATTTCGTAGAGCTTTACGCCTTTAAAGCGTCTGAATACTTCCGCGAGCTCAAGCGTAATGCCGAACTGCCGGAACATAGCAACATAGGCGCGCGAGCAAATCACTTCACTGTCGACCAGAGTGCCGTCACAGTCAAAAAACACCGCTTCGATTTGGGACATGTCATTTCCATTTTAACAAGTTTAACGTTTACGTAATGCTGAATGAGGGGACGCAATCGTTGCCGTACTAACAAATTGAGTGAAAAAAATTACCACACAACTGCGCCAGGTGTCGCATTTTGGTATAGGATAACGGCGAATTTTCCCTCCTTTCTCCGGAAATTGATAATGAGTCAACAACACACCACCCAGGCTTCTGGTCAGGGTATGCTGGAACGCGTGTTTAAACTGCGCGAACATGGCACGACGGCACGAACCGAAGTGATCGCCGGTTTTACCACTTTCCTGACGATGGTTTATATCGTTTTTGTTAACCCGCAAATTCTGGGCGTAGCTGGCATGGACACCAGCGCCGTCTTTGTGACCACCTGTCTGATTGCAGCCTTTGGCAGTATTCTGATGGGCCTGTTCGCTAACCTGCCGGTGGCGCTGGCGCCCGCGATGGGGCTGAATGCGTTCTTTGCCTTCGTGGTTGTGCAGGCAATGGGACTGCCGTGGCAGGTAGGCATGGGCGCCATTTTCTGGGGCGCTGTTGGTCTTTTATTGCTGACTATCTTCCGCGTGCGTTACTGGATGATCGCCAACATTCCGGTCAGCCTGCGCGTGGGCATCACCAGCGGCATCGGCCTGTTTATCGGTATGATGGGGCTGAAAAACGCCGGCGTGATCGTCGCTAACCCGGAAACGCTGGTCAGCATCGGCAACCTGACCTCGCACAGCGTGCTGCTGGGGGTTCTCGGATTCTTTATTATTGCGATTCTCGCTTCGCGCAACATTCATGCGGCGGTGCTGGTGTCCATCATCGTCACGACGCTGCTTGGCTGGATGATGGGCGATGTACACTACAATGGCATTATCTCCGCACCGCCAAGCGTCACCAGCGTGGTAGGGCATGTCGATTTAGCAGGTTCGTTCAATCTTGGCCTGGCGGGGGTTATTTTCTCTTTCATGTTGGTAAACCTGTTTGACTCCTCCGGTACGCTGATTGGCGTGACCGATAAAGCCGGCCTGGCGGATGAGAAAGGCAAATTCCCGCGCATGAAGCAGGCGCTGTTTGTTGATAGTATTTCTTCCGTCACTGGCGCATTTGTCGGAACCTCTTCTGTGACCGCTTATATTGAATCCTCTTCCGGCGTTTCGGTGGGCGGTCGTACCGGTCTGACGGCGGTGGTGGTCGGTATTTTGTTCCTGCTGGTTATCTTCCTGTCGCCGCTGGCGGGCATGGTGCCGCCTTACGCGGCGGCGGGCGCGCTGATTTACGTCGGCGTGCTGATGACCTCCAGCCTGGCGCGGGTAAACTGGCAGGATTTAACCGAATCGGTCCCGGCGTTTATTACGGCGGTAATGATGCCGTTTAGCTTCTCGATCACCGAAGGTATCGCGCTGGGCTTTATCTCTTACTGCGTGATGAAGATTGGTACCGGTCGCCTGCGCGACCTTAGCCCGTGCGTAGTGATTGTCGCGCTGTTATTCGTGCTGAAGATTGTGTTTATTGACGCACACTGATGAAATGAACCCTCGCCCCATCGGGGGGAGGGTTTTTAAATAACTTACGCTTTAACGCGCTGAATATACTCGCCAAATGCGGTCAACTGACCGGTCAAATGATCTAACGTTCCCTGCTCAATCACTTCGCCCAGTTGCGGATCGACTTTATTCTGAATCACGCCGCCCATAAATTCCGGTTTATTCATCACCATCGCATCAAGGAACACCAGAATCTGGCGCAGATGATACTGGCAGCGCGCGCCGCCAATCGCCCCCATTGAACTGGTCTGGATAAGAACGGGTTTACCCGCCAGCGGCTGCTCAGGCAGACGGGATAGCCAGTCGATGGCATTCTTCAGGCCGCCGGGAACGGAATAGTTATATTCCGGCGTCACAATGACGACGCCGTCAGCGTTGCGAATCTGCTCCGCCAGCGCCTCTACGCTGGCTGGAAATCCCTCTTCCTGCTGGATATCGGCGTCATACAGCGGAATATCCCCGATCGAAGGCAGCGGCGATACCGTCATTCCTGCCGGCGCGACTTTAGGCAGCGTACGCGCCACCATTCCGTTAAAGGAACCTTTGCGTAAACTTCCCAGCAATGTAACCACATTCAGCGTTTCAGACATACGTGCCCCTTTTTTCATTATGAACGATTAAGCGTATACGATTTGGCGGCGGGGAGTTGGGCGAATCGCATCAGACGACCGGTTGGCTCATTGGCGCGCGTCTGGATATCGGGCAGGCTTTTCCAGCCCAGTTTGCCATCGAACTCCCACACTTTTAATTTTTCTATCGCTGGCGTAACGGTTACGGACCATACCAGCACATCTTCCGCATCGCACACGGCTTCAAGCTGCGTGACATGCGCGCACTTCAGGCGTCCGGCAACGGGTAAAAGTTGCAGTTCTCGCGGATCGTCATTCATGACATCGCCGGTGAGTTTTAACACGCTCTGGCGCAATGTAATGAGTTGCGCTCGCGCTTCGTTGGGATCGCTTTGATTGGCTACCCATAAGTTTTCATTACGGGAGAAAGGGTGGCGTTCGAGCGAATGCGGATGGTGAAAGCCGCGGGAGGTGCGCTGTAATTCCATATCCAGCCCGCACTCTCCTTCGGTGGTCAACGCCACGCCAACCATATTTCCGGCGTAGGAGATAGAAAAACCTGGCAGATTTTTGTCACGAAACGCGGGCTTACCTTTCGCCTGAATAATGATTTCCGGCAGCTCGCTAATTCCGTACAGCATAAACATCAGTTCGGCAAGAAGGCCTCTGGAGGCGAGAAAACGCGTTCGTCGGTGAGCAGGCAGGTTTCTGGCTTCAATATGGCAAGACGAAGAGAGACGAATTGAAACTAACTGTCCCTCCGTAAGTATCCCTCTGGCAAAGTGAGTCGCCATTTTTCGCTCCGTGATTAATGGGCCGTGATAATGACGAGAGTAACATTAACGTAAATTATGGACAGGTTTTACGCGCTAAAAATTCAATTTCAGAAGGTTCTTTAATCAGACGGTGACATTTCTGGTAAGAGGAAGGTTAATTTATCAACGCAGGTGGTCAGATAAGGCGACGGCAGAGCGTGTTGATAGCCTGTTGTAGCCACACAATCTTGGGATTATGACTATTACGTTTGTGCCATAATAGGGTAAACGGCACCATCAGCTTTTCCCGCTGTTGCGCATCAAAAGGCAGGGGGCGCGCCACTAACGGTAGCTGGTGGAGCTGATTGTAGTGCTGGCAATAGCGCGGCGCGGTTGCTATCAGGGTGTGATCCGGCTGGGCGGCCATAAAGAGCGACTGCTCGAACCCCGGCAGGCTCAACGCGATATGGCGTTTGCGCCCCATTTCTTGCCCCATTCAATAATGACAGCACTTTCGCCCGGCGATGCTCGTCGAGCGTGTCGCGCAGAATGGCGAACGCCACCACATAGCAGCCGCCTGCTCCTACCCCCCTGAAGAAAACGCCCACTCAGAAATAGCGAGCCTTTCGACGCCCATGAACAAAGCAGTGAGGCCATCATAAAGACGATCGCGACCGGCTTGCGGCCTGACTGGTCGGCTATCTTCCCGGCAAACAGCATGGCCGTCGCCATTCCGGCCAGGTAAACGGAAAAGGCGATATGCAACTGCGCCTCGCTGGCGTTCAGATCGGCGGCTATACGCGGTAAACCGACCAGATACATATCAATACCGGCAGGATAGAGTAAAACCAGGACAAAACTACACAGTAGAAAACGTTTCATAGCGGCCTCACGAAAAGTGTGGCGCTAAGAATACGGGGCGACGTTGCGCGAGACGAGTTGCCATTTGGACAACAGTGATTTCCGCATGGGAAATCATTGCTGCCGGATGGCGGCATAAACGCCTTATCCGGCCTACGGATTCTGTAGGCCCGGTAAGCATTGCGCCACCGGGCAACACAACGTTATTTACCAATACAGAAGCTGGAGAAAATCCGTCCCAGCAGGTCGTCGGAAGTAAATTCGCCGGTAATCTCGCTTAAGCTTTGCTGCGCCAGGCGCAACTCTTCCGCCAGCAGTTCCCCCGCCCATGCGCCTAATAGCTGTGCTTTGCCCTGTTCAAGATGTTCAGCGGCTTCCGCCAGCGCCTGTAGGTGACGGCGGCGGGCCAGGAAGCCGCCTTCCATATTGGTATCAAACCCCATGCTCTGCTTGAGGTGGTTACGCAACACGTCGACGCCTTCGCCGGTACGCGCCGAGAGGCGAACCAGTGAGTGACCATTTACTTCACTAATACCCAGAGTTTCGCCGGTGATATCCGCCTTGTTACGTACCACGGTAATCGGTAGATTTTTGGGCAGCCGGGCGATAAAGTCCGGCCAGATGTCGGCAGGGTCAACGGCGTCCGTCGTGGTGCCATCCACCATAAACAGCACGCGATCGGCCTGTTCAATCTCCTGCCAGGCGCGTTCGATGCCGATACGCTCAACTTCGTCGCTGGCGTCGCGCAGTCCGGCGGTATCGATGATATGCAGCGGCATCCCGTCGATGTGAATATGCTCGCGCAACACGTCGCGCGTGGTACCGGCGATATCGGTGACAATGGCCGCTTCACGGCCCGCCAGCGCATTCAGCAGGCTTGATTTCCCGGCATTCGGGCGTCCGGCAATCACTACCTTCATTCCTTCGCGCAGCAGGCTGCCCTGGCGCGCTTCGGTGCGCACGGCGTCAAGATCGGCAATGACACCATTGAGCTGCGCTTCAATTTTGCCGTCAGAGAGAAAATCGATCTCCTCATCCGGAAAATCGATAGCCGCTTCGACGTAGATTCGCAGGTGAGTAAGTGCTTCCACAAGGTGGTTAACGCGGGCGGAAAATGCCCCCTGTAACGAGTTTAGCGCCGAACGCGCCGCCTGTTCGGAACTGGCGTCGATCAGGTCGGCAATAGCTTCCGCCTGGGCTAAATCGAGCTTATCGTTGAGGAACGCTCGCTCGGAGAACTCGCCCGGTCGGGCAATTCGCACGCCTGGAAGCGTCAGGATACGTTTTAACAGCAGGTCCAGGATCACCGGACCGCCGTGCCCTTGTAGCTCCAGCACATCTTCACCGGTGAAGGAGTTCGGGCCGGGGAACCACAGCGCAATACCCTGATCCAGCGCGCTGCCGTCAACGTCTTTAAACGGCAGGTAGTCGGCATAGCGCGGCTTCGGCAGCTTGCCCAGCACCGCCTGAGCGACCTCTTTAGCATTCAGACCGGAAATACGCAGGATACCGACGCCACCGCGTCCCGGTGGGGTAGCCTGGGCGACAATAGTGTCGTTATGGCTCATGATATGTCTCGTAAAATACGAATAAAAAGGCGGTCGTCAACCGTTCCTTTTTTACCAGACTATGTCTGTTTCCGGGAACCGACAGGCCTACAAATAAGGTAAAAAGCTTATCACCATCAGGCGGAATAGCAAATATAATAATATTTCTTTCTTATTAACTCACAGGACGGACATATGGGACTTACTGTTGGTCATTCATATTGCACTGCTACTATCAGCAGAGAAACAATAAATAAAATGCTCTCTTCCGGTGAGCTCCCACATATGACTATATGGGAGTGCATAAAAGATTTTTTCTTTAGTACAGGGCAAAGAGAAGCTTTAAATTGTTTACATAAATTATGTAATCCCACACCAGATTTAAAGGATACAGACGTTACATCTTGTTTCTTTAGGTTAAAAGAGCTAGCTTCACCAGGATATCAGGAAAGATTTATTCATGATTTTGAAGGCTCTTTTACGGGGAGCACGGGGAGCACGGGGAGCACGGGGAGCACGGGGAGTTTGTATCTTAAAGATAACTCTGGGGATGTTTTTCTGTATATAGAAATGAGTGAAGGATCTTGTAATTATACCATACTTGGGAAAACATTTATTTTTAACACCAGCCAAATGCCGCATTCTCAACAGAAATGCGAAATAAGCACGCCAGGGTTATCCATAATCTTTCAAGAAAGTGAATCTCAATCAAGCACTGATAGTATATTGTGGTTAAAAGACGGTTGTTATAAAGTATCGTATGAAACAGGTGAATTTAACTTAGATTTCAATGGTTTTTACCAGCATGTGTTGAACTTCATTACCTCAGTACAAAAAGGTGATAATTTCAGGTTGTGGCAAGATGAAGAAAAAGAAACCTATCTCTCGGCAATGGTTAATAAAGCAATAGATCTTCATTTTGGCGAGAAACAGGTGAAATTATCAAAACAAGTAAAAGAGGGGATTTTTGAACATGTAAAAAATAACTTAGGTGTGTGTGACCTACGGTTAAATAGTGCCTGTGCACAAAGTTCAATAAAGCATTGTGTGTTAACATTGTTAAATAAAGATGAACGCTGGGACATTTTTATTAATCAAACCTCTACTAACCGCGAGGTCAAAAAAACAATAACCGCCGACATAGTTAGCACCGTTTCAAATAGAATTTTCGAAAATATGTTTAGGGACGAAATGAAATTGCCTGAGAAATGGAGTAGCAGAGTGTATTCTTTAGTAAGGGATTCAATAAAATTGATGAGCGAGCCATCTGATTTTATCATGCAATAGAAGTATACGGGTTTTAAGCTCTAACAACAAAGTAGTTTAAGTGTTTTTAATAGCCAGCAATCAACCGAGAAATTAACTATACTTATTTTGGCTCATTTAAATTTCGCGTATGGATGAAAATATCATCGTGTCAGAATAATATTCAATAATATTTGTTCAGCCAGGCTGAAGTGAAGAAGATGGTCATATTTCGAGTGGTAAAAAAACCGCAATGTGTAGGTTGCGGTTTTTTTCAGGGCTTGACTGACCATCCGTTAGATTAGCCGGACGTCGGCATAAACGCCTTATCCGGCCTTACGGTCAGGATTTTTTCTTCTCGCGGCTATGCAGGCCACGCTTCTCCAGACCACGGTAGATCAACTGCTGCTGAATGATGGTGACCAGGTTGCTGACGATATAGTACAGCACCAGACCTGACGGGAACCACAGGAAGAACACCGTAAAGATGACCGGCATAAAGGTCATGATCTTCTGCTGCATCGGGTCGGTCACGGTGGTCGGCGACATCTTCTGAATGAAGAACATCGTTACGCCCATCAGGATCGGCAGAATGTAGTACGGGTCCTGTGCGGACAGGTCATGAATCCACAGCGCGAACGGCGCATGACGCAGTTCAATGGAACCCATCAGCATGTAGTACAACGCCAGGAAGATAGGCATCTGGATGATCAGCGGGAAGCAGCCGCCCAGCGGGTTAACCTTCTCCGCTTTGTACAGGGCCATCATCTCCTGGCTTTGGCGCTGTTTATCATCGCCAAGACGTTCGCGCATCGCCTGAATTTTCGGCTGCAGCATACGCATCTTCGCCATTGACGTGTACTGCGCTTTGGTCAGCGGGTACATGATACCGCGAACGATAAAGGTAATGATGATAATGGAGAAGCCCCAGTTGCCCACAAAGCTGTGGATCCACTTCAGCAACTTGAACAGCGGCTGAGAGATGAACCACAACCAACCGTAGTCCACGGTCAAATCCAGGTGCGGTGCAACAGCCGCCATTTTATCCTGAATTTCCGGGCCGACCCACAGGGTGCTGGTCATCGCGCCAGTCTGGCCTGGCTGTACCAGTACCGGCTGCGCTTTATAGCCGATAGCGACAATGCCGTTACCAAGATTGGCAGTGTAGAAATTGTTGGTGCCGTCGTTACGCGGAATCCATGCGGTAGCGAAATACTGCTGCAACATTGCCACCCAACCGCCTTTGGAGCTGACGTTGAGGTTTTCGTTATCGGCAATAGTGTCGAATTTGTATTTCTCATACTTCTCATCCGGCGTGGAGTACGCTGCGCCGCGGAACGTATGCAGCGCAAAGTTGCTGCTGCCGGTGTCGCGATGAGGAGGCAGGTTGACGGATTGTTTTAACTGACCAAAGGTGGAGACTTCCAGCGGTTTTTCGCCGGTGTTCTGCACGCTATAGTTCACGTTAACCGCATAATCGCCACGCTTAAAGACAAACGTTTTGGTAAACGTGTTGCCTGCGGCGTCAGTATAAGTCATCGGAACCTGCAGTTCGTTCTGACCGTCGGCCAGTACAAACGCATCTTTCTCGACGTTGTACAGCGGACGCGGGCCGTTCGCCGGGTTATCCGGGCCGTCGCGGCCTGTCAGGCCGCTTTGCGCCTGATAGATAAACTGCGGGGTGGTTTCCAGCAGCTGGAACGGTTCGTTGGAACCCAGTTCTTTCGGGTAAGCCGGGAGCAAGGCCTGCTCGACATCACCACCACGGGTGTTGATAGTCAAATCAAGCACATCGGTTTTCACCGTAATCATTTTCCCCTGGCCACTGGCTGGTACGCCCTGGTCGGCGGCGCTACCCGCTGCGGTGGTCGTTGTCTGCGTGGTCTGTTGAGTCTGAGGTTGCGGATTTTTATCCTGCTCCCAGGCTTGCCAGATCATGAAAGACACGAACAGCAAAGCGATGACTAAAAGATTGCGTTGCGAATCCATCGTTAGTGTTCTCTGGTATCAAATGGTCCGGGCGGGACGGGATCGTCACCACCAGGGTGTAAAGGGTGGCATTTTAATACGCGTTTCACCGTCAACCAACTGCCTTTTATCACTCCAAACCTGCGCAATGCCTCAATTCCGTAGCTTGAGCACGTTGGCGTGAAACGACAATGCGGCCCAAGCAGCGGACTGATCAGGCGTTGATAGACCCGAATAAGGGCTATCAGGACCCGCGAGCCAGGCGACAGTGGCGGCGCCATAATTTTTCCAACGCTTCCGAGAGAGCACGGTTATCGAGGTCGGCAACCCCTTTTTTCGCCACCACCACGAAATCCATTGCAGGAAGTTCATGCTGGCGCAGACGGAAGCTTTCACGCGTCAGACGTTTAATCCGGTTGCGTTCATGCGCACGTCGAACGTTTTTCTTGGCGACGGTAAGACCGATACGGGGATGCCCCAGCGAATTCAGGCGGCCGAGGATGGTGATTTGCGGCGTGCCAGCCCGTTGAGGTTGCTGGAAGACGAATGTGAAATGAGCGGGAGTTAACAAACGTAACTCCCTGGGAAATGCGAGCTTAACCACTCAGGGGTTAGCTTTATTACTTGGAAACGGTCAGACGAGCGCGGCCTTTAGCACGACGACGTGCCAGAACCTGACGACCATTTTTAGTAGCCATACGAGCACGGAAGCCGTGAGAACGGTTGCGCTTCAGTACAGACGGTTGAAAAGTGCGTTTCATGGCGATTTCTACCTAAACTTGAATAAATTCACTGACTTTTGCGTATACCCGAACAAACTTTGAACGACTTACGCCACAGTGTGGGTGATTAAAGAGGCCGGATTGTAATAATTGTACACTCCGGAGTCAATTCTCTTTCCTTATTTTCCCGCGATTTTCCACACCTTTTTGTGCGGAAAATAAGCAGCGTTGACGCCATATGACGGGCATTGCGCGACGGGTGGAGAATTATACGTACTGCCAGGTAAAGCGCAAGGATCGCCCTGGATCTTTGTGCGATCTTTTAGGCGTCTGCTCACCTTTACCTATTAATTTTTTCAATATGCGCGCGAAAGCGTACAGGAGTTCCCCTGGATCGATTACACTTATCCTTTCCTGGAAAGTCCTGTGGATAAATCGGGAAGAATCTGTGAGAAACAGAAGATCTCTTGCTCAGTTTAGGCTATGATCCGCGGTCCTGATCGTTTCAAACGATCCTGGTCAGGCATGAACACGAAATCTTTCAGACTGCGTGAAGTCGCGATCGTTTGAAAGATCCGTGAAAACCGCAGACAGCGGTTCGTGCGTCACCCTTCATGCAGGGTCTTATCGACGTGCGCCAACAATCATTAATGTATCAGCCTTTGTCATTTATCGACTTTTGTTCGAGTGGAGTCCGCCGTGTCACTTTCGCTTTGGCAGCAGTGTCTTGCCCGATTGCAGGATGAGTTACCAGCCACAGAATTCAGTATGTGGATACGCCCGTTGCAGGCGGAACTGAGCGATAACACGCTGGCTTTGTATGCGCCAAACCGTTTTGTGCTCGATTGGGTAAGAGATAAGTACCTCAACAATATCAATGGATTACTCAACACATTCTGCGGCGCGGATGCCCCACAACTGCGTTTTGAAGTGGGAACAAAGCCCGTTACGCAAACGCTAAAAACGCCTGTGCATAACGTTGTCGCGCCCGCGCAGACAACGACGGCGCAGCCGCAGCGCGTAGCGCCTGCGGCCCGTTCGGGCTGGGATAACGTACCAGCGCCGGCGGAGCCGACCTACCGCTCCAACGTCAATGTTAAACATACATTTGATAACTTCGTCGAAGGTAAATCCAACCAACTGGCGCGCGCGGCGGCACGTCAGGTGGCGGATAATCCTGGCGGCGCTTATAACCCGTTATTCCTCTATGGCGGCACCGGTCTGGGTAAAACTCACCTGCTGCACGCGGTGGGGAACGGCATTATGGCGCGCAAACCCAACGCGAAAGTCGTGTATATGCACTCCGAGCGCTTTGTGCAGGACATGGTAAAAGCCCTGCAAAATAACGCCATCGAAGAGTTTAAACGCTACTACCGCTCCGTTGACGCATTGCTGATCGACGATATTCAATTCTTCGCCAATAAAGAACGATCCCAGGAAGAGTTTTTCCACACCTTTAACGCTCTGCTGGAAGGCAATCAGCAGATCATTTTGACGTCGGATCGCTATCCGAAAGAGATCAACGGCGTTGAGGATCGTCTCAAGTCCCGCTTTGGTTGGGGGCTAACAGTGGCGATCGAACCGCCAGAACTGGAAACCCGCGTGGCGATCCTGATGAAAAAAGCGGACGAAAATGATATTCGTCTGCCAGGCGAGGTCGCGTTCTTTATCGCCAAACGTCTACGCTCTAACGTGCGTGAACTGGAAGGTGCGCTGAACCGGGTGATTGCCAATGCCAACTTTACCGGCCGGGCGATTACTATCGACTTTGTGCGCGAAGCGCTGCGCGATTTACTGGCGTTGCAGGAAAAACTGGTCACCATCGACAATATTCAGAAGACGGTGGCGGAGTATTACAAAATCAAAATTGCGGATCTGCTTTCTAAGCGTCGATCTCGCTCGGTAGCACGTCCGCGCCAGATGGCTATGGCGCTGGCAAAAGAGCTCACCAACCACAGTCTGCCGGAAATCGGCGATGCGTTTGGCGGGCGCGACCACACTACCGTACTTCATGCCTGTCGTAAAATTGAGCAACTGCGTGAAGAAAGCCACGATATCAAAGAAGATTTTTCGAATTTAATCAGAACATTGTCGTCGTGATCCTATGAAATTTACCGTTGAACGTGAACATTTATTAAAACCGCTTCAGCAGGTCAGCGGCCCGCTGGGCGGTCGTCCTACGCTGCCGATTCTCGGTAACCTGCTCCTCCAGGTAGCGGACGGTACGCTTTCTCTGACCGGCACCGATCTTGAAATGGAGATGGTCGCGCGCGTTACGCTTTCTCAGCCGCATGAGCCGGGCGCCACTACCGTGCCGGCGCGGAAATTCTTTGATATCTGCCGCGGCCTGCCGGAGGGCGCGGAGATTGCCGTTCAGTTGGAAGGCGATCGGATGCTGGTGCGTTCTGGCCGTAGCCGCTTCTCGCTGTCTACGCTGCCTGCCGCCGATTTCCCGAATCTTGACGACTGGCAAAGCGAAGTTGAATTTACGCTGCCGCAGGCCACGATGAAGCGCCTGATTGAAGCGACCCAGTTTTCGATGGCCCATCAGGATGTGCGCTACTACTTAAACGGTATGCTGTTTGAAACGGAAGGTAGCGAACTGCGCACTGTCGCGACCGACGGCCACCGCCTGGCGGTGTGCTCAATGCCGCTGGAAGCGTCTTTACCCAGCCACTCGGTGATTGTGCCGCGTAAAGGCGTGATTGAACTGATGCGTATGCTCGACGGCGGCGAAAACCCGCTGCGCGTGCAGATTGGCAGTAATAATATCCGCGCGCACGTCGGCGACTTTATCTTTACCTCGAAGCTGGTGGATGGGCGCTTCCCGGATTACCGTCGCGTTCTGCCGAAGAATCCGGATAAACATCTGGAAGCGGGCTGCGATATCCTCAAGCAGGCGTTTGCCCGCGCGGCAATCCTCTCGAATGAGAAATTCCGCGGCGTTCGTCTGTACGTCAGTGAGAATCAGCTCAAAATCACCGCCAATAACCCGGAGCAGGAAGAAGCGGAAGAGATTCTGGACGTGAGCTACGGCGGGACGGAGATGGAAATCGGCTTTAACGTCAGTTACGTGCTGGACGTGCTCAATGCGCTGAAGTGCGAAACCGTGCGCATTATGCTGACGGATTCCGTATCCAGCGTACAGATTGAGGATGCGGCGTCACAGTCGGCTGCCTATGTTGTTATGCCAATGCGCTTGTAAAGAATATCGGGCTATCTTACTTGTTATTCTGGCTTCGGGCAGTGCTCGCACAAAATACGAAGTATTTTGGACGTCTTATGGACGGCCCGAAGGGCGAGCGCAGCGAGCAATCCTCACGTACTCCAGTACGCTCCGGTTGCTGTGCGCTGGCCGTAACCAGACTAATTGCGCCGATAACGCCCTGGTTATGAGTTGATATGTCGCTATCCAGACTGCTAATCAAAGACTTCCGCAACATAGAAAATGCGGATCTCGCTTTATCCCCCGGCTTTAACTTCCTGGTTGGCGCCAACGGCAGCGGCAAAACCAGCGTGCTGGAAGCTATCTATACGCTTGGCCATGGTCGGGCGTTTCGCAGTTTGCAGCCTGGCCGCGTGATTCGTCATGAGCAGGAAGCGTTTGTTCTTCACGGGCGATTACAGGGCGAAGAGCGTGAGACGTCGATTGGCTTAACCAAAGATAGGCAGGGCGACAGCAAAGTCCGTATCGACGGTACCGACGGTCACAAGATCGCGGAGCTGGCGCATTTAATGCCGATGCAGTTGATTACGCCGGAGGGGTTTACTTTACTCAACGGCGGCCCCAAATACAGAAGAGCGTTCCTTGACTGGGGATGCTTTCACAACGAAGCCGGATTCTTCACCGCCTGGAGCAACCTGAAACGATTGCTGAAACAGCGTAATGCTGCGCTGCGCCAGGTGAGTCGTTATGAGCAATTGCGCCCGTGGGATAAAGAGCTGATTCCGCTGGCGGAACAAATTAGTATCTGGCGGGCGGAGTACAGTAGCGCTATCGCACAGGACATGGCGGATACCTGTCAGCAGTTTTTACCTGAATTTTCCCTGACGTTCTCTTTCCAGCGCGGCTGGGAGAAAGAGACAGACTATGCGGACGTGCTGGAGCGAAGCTTTGAGCGTGACCGTATGTTGACCTACACCGCGCACGGGCCGCATAAAGCGGACTTTCGCATTCGCGCCGACGGCGCGCCGGTGGAAGATACCCTGTCGCGCGGGCAGCTAAAGTTATTGATGTGCGCCTTACGTCTGGCGCAGGGCGAGTTCCTCACCCGCGAAAGCGGGCGGCGCTGCCTGTACCTGATAGATGATTTTGCCTCTGAACTTGACGATGCGCGTCGCGGACTGCTGGCCAGCCGCTTAAAAGCCACGCAATCGCAGGTCTTTGTCAGCGCCATTAGCGCTGAACACGTTATAGACATGTCGGATGAAAATTCGAAGATGTTTACCGTGGAAAAGGGTAAAATAACGGATTAACCCAAGATTAAATGAGCGAGAAACGTTGATGTCGAATTCTTATGACTCCTCCAGTATCAAAGTCCTGAAAGGGCTGGATGCGGTGCGTAAGCGCCCGGGTATGTATATCGGCGACACGGATGACGGCACCGGTCTGCACCACATGGTATTCGAGGTGGTAGATAACGCTATCGACGAAGCGCTCGCGGGTCACTGTAAAGATATCGTCGTGACTATTCACGCCGATAACTCCGTGTCCGTAACGGATGATGGCCGTGGCATTCCGACCGGGATTCACCCGGAAGAAGGCGTCTCGGCGGCGGAAGTGATCATGACCGTTCTGCACGCGGGCGGTAAATTTGACGATAACTCCTATAAAGTCTCCGGTGGTCTGCACGGCGTGGGCGTCTCGGTAGTCAACGCTCTGTCGCAAAAACTGGAACTGGTTATCCAGCGAGATGGCAAAATTCACCGTCAGATCTACGAGCACGGCGTGCCGCAGGCACCCCTGGCCGTCACTGGCGATACCGATAAAACCGGCACGATGGTACGTTTCTGGCCGAGCCACGAAACCTTCACCAACGTCACTGAATTTGAATATGAGATCCTGGCGAAACGCCTGCGTGAACTGTCATTCCTGAACTCAGGCGTCTCCATCCGCCTGCGCGACAAGCGCGATGGCAAAGAAGATCATTTCCACTACGAAGGCGGCATCAAGGCGTTTGTTGAATATCTGAACAAGAATAAAACGCCGATCCACCCGAATATCTTCTACTTCTCCACCGAAAAAGACGGTATCGGCGTCGAAGTAGCGCTGCAGTGGAACGACGGTTTCCAGGAAAACATCTACTGCTTTACCAACAACATTCCGCAGCGCGACGGCGGTACCCACCTGGCAGGCTTCCGTGCGGCGATGACCCGTACGCTGAACGCCTACATGGACAAAGAAGGCTACAGCAAAAAAGCCAAAGTCAGCGCCACCGGCGACGATGCCCGTGAAGGTCTGATTGCGGTGGTTTCCGTGAAGGTGCCGGACCCGAAATTCTCCTCGCAGACTAAAGATAAGCTGGTCTCTTCCGAGGTGAAATCGGCGGTAGAACAGCAGATGAACGAATTGTTGAGCGAATACCTGCTGGAAAACCCATCTGACGCGAAAATCGTCGTCGGCAAAATTATCGACGCCGCGCGTGCGCGTGAAGCGGCGCGTCGCGCCCGTGAAATGACCCGTCGTAAAGGCGCGCTCGATTTAGCCGGTCTGCCGGGCAAACTGGCGGACTGCCAGGAACGCGACCCGGCGCTGTCCGAACTGTACCTGGTGGAAGGGGACTCCGCGGGCGGCTCTGCGAAGCAGGGGCGTAACCGCAAGAACCAGGCGATTCTGCCGCTGAAAGGTAAAATCCTCAACGTCGAGAAAGCGCGCTTCGACAAGATGCTCTCCTCTCAGGAAGTGGCCACGCTGATTACCGCGCTGGGCTGCGGTATCGGTCGCGACGAGTACAACCCGGACAAGCTGCGCTATCACAGCATCATCATCATGACCGATGCGGACGTCGACGGCTCGCACATCCGTACGCTGCTGTTGACCTTCTTCTACCGTCAGATGCCGGAAATCGTTGAACGCGGCCACGTCTACATTGCGCAGCCACCGCTGTACAAAGTCAAGAAAGGCAAGCAGGAACAGTACATCAAAGACGATGAAGCGATGGATCAGTACCAGATTTCCATCGCGCTTGACGGTGCGACTCTGCACGCGAACGCCCATGCGCCGGCGCTATCCGGCGAAGCGTTAGAAAAGCTGGTCTCTGAATATAACGCCACGCAGAAAATGATTGGTCGTATGGAGCGTCGCTTCCCGAAAGCGCTGCTCAAAGAGCTGGTGTATCAGCCAACTCTGACCGAAGCCGATCTTTCTGATGAGCAGACTGTAACGCGCTGGGTGAATGCGCTGATTACCGAGCTGAACGAGAAAGAGCAGCACGGCAGCCAGTGGAAGTTCGATGTTCATACTAATACGGAACAGAATCTGTTCGAGCCTATCGTTCGCGTGCGTACGCATGGCGTGGATACCGATTATCCGTTGGATCACGAGTTTGTGACCGGCGCGGAATATCGTCGTATCTGCACGCTGGGCGAGAAGCTGCGCGGTCTGATTGAAGAGGACGCGTTTATCGAACGCGGCGAGCGTCGCCAGCCGGTAACCAGCTTCGAGCAGGCGCTGGAGTGGTTGGTGAAAGAATCACGTCGCGGTCTGGCTATCCAGCGTTATAAAGGTCTGGGTGAAATGAACCCGGATCAGCTGTGGGAAACCACCATGGACCCGGAAAGCCGCCGTATGCTGCGCGTGACCGTTAAAGATGCGATTGCTGCCGACCAGCTGTTCACCACGCTGATGGGTGATGCCGTTGAGCCGCGTCGTGCCTTTATCGAAGAGAACGCCCTGAAAGCGGCGAATATCGATATTTAACCTGCCTTAATCCCCGGCCTACCGCTGGTTGGCCGGGGCATCATGATGTTCTCCGACATAGCTGAATAAAAAATCTCTAAAGCGCTGCGTGGCGGGCGTTTGTGCGCGCCACGCATGGAAATAAAGGTTCATATTGCGCCGCAGCGGAGGCGTGAGCGAACAGGTCGCTAATTGGTAGCTTTTGGCGTAATGGCGGGAAAAGGTTCCGGCGATCACCACGCCTTCACACTGCGCCGCCAGCGACATGGCGGTCGCCATATGTTCCACCGTCATTTTGGGCTTAATGCGCACGCCAGCGGTTGCGGAGATCATCGGAATGGATTCGTTGCCAACGGCGATCAGCTCTTCGCTTTGAATCTCTTCCCAGCGAACCGTTTTTTTATGCAGCCGATAGTCCGGATGGCAGTACAGGGCGATTTCCGTTGTGAACAGCGTTTGTTTGTCGATTTCCGGCTCCAGCGGCCGCTCCGGGCCGATACCAAAATCGGCTTCTCCCAACATAATGCTTTTTTGTAATTGCGACATGGGCTTATCAATAAGCTGTACGTGGGTATGCGGATGCTGCCGCTTAAAGGCATGGATGATTTGCGGCAGAAAAGCACAGGCAATCAGCGGCGCGCCAACAACCCGCACCAGGGATTTTTTGATCTCTTTCAGGTCGCGGGCATAATTTTCGGCCCGTTGAAACTCTTCAACAACCCGCATGGCGGCGGGTAAAAATTTTTCGCCGTCGGGCGACAGCTTCACCACGCGTGAAGTGCGGTCGAAAAGGGAAACCTCCATCTGGCTTTCCATTTCGTTGATTAAACCGCTAACAGCTCCCTGCGTGATGCACAGATATTTGCTGGCGGCGGTAAAGCTACGCAAATCCGCGACGGCCAGAAACGCGCGAAATTGCCGGATAGTTAAATTCATTTGCCACCTGTGTTACCCCTTTACTGAGAGGATTTTATCTCAGGCTGGATAAGGTCGCGTTGATACGACTCGCAAATACAGGGGGTCTGCCTGCGGCGCAGGCAGACAGTTGGCTTATTTTACGGTGATGGTTGGTGATTTTTTCATGGTTTCTTCGGTCAGTTCCTGGCCGATGCCGGGAAGCTCCGGGACTTCGTACATGCCGTTCTTCGGCAGGTAGTTGTATTTACAGGTCTGTGTATTCGGCTCCAGCAGCGCATACCGGTGCAGTTCGTGGATGACGAAGTTAGGGATTGCGGTTTCCATATGCAGCGCCACCGCCGTGGAAATCGGCCCGCCGCAAACGTGGATTTGCACCGTTTTGTCGTAAACATGCGCCATATCGCAGATTTTCTTCACTTCGGTGATGCCGCCGCAGGTGCAGATATCGGGCTGAATAACGCTCAGGCTGCCGTTTTCCAGGAAAGGACGGTATCCCCAGCGCCAGTAAATGCGTTCGCCAGCCGCCAGTGGAATATTGACCTTATCGGCAACCTGCTTCATCTGCGCGGGGTTCAACGGCATGACCGGCTCTTCGTAGTAGAAGATGCCCAGTTCTTCGATCATGCGGCCAAACTGAATCGCCGAGGTGGTATCCGTAAAGGCATGCATTTCGGCGATGATATCCACGTCCGGGCCGACTGCATCGCGAATGGCGGCCATACGGTCGTAGCCCAGACGCAGGATTTTATCGGTGAGAGGCCCGTTGAGGTTTTGCTGGTTCCAGTTGCCGTGGCGATCCATTGCGACGGTATCCACTTTTATTGCGTCATAGCCTTCGCTGACGGCGGTCAGCGCCGCCTGTGCATACTGCTCCGGCTCGGTCAGCATATCTTTATCGCTGCCGTCCCCCCAACCAAACTGTAGCTGACTGGCGTAGGTTCTGATTTTCTCGCGGCTTTTGCCGCCAAGCATTTTATACAGCGGTACGCCCCACGCTTTGCCTTTGATATCCCACAGCGCGATATCGATGCCGCTCATCGCCGCGGAAAAAATGCCGCCGCCGCCCTGCCCCCAGAAGGTTTTTTTGAGCATCTTTTCCCAGATAGCTTCGTTATTCATCGGGTCCATGCCGATGATAATGGAGGCTAAATCTTTTGCCATGCCGATGCCCGCAGAGGCACCGACGCCGTAAGCCAGCCCGACTTCGCCAAAACCGGAAATGCCCTCATCGGTATTAATTTTTACCACCACCGGACGCCATTTGCTGGTGGCGGACGCAAAATCGTTCGCCACATCAATAATATCAACGCTGGTAATTTTCATAATTTACTCCTCGTAATTAATATTTTTTAATCGTTAAGATTAATGCCGATACCACGGCGATAGCGCTGATAAAAACCAGGCATAGTAAGCCGCCGGTATAAGTTCCAGTGATAGAAATAAATAAGCCGATAAATACGGGAGATAATGAAGAGAGTCCATTGGCGACGCCGTTCATTACGCCGCTGGCGGCGGATATGGATTTTCCGGGTATCATTCCCTGTAATAACGTCCAGGCAACGGGGGTGCCCATCGTACAGAAAGCCACAGCAAAGGAGAGGAGTACTGCTGACATATATTTATGTTCGGTTATAGTACCGAAATAGATACTGACGCCAGCGAAAAACATTAATACCATTAATATGGGGGCGCTGCGTCCTATTTTATCGACGAAGATGCCTGCGGCCGCTTTGGCAAATATCGACAGGACAAAGGGAAGCGACGCCAGCCAACCCATTTCCGCCCAACTGAACCCTCTGGCTGATTTTAGATAGGTCGGTAGCCAGGTAATCATTCCCCAATATAAACATTGCAGACACAGATACCACAGCACCAGCAGCCAATAGCTGTAGTTGGTAATCACCGGTTTTACCCGCAACATAAAACTTTCGCTGCTGCCTGCGCTTTCCGTTTCCTGCCCGGCTTTGATATAAGCCAGTTCCTGCTCGCTGATACTTTTATGTTGTTCTGGTTTATCAGCAACATATCGCCAAAGTAGCCAGAGTGGGATTAACCCAAGAGCGGCGCATAAAAAGAAGTTGGAGCGCCAGCCGTGGGTGCCTATCCACCAGGTGAAAAAAGGCATCGCAATGGCGGGAGCGACTGACTGGCCGACGATCCACGCCGCGTTTGCTCTGCCGCGTTCCTGCTTCGGGAACCAGTTTTTAATAAATACGCTTTGCAGTGGATAATAAAATCCCTCTCCGATGCCCAGTAATATACGGCAAATAATAATTAGAGCGAATGATGTAGCGACTCCGCCAATCATTAAAGCGATAGTCCAGATCAGAATACAAAGCATCATTGCTTTTCTGGGGCCGAGATAATCACCAAGCGGTGATAATACAACGTTAGCGATACCATAAGCGGCCAGAAAGACGGTCATCATCATGCCGATTTGCAATGGCATACCTTCAATACCCATATAGGCTAAGAAGGGTTCATTCGCGGCTAATACCGAAACATTAACGCGATCGAGATAAGCAATAAATATTCCAATAAACAGACAGGCAACGATTAAAAATCTTTTCCTGGTTGGGGGGGCGGTAAGGGCCATCGACATTAGCGATCTCCTTCTCATCGGATAAGGTTATTTTAAAATATAAGTTTTTGTTGATTTTTACTGATTGAGAACCAATCCCATTAGGCTCTAAGTGATGATGTCCAAAGTAGCAATACGCATTCTTTTAGAAAAACGGTATTTTCTGTTTGATTAATGAGGTTATCTAATACATCAGGAGGGGAGAATACGGCCTGAAAAGGGGAATCTCGTTTGTGAATCTTATCCCCCTTTCTCTCGGATTCTTTACTGTTTTTTGAGCGGAATCGCGTTAGCATGAGTCAGGACTCATTTAATGCGGGGATTTCATGGCTATTAAACTCATTGCTATCGACATGGATGGCACCCTTCTGCTGCCCGATCACACCATTTCTCCGGCGGTTAAAAACGCGATTGCCGCTGCGCGTGAAAAAGGGGTAAACGTGGTGCTGACCACAGGCCGTCCGTATGCGGGTGTGCACAGTTACCTGAAAGAACTTCACATGGAACAGCCCGGTGATTATTGCATCACCTACAACGGGGCGCTGGTGCAGAAAGCAGGGGACGGCAGTACGGTTGCGCAAACGGCGCTCAGCTATGATGACTACCGTTACCTGGAAAAACTGTCCCGTGAGGTGGGTTCTCACTTCCACGCATTAGACCGAAATACGCTTTATACCGCTAACCGCGATATCAGCTACTACACGGTGCATGAATCGTATGTGGCGACCATTCCGCTGGTATTTTGTGAAGCGGAGAAGATGGACCCGAACACCCAGTTCCTGAAAGTTATGATGATCGATGAGCCTGCCGTTCTCGACCGGGCGATTGCGCGTATACCGGCAGAGGTGAAGGAAAAGTATACCGTGCTGAAAAGTGCGCCGTACTTCCTTGAAATCCTCGATAAACGGGTTAATAAAGGCACTGGCGTAAAATCACTGGCCGAGGCGCTGGGTATTAAGCCAGAGGAGGTGATGGCGATTGGCGATCAGGAAAACGACATTGCGATGATCGAATACGCCGGTATGGGCGTGGCAATGGACAACGCCATTCCGTCGGTCAAAGAGGTGGCTAACTTTGTGACTAAATCGAACCTTGAAGATGGTGTTGCCTGGGCGATTGAAAAATTTGTGCTGAACCCCGATCACTCATCCGGCTATTTTCCTGCCCGAAAGGCATAGTCGCCATCGGGCAAATACGCGCTTAACGACCCGCACTTGCTGCGGGTTTTTTTATATCTTTCGTTTACGTCTTATAACGTCCTCATAACCAATTGTCGTTTTTGTGATCTAAATTGTAGTACAACATAATTTTGTTGTACTACATTATTGACATGATAACGACGGTTGATATCACGCTAGTACTACAAAATTGCGGCGTAATTCAGCTATCGCGGTAAAGTAAGAGAGTTCACATCGAGCACAAGGACTCTCTATGACTCTCAATAAAACCGATCGCATCGTTATCACGCTGGGCAAACAGATTGTCAGCGGTAAATACGTACCCGGTTCGGCGCTGCCAGCGGAAGCGGATCTGTGCGAGGAGTTTGAAACGTCGCGCAACATCATTCGTGAAGTGTTTCGTTCGCTTATGGCGAAGCGGCTAATTGAAATGAAGCGCTATCGCGGCGCGTTTATCGCACCGCGTAACCAGTGGAATTATCTCGATACCGACGTGCTGCAATGGGTGCTGGAAAACGACTACGACCCGAGGCTTATCAGCGCGATGAGCGAAATACGAAACCTGGTGGAGCCAGCAATAGCACGCTGGGCGGCGGAACGGGCAACATCAAGCGATCTGGCTGAAATTGAGTCGGCGCTAAACGACATGATTGCCAACAACCAGGACCGGGAAGCGTTTAACGAGGCGGATATTCGCTATCACGAGGCAGTGTTGCAGTCGGTGCATAACCCGGTGCTGCAACAGTTAAATGTAGCGATCAGCTCGCTACAGCGAGCGGTATTTGAACGGACCTGGATGGGCGATGCGGCCAACATGCCGAAAACGCTCCAGGAACATAAGGCGCTATTCGATGCGATACGGCATCAGGATGGCGATGCGGCAGAGCAGGCGGCATTAACCATGATCGCCAGCTCGACACGAAGGTTAAAGGAAATCACATGACAGCTCGCTACATCGCAATTGACTGGGGATCGACCAATCTGCGCGCCTGGCTTTACCAGGGCGACAAATGCCTGGAGAGCAGGCAATCAGAAGCAGGCGTTACGCGCCTGAACGGTAAATCTCCTGACGCGGTGTTAGCAGAAGTCACAACACACTGGCGCGACAGCGCCACCCCTGTGGTAATGGCGGGCATGATCGGCAGTAACGTAGGCTGGCAAAATGCGCCTTACCTGCCGGTTCCCGCCCTGTTCTCCGCTATTGGCGAACAGTTAACCGCCGTTGGCGACAACATCTGGATCATCCCCGGATTGTGTGTCTCACGCGAGGATAACCACAACGTGATGCGCGGCGAAGAGACGCAACTGCTTGGCGCCCGCGAACTTTCTCCTTCTTCTGTCTATGTCATGCCCGGCACGCATTGCAAATGGGTACAGACTGATACGCAACAAATTCATGATTTTCGTACTGTGATGACAGGCGAACTCCATCACTTGTTGCTGCGTCACTCGCTGGTCGGGGCTGGTTTGCCGGAACAGGAAGCTTCTGGCGACGCCTATGCCGCGGGGTTGGAGCGCGGTCTTAATTCCCCTGCCGTCCTGCCTTCTCTTTTTGAGGTTCGCGCCTCGCACGTGTTGGGGCATCTTGCGCGTGAGCAGGTCAGCGACTTCCTCTCCGGCCTGTTGATTGGTGCGGAAGTCGCCAGCATGAGCGAATCCTTCGCGGCGCAACAGGCTATCACTCTCGTCGCTGGACCCGCGCTGATCTCACGTTACCAACAGGCGTTTCGTGCTATTGGGCGTGATGTTTCAACCGTGGATGGCGATATGGCATTTCAGGCTGGAATAAGGAGCATCGCTCATGCAGTGGCAAACTAATCTCCCTCTCATCGCTATCTTACGCGGTATAACGCCCGACGATGTGCTGGCGCACGTTGGCGCGGTGGTGGATGCGGGATTTGACGCTATAGAAATTCCGCTTAACTCCCCACAGTGGGAAAAAAGCATTTCTTCCGTGGTGAAAGCGTACGGCGGCAGGGCGCTTATTGGCGCTGGTACCGTACTGAAACCGGAACAGGTAGACCAGCTTGCCGGGATGGGCTGCAAGCTGGTCGTCACGCCAAATATCCAACCGGAGGTGATCCGCCGGGCGGTGAGCTATGGCATGACCGTGTGTCCGGGCTGCGCCACGGCAACAGAAGCCTTTGCTGCGCTGGATGCTGGCGCACAGGCGCTAAAAATTTTCCCGTCGTCGGCGTTTGGTCCGGGCTACATCAGCGCGCTGAAAGCGGTACTTCCGCCGGATGTTCCGCTATTTTCCGTCGGCGGCGTGACGCCGGAAAACCTGGCGCAATGGATTAAAGCCGGCTGTGTGGGCGCAGGATTGGGTAGCGATCTCTATCGCGCCGGGCAATCCGTTGAACGCACCGCGCAGCAGGCTACGGCATTTGTTAATGCGTATCGAGAGGCAGTGAAATGAAAATAACTCACATCACCACGTACCGTTTACCTCCACGTTGGATGTTCCTGAAAATCGAAACGGATGAAGGCGTGGTTGGCTGGGGAGAGCCGGTCATTGAAGGTCGGGCACGTACTGTAGAGGCGGCAGTACATGAGTTTGCCGACTACCTGATAGGGAAAGATCCGGCGCGTATCAACGACCTGTGGCAGGTAATGTACCGGGCCGGTTTTTATCGCGGCGGCCCGATTATGATGAGCGCCATCGCCGGTATTGACCAGGCATTGTGGGATATCAAAGGCAAGGTGTTGAATGCGCCGGTCTGGCAGCTCATGGGCGGCCTGGTGCGCGACAAAATCAAGGCCTATAGCTGGGTGGGCGGCGATCGTCCGGCAGACGTCATTGACGGTATTGAAAAATTGCGCGGTATTGGTTTTGACACCTTCAAGCTGAACGGCTGTGAAGAGATGGGCGTGATTGATAATTCCCGTGCGGTGGATGCGGCGGTCAATACCGTGGCGCAAATCCGCGAAGCTTTCGGCAGTGAAATTGAGTTTGGGCTCGATTTCCACGGTCGCGTTAGCGCGCCGATGGCGAAGGTGCTGATTAAAGAACTGGAACCCTATCGCCCGCTGTTTATTGAAGAGCCGGTGCTGGCGGAACAGGCGGAATATTATCCGCGCCTGGCGGCGCAAACGCATATTCCGATTGCCGCAGGTGAGCGTATGTTCTCGCGTTTTGAATTTAAACGCGTGCTGGACGCGGGCGGGTTGGCGATTCTACAGCCGGATTTATCCCACGCGGGCGGCATTACCGAATGCTATAAAATCGCCGGAATGGCGGAAGCATATGACGTGGCGCTGGCACCGCATTGCCCGCTGGGTCCAATCGCCCTGGCTGCCTGCCTGCATATCGATTTTGTTTCGCGCAACGCGGTATTCCAGGAACAGAGTATGGGCATTCACTATAACAAGGGCGCGGAGCTGCTCGACTTTGTGAAAAACAAAGAAGACTTCAGCATGAACGGCGGCTTCTTTAAACCCTTAACCAAACCGGGTCTTGGCGTAGATATTGACGAGGCCAGGGTGATTGAACTTAGCAAAAGCGCGCCGGACTGGCGTAATCCGTTGTGGCGGCACGCTGACGGATCGGTAGCCGAGTGGTGATCGCCACGCTGTAGGCTCAACAAACGTCGCCCTCCGGGCAACCCAATTTAAATATAAAAACACACCCTCTGTAATTTACAGGGCATGGTGAGCGGCCTCGCTATGCCCAGAATCTGGAGACAGATGACGATGGATATTTCAGTTACAGCAGCACAGCCGGGGCGTCGCCGCTATCTGACGCTGGTGATGATCTTTATTACCGTGGTGATTTGCTACGTCGATCGCGCCAACCTTGCCGTGGCTTCCATGCATATTCAACAAGAATTCGGCATTACCAAAGCGGAAATGGGCTATGTCTTCTCCGCTTTTGCCTGGCTCTATACGTTATGCCAGATCCCCGGCGGCTGGTTTCTCGACCGTATTGGGTCCCGGCTGACCTATTTTATCGCTATCTTCGGCTGGTCAGTCGCGACGCTATTGCAGGGGTTTGCGACGGGACTATTGTCGCTTATCGGCCTGCGCGCTATTACCGGGATTTTCGAGGCACCAGCCTTTCCGGCAAATAACCGGATGGTCACTAGCTGGTTTCCGGAGCATGAGCGCGCATCCGCAGTCGGGTTCTACACCTCCGGACAGTTCGTCGGACTGGCGTTCCTTACGCCGCTGCTGATCTGGATTCAGGAAATGCTGAGCTGGCACTGGGTCTTTATCGTCACCGGCGGTATCGGGATTATCTGGTCATTGGTCTGGTTTAAGGTTTATCAACCGCCGCGTTTGACGAAAAGCCTTAGCCAGGCGGAGCTGGAGTATATTCGCGATGGCGGCGGTCTGGTGGATGGCGATGCGCCAGCGAAAAAAGAGGCCCGCCAGCCGCTGACGAAAGCCGACTGGAAACTGGTATTCCATCGTAAGCTGGTGGGCGTCTACCTCGGACAGTTCGCCGTAAACTCTACGCTATGGTTCTTTCTGACCTGGTTTCCTAATTATCTGACCCAGGAAAAAGGCATTACCGCGCTAAAAGCGGGCTTTATGACGACCGTACCGTTCCTGGCTGCCTTTTTTGGCGTACTGCTCTCCGGCTGGCTGGCGGATAAACTGGTGAAAAAAGGCTTTTCGCTGGGCGTGGCGCGCAAAACGCCGATTATTTGCGGTTTGCTCATCTCCACGTGCATTATGGGCGCTAACTACACTAACGATCCGTTGTGGATTATGGCATTGATGGCGATAGCTTTCTTCGGCAACGGATTTGCATCCATTACCTGGTCGTTAATCTCTTCCCTTGCGCCGATGCGGTTGATTGGCCTTACCGGCGGTATGTTTAACTTTATCGGCGGGTTGGGCGGGATTAGCGTACCGTTAGTGATTGGTTATCTGGCGCAAAGCTACGGTTTTGCTCCGGCGCTGGTCTATATCTCCGTTGTGGCCCTGCTGGGTGCGCTGTCTTACATCCTGTTAGTGGGCGATGTGAAACGCGTCGGATAAGTTGGCCGTGGCGAGCCGGAAGCCATTATGGCGAAGGATGACCGGCTATCCATGCGTCGAGCGCCGTCACTCCCTGCGTCACGATAGTTTTAATATCTATATCACTAAGCGGTTGCAATTCCAGCTCCCGACAGGCTTCGGTTGCCTGCGTCATCCCCAGGCTGGCGCAGCCGCTTTTTAATTTATGCGCCAGCCGCTTAATGTTAACGTCGTCATTCATGGCGCGCGCTGCCTCGATCTCCTCGACTAAAGGCAGCGCGCTGTCTTTGAATAACGCGACCCACTGCCGGAGTTTTTCCGGGCCGACAGACGCCATATCGCCGGCAAGCTGATGTTCATTCAACATCACCCGCGCGTTGTGAGATTTGCCCTGTAAATAGTGCGCTATCATGCGGTAAAGCTCCTCGCGGGGAACGGGCTTTTGAATAATCCCGCAGAAAAGACCGACGGTACGCTGACGAAGATTATCGTCTATCACATGCGCGCTAAAACCAATGCGCTTCATGGCGGGATACAGACTCATCAACTGCTGCGCCAGGGTTAAGCCGTTATAATCCGGTAAATCAAAATCCACCAGCGCCACATCAAAGGACTCGCCTTCGGCTAAACGGCGTAGCGCGTCATTCGCGCTTTCAGCTACTGAGACCTTCACCCCTTTACCCGTGAGCATTTCAGCGGTAATACGCTGCGTCAGCATATTATCTTCAATCAGCAACAGGCGTAGTCCGTTAAGATTTACCGGTTCCCTGAACGCATTTTTGCTTGCGGGTTTGGGGGGGCGAACCGGCAGTTGTAAACGAAAACAACTGCCAACATGAAGCGTACTGGTGACGGTTAGCGTCCCGCCCATCGCTTCTGCCAGGCTGGCGCTGATAGCCAGCCCCAGGCCCGTCCCGCCCCGGCGTCCTGTCGCCTGCACAAACGGTTTGAAAATAGCTGTCAGCTTCGCTTCAGGGATACCGCACCCGGTATCTTCAACCTCAATAAACCAGCTCTGATCGTCGCAAAACGTGCGCAGCACTATGCTGCCGCGATCGGTAAATTTCGCCGCATTACTTAAAAGATTAATCACAATTTGACGTATCCGGCGCGGATCGCCTTGTAGCGTGGAGGGGAGTCGCTCGCTAAAGTCGGCGATGAGCGCCACTTGAACGCGGCTGTGCATTAAATGCAGCGCGCTATTCAACAATTGTCGCGGTTCAAACGGCTCCTCACTAATAGAAACGTTGGTGCCGCCTACTTCAATCGCCGAGTAATCAAGAATATCGTTAAGAATTGCCAGTAGCGATTCGCCTGAATCATTAATGGCCTGTAAATCGTCGCGGTAGTTTGCCATGAGCGGTTTATCGGCCAGCAATTGTACCGTACCGAGAATGCCGTAAAGCGGCGTGCGAATTTCATGGCTCATGGCGGCAAGGAACGTCGATTTCGCCTCGTTGGCCTTTTCCGCTTCGGCGCGCGCCTGCCGGTGTTCCAGCACCAGCGCATGAAGCTCCGCCGTTTGCGAACGCACCTGTTCCGCCAAATCCTCACGATGGCGGTTCAATTTGCGCACGTTGGCGCGAAACGCTTCCATCAGACGGCTGATGGTATCCAGTTCGCTGACGCCAGCCGCCTCCGGAAACGGTGAGTCAATATCGCCCTCCAGTAGCCGCTGTAAGGCCTGCGTTTGTTGCGCCAGCGGGCGGGATACAGAACGGTAAACCACTTGCCAAAGAATAAAACTTAATGAGCACAGCGCCAGGATACCTAAGATCACTAACCCTATTTGCCCACGCTGACTGGCGTGTGTAAGACGCGCTAACCCAGCCTCGTTTCGTTTTTCGATGGCGTTCACCAACTGCGACACTTCCGTACTGAAGCGGGTAAACTGAAAGAGGTTATTGGCCATAAGCGTTTGAAGCTGGTCGTGGATGGCGTTTTCCTTACGAAACAGGGTAACCAGTGTGGTGTACTGGTTTATTTTCTCCAGCGCGTCGGCGATTTGGGCGCGAACGGTAGGATCTTCTATACGCTGCTGGCGGCGGGATAAAATTT
Organism: Salmonella sp. 741265116_PST; assembly: GCF_046567715.1. NCBI lineage: Bacteria > Pseudomonadati > Pseudomonadota > Gammaproteobacteria > Enterobacterales > Enterobacteriaceae > Salmonella > Salmonella sp. 741265116_PST. The sequence continues at coordinate 8,648 of NZ_JBKFPH010000027.1, read as the reverse complement.
TAACCAACTGATTAAGTTTTTCATCGGTGTCCTCGGCATCGCTCAGCCCTTGCGCGTCTTTTAAGGTCACAATGAGCTGCTTAAACTGCAGGGCATTGACCCGCAGCTCATTCATCTGATTCACATACTCAAGGTCGATATCAATCAGTCGGTCAAGCGCGCGTTCAGCCTGGTCCCCTTTACCGCTTTCGATAAGATCGTAAATACCGGCCTGGGTGGCGCCCGCAGATGTCGCTGCATTATTGGCCTGACCGTGAGCCTGGGCGGCAATGCTTTCTGCCGCCTCCGCAATCTGGCGGCTTAACTGCTGTTGCTGTGCGCGCAGCGTGAGAATTTCACCGACCAGCGTTCCCTGTTGCCCAAGCGTTTGCGCGATCTCTTTTTCTTGCCGGGCGATGGCCGAGGTATTAAATCCCTGCTCGCTTAATGCCTGCAAAAGATGGTTAATTTTAAGGCTTTGCGCTTTCAGCATCTTCCCCTGCGCCAGCCAAACGCCCTCACTGTCGGCATTGGTCAGATTTTGCGCAGAAAAGAGCTCGTAAGCGCTGGCTTCGCTTAACTGCCTGGCCATATTCATCGTCGGGAGCAGCGCTTGCGTATTGGTTTGCTCCACCTGACTAATGACGCGCAGGCTTATCCAGCCGATCACGGTGCTGAGCAGGGTGAGTGCCGCCATCAGGGCGAAGGCCAGCCATAATCTGCGGGTCAGTGAAGGCGTTGACATTTATGCGCCGCGGGTGAAATGGGTTGAGTTGCCGCCGGAAAAACCATTAGGATAAAACCTTGTTGCTGGTGGGGCTATCATGCGCGCGCTTATTTCGTTCTTTTTTTTGATAATCATCGTCTCGAATGTAGAAACGGCGTCAGCCGAAACCGGGCTGCTACACTGGACGCGCGCCGATCGGGCGATTCCCTGGCGGCAAACGTCAGTCAATGCGAGTAAACCCTGGAAACTGTGCGCATTATACCCCAGTCTGAAAGATTCTTACTGGTTGTCCGTCAACTACGGGATGCAAAAAGCGGCCAAATTGTATGGCGTTGATTTAAAAGTGCTGGAAGCGAATGGCTATCGGCAACTGGCGACGCAACAACAGCAAATGATGCAGTGCCGGGAGTGGGGCGCCGACGCTATTCTGCTTGGCAGCAGTACCGATCGTTTCCCGGAACTGGAACGGTATGCCGGTAATGTGCCGGTTATTGAACTGGTGAACATGATTCACGATGCCAGCGTCGCAACCCGCGTTGGTCTGCCGTGGTTTCAGATGGGGTATCTGCCGGGACGTTTCCTGGTGCAGTGGAGCAAAGGAAAAGCGCTTAACGTTTTACTCTTCCCGGGGCCGGAAGAAGCCGGCGGCAGTCAGGAGATGGTGGCGGGTTTTCGTCAGGCAATTAAAGGCAGCGCCATCAACATTGTGGATATCGCCTGGGGCGATAACGACATTGAAGTGCAACGAAACTTACTCCAGGAAATGCTGGAGCGCCATCCGGACGCCAATGTGGTCGCCGGGTCGGCGATAGCGGCGGAGGCGGCGATGGGCGAAGGGCGAAATTTGACGACTCCGCTCACGATCGTCTCATTTTATCTGACGCATCAGGTTTATCGCGGTTTAAAACGCGGCCATATCCTGATGGCGCTCAGCGATCAGATGGCCTGGCAGGGAGAATTAGCGATAACGCAGTCGATTAAGGTCTTACAGGGGCAACCGGTGCCTGAAAATATCAGCCCGCCGGTGCTTATTTTGACGCATAACAACGCCGACAGCGCGCGCGTTCGCCGTTCGCTATCGCCTCCGGGATTTCGGCCCGTCTATCTGTATCAATACACCTCCGAGGCTAAAAAGTAGCCTTCGCCATGCTGTGTGACCAGCAGTTCCGGTGTAATTTTATGACGTAAGCGGCGAACCAGGACATCAATCGTGCGGAGATCCGGAGTCTCTACGCGGCGGGCAGAAAGCATTCGCAGCAGACGTTCGCGATGCAGCACTTTGCCTGGGTTGGTCACAAAGGCCAGCAGTAGCTCGTACTCCGCGCGCGTAAGCTTAATGGCTTCACCGTTGTGCTCCAGCGTGTGATTCATCACGTTCAGGCAGTAACCGGAAAACATATAGCAGTTTTCACTGGCATTTTGCGGCGTGGGGCGGGCCAGATCGATGCGCCACAAAAGATTTTTCACCCGTACTACCAGCTCGCGCAGTTCCAGCGGCTTGGTGACGTAGTCGTCCGCGCCCATCTCCAGTCCGACGATGCGGTCGATTTGGTCGCAACGCCCCGTCACCAGAATAATGCCCACCGTGGAGCGTTCTCGTAGCGCCCTGGTCAGCATCAACCCGTTTTCATCGGGGAGGTTGATATCCAGCAGGATCAGCGAAACGTGCTCATGCTCCATGATGTCACGCAGGCCCGCGCCGCTGTCGGTCACCGAAACGCGATACCCCTCCTGCTCAAAATAGGCCTGTAATCTGGCCTGAGTAACAGGTTCATCCTCAACAATAACAATGTGATGTGACATCCTGCGCGCGGTCTCTTTCTGTTCATATCTGTTCATATATTGCCGTATCCCGTTCATCCTGACCAGTGACGCTGTTCATATTTGCGGAATAAGATCTGCGCATTAAACCATATAATTACAGGGGCTATTATGCGAAAACTCTGGAGAGCGCTACTCAGGCCAAGCGCCCGTTGGTCGATACTGGCGCTGGTCATTGTCGGGATTGTGATCGGCGTTGCGCTGATCGTGTTACCTCACGTCGGTATCAAACTGACCAGTACGACAGAGTTTTGCGTCAGCTGCCATAGTATGCAGCCGGTGTATCAGGAATATAAACAGTCCGTACATTTCCAGAACGCTTCCGGCGTACGCGCGGAATGTCACGATTGCCATATCCCCCCTGATATTCCAGGCATGGTGAAACGTAAGCTGGAAGCCAGCAACGATCTTTACCAGACATTTATCGCCCACTCGATTGATACCCCGGAAAAATTTGAAGCCAAACGCGCCGAGCTTGCCGAGCGTGAATGGGCGCGCATGAAAGAGAATAACTCCGCGACCTGTCGTTCCTGCCATAACTACGATGCGATGGATCACGCGAAACAGAACCCGGAAGCGGCGCGGCAAATGAAAATCGCCGCGAAAGAAAATCAGTCCTGCATCGACTGCCATAAAGGGATTGCCCACCAGCTACCGGATATGAGCAGCGGTTTCCGCAAACAGTTTGATGAACTGCGCGCCAGCGCCAGTACGCATAATGACGGCGATACGCTCTATTCGCTGGATATCAAGCCGATTTACGCCGCTAAAGGCGATAAAGAACCGGCAGGTTCGCTGTTACCTGCTTCTGAAGTGAAAGTCCTTAAACGGGACGGTGACTGGCTGCAAGTGCAAATCGAAGGCTGGACGGAGACGGACGGTCGCCAGCGCGTGCTGACGCAGTTGCCCGGTAAACGTATTTTTGTCGCCTCGATTCGCGGCGATGTGCAACAGCATGTGAAAACGCTGGAAGAGACCACCGTCGCGGCGACCAATACTCAGTGGAGCAAATTACAGGCAACCGCGTGGATGCAAAAAGGCGACATGGTAAATGACATTAAACCGATTTGGGCCTATGCCGACTCCCTCTATAACGGCACCTGTAATCAGTGTCACGGCGCGCCGGACAAAGCGCACTTTGACGCTAACGGCTGGATCGGCACGCTCAACGGCATGATCGGTTTCACCAGTCTGGATAAGCGTGAAGAACGTACCTTGTTGAAATATCTCCAGATGAATGCGTCTGATACCACCAACACGCCGCACAGCGATAAGGGAGAACACAATGAAAAATAAGGACTCGTTACACGTCTCTCGTCGACGTTTTCTGGCGCAGCTTGGCGGCTTGACGGTGGCAGGAATGCTGGGGCCGTCACTGCTGACGCCCCGTAGCGCCCGCGCAGCGGATGCCGTTGCGCCAGGCGCCGCGACGAAAGAGGGTATCCTTACCGGTTCTCACTGGGGGGCGATTCGCGCCACGGTGGTTGACGGTCGATTTGTGGCGGCAAAACCGTTTGAACAGGATAAATACCCGTCCAAAATGATCGCCGGCCTGCCCGATCACGTCCACAACGCGGCGCGTATTCGCTATCCGATGGTGCGCGTCGACTGGATGCGCAAAGGTCATCAAAGCGACACCTCGCAGCGCGGCGATAATCGTTTTGTGCGCGTCTCCTGGGATGAAGCGCTGGATCTGTTCTATCAGGAACTGGAGCGGGTGCAAAAAACCTACGGGCCGAGCGCGTTACTGACGGCGAGCGGCTGGCAATCTACCGGCATGTTCCATAACGCCTCCGGGATGCTGGCGCGCGCGATTGCGCTACATGGCAATAGCGTCAGCACGGGAGGGGACTATTCGACCGGCGCGGCGCAGGTGATTCTGCCGCGCGTGGTGGGTTCAATGGAAGTGTACGAGCAGCAAACGTCATGGCCTCTGGTTTTACAGAACAGTAAAACGATTGTGCTATGGGGTTCTGATATGGTGAAAAACCAGCAGGCAAACTGGTGGTGCCCGGATCACGATGTCTATCAGTACTATGAACAATTAAAAGAGAAGGTTGCCAGCGGTGCTATCTCGGTCATCAGCATCGACCCGGTTGTCACCTCCACGCACGATTATCTGGGGCGCGATAAGGTCAAACATATCGCCATTAACCCGCAGACGGATGTCCCGTTACAACTGGCGCTGGCGCATACTCTGTACAGCGAGAAACTGTACGATAAAAATTTCCTTGATAACTACTGCGTCGGTTTTGACCAGTTCCTCCCCTATTTGCTGGGCGAAAAAGATGGACAGCCCAAAGATGCCGCCTGGGCGGAAAAACTGTGCGGTATTGACGCCGACACCATCCGCGCGTTGGCGCGGCAGATGGCGGGCGACAGAACGCAAATCATCGCTGGCTGGTGCGTACAACGTATGCAGCATGGCGAACAGTGGTCATGGATGGTCGTCGTGCTGGCGGCAATGCTGGGCCAGATTGGTTTACCGGGCGGCGGCTTTGGTTTTGGCTGGCACTACAACGGCGCTGGGACGCCTGGCCGTAAAGGGATCATTTTAAGCGGCTTTTCCGGTTCGACGACCGTTCCGCCAGTACACGACAGCACGGATTACAAAGGCTACAGCAGCACCATTCCTATTGCGCGTTTTATGGATGCCATTCTTGAACCGGGCAAGGTCATTAACTGGAACGGCAAATCGGTTAAATTACCGCCGCTGAAGATGTGCGTGTTCGCCGGGACTAACCCGTTCCACCGACACCAACAAATTAACCGCATAATTGAAGGCTGGCGCAAGCTGGAAACGGTCATCGCTATTGATAACCAGTGGACGTCGACCTGCCGCTTTGCGGATATCGTTTTGCCGGCTACCACCCAATTTGAGCGTAACGACCTCGATCAGTTCGGCAACCACTCTAACCGCGGCATTATCGCCATGAAACAGGTGGTGTCGCCGCAGTTTGAAGCGCGTAACGACTTTGATATTTTCCGCGATCTCTGCCGACGCTTTAACCGTGAAGCGGCATTCACGGAAGGTCTTGATGAAATGGGCTGGCTGAAACGCATCTGGCAGGAAGGGAGCCAGCAGGGAAAAGGTCGCGGTATCCACTTACCGACTTTCGAGGTGTTCTGGAATCAACAGGAGTACATCGAGTTTGATCATCCGCAGATGTTTGTACGCCATCAGGCTTTCCGTGAAGATCCGGACCTGGAGCCGTTGGGCACGCCAAGCGGTTTGATCGAGATTTACTCCAAAACGATCGCCGACATGCAATACGACGATTGTCAGGGCCATCCCATGTGGTTCGAAAAAATCGAACGCTCGCATGGCGGGCCGGGATCGCAGCGCTGGCCGCTGCACTTACAATCCGTCCACCCTGATTTCCGTCTGCATTCCCAACTGTGCGAGTCGGAAACGCTGCGTCAGCAATATGCCGTTGGCGGCAAGGAGCCGGTCTTTATTAACCCACAGGATGCCAGCGCGCGCGGGATCCGCAACGGTGACATCGTGCGGGTATTCAATGCACGCGGGCAGGTACTGGCGGGGGCGGTGGTTTCCGATCGCTATGCGCCGGGCGTGGCGCGAATTCATGAAGGCGCCTGGTACGATCCTGATAAAGGCGGCGATCTCAACGCGTTGTGTAAGTACGGCAACCCTAACGTATTAACGCTGGATATCGGTACATCACAGCTCGCGCAGGCGACCAGCGCGCATACGACGCTGGTGGAAATTGAAAAATATACCGGTCCTATTGATAACGTCACGGCGTTTAACGGTCCGGTCGAGATGGTCGCGCAGTGTGAATATGTACCCGCATCGCAGGGGAATCCGCATGATTAAGCAGCCAGCGCTTGCTCAGGAACAGTACGCCTGCGTATATGCATGGCTGGCGTTACTCTTTTTCCGGGAAGTAGATGATGAAGGGTTAATACAATTACAGTCCGCGGAGATCGCGGACTGGCTGGCGCTGTTAAAGCGTCAGCCTGCGCTGGCGGCGTCGGTGGCGTTACTCGAACAAAAAATTGCCGCGCTTAGCCTGCGCCAGGATGCGCAGCTGGAGCTGGCCGCAGATTTTTGCGGATTGTTCCTGATGACGGATAGAAAATCGGCGTTGCCCTACGCCTCGCAATACCCGCAGCAGGAACCCGGCATGATTAAACATTTATTACTTGAAGCCGGGATGGAAGTCAACGACGATTTTAAAGAGCCGACCGACCACCTGGCGATTTATCTGGAATTACTCAGCCATTTACATTTTTCATTGGGTGAATCGTTCCAACAACGGAGAATGAATAAATTACGCCAGAAAACATTGTCGTCATTACTGGAATGGCTTCCGGAATTTACAAATAATTGCCTTAAGCATGATTCCTATGGTTTTTATGCTGCGTTAAGTCAATTATTGTTGGCTATCGTTCGTTTTGATGACGGAAAAGAGGATTTATCCATTGTTGCGACTGAATAAATCCTGTGACGGGCATCGCAAAATAAATCTTACGATAGTCGGGGGTTATCATATCTATAGGTTTAGCCAATTGTAATTATTGATACCAATCAATATCCATGATGGGTTTGTATTTAGTATTGACGGGCCTCATGAGTAAAAAAATAAAATTTAATTAATCATGCCGCAATACCCCATAAGGATAGTGATATGAAAAAAATTACCCTCTATGCGACAACGGTTATCACCGTTGGGCTGTTATGTTATTTAGGTTTGTCCGGGTATGTATGGTATTACGACAAACAGCGCAGTAAAAAAAGCGATGTGCAGGCCTCGGTTGTAGGTGAAAATAATAAAATACTGGGTTATTTCAGGGAGAAAGGATGTGATTATTGTCATACGCCTTCCGCTGAATTACCTTTTTATTCCTCTTTTCCGGTGGCAAAGCAGCTAATGGATTACGATATCCAGCTCGGCTACAAATCGTTTAACCTGGAGGCGGTACGGGCCGCCCTGATTGCGGATACGCCGGTGCCGCAAAGCGAACTGAATAAAATTGAATGGGTTATGCAACATCAGACTATGCCGCCAACCCGCTATGTCGCGCTGCACTGGGCGGGAGGCGTCAGCGATAAAGAGCGTACTGACATCCTGAACTGGATAGCCGATCAGCGTGAGCGCAACTATGCCAGCGCCGATACCGACGCCGCGCACCGGAATGAACCCGTTCAGCCTATTCCGCGCAATATTCCCGTCGATGCGAAAAAAGTCGACTTAGGTTTCCGTCTTTATCATGATGAACGTTTATCCGGCGACAGCACAATATCCTGTGCGCATTGTCACGCGTTAAATGCGGGCGGTGTCGATGGCAGAAAAACCTCAATTGGCGTTGGCGGTGCGGTAGGACCAATAAATGCGCCGACGGTATTCAACTCCGTATTTAATATCGAACAATTTTGGGATGGTCGTGCTGCAACCCTGCAGGCGCAAGCAGGCGGACCGCCGTTAAATCCTATCGAAATGGCCTCTAAATCCTGGGATGAAATTATTAGCAAGCTTGATAAAGATCCTGTCCTGAAAAAAGATTTCCAGGCGGTTTATCCGCAAGGATTTACCGGGGAAAATATTACTGATGCGATCGCCGAATTCGAAAAAACGTTGATAACGCCGGATTCCGCCTTTGATAAATGGCTACGTGGAGATGAAAATGCGCTGACCGCGCAACAGAAACACGGTTATCAATTATTTAAAGAGAATAAATGTGCAACCTGTCACGGCGGTATCATTTTAGGCGGGCGCTCTTTTGAACCATTGGGATTAAAGCGAGACTTTAATTTTGGCGAAATTACCGCAGCGGATATTGGTCGTATGAACGTCACCAAAGAGGTTCGCGATAAATTACGGCAAAAAGTCCCGGGCTTACGCAACGTCGCGTTAACAGCGCCTTATTTCCATCGGGGCGACGTACCGACGCTGGATGGCGCGGTAAAACTGATGCTGCGTTACCAGGTTGGCACCGATCTGCCGCAAAACGATATTGACGATATCGTCGCCTTCCTGGAAAGCCTGACCGGTGTTTATACGCCATATCAACCTGAATATGCGCAATGACAATGATGCTTGAAGCCAGAGATCTGTACTGCGAGCGGGACGAGAGGACGCTGTTTCGCGGGCTGTCG
>NZ_JBKFPH010000026.1:0-62695 GCF_046567715.1 Salmonella sp. 741265116_PST | reverse complement strand
GACGTTAAGAATCCGTATCTTCGAGTGCCCACACAGATTGTCTGATAAATTGTTAAAGAGCAGGTGCGACGCGGCTTTCAGCTCACCGTCGCGAGGTGGCGTATATTACGCTTTCCTCTTTCAGAGTCAACCCTGAATTTCAGGATTTTTCTCTTCAACCGACCGGCTGTTTGTGTGAAGTGATTCACATCCGCCGTGTCGATGGAGGCGCATTATAGGGAGTCGGTTCAGGAAGACAAGCGGAAAAATGCATTTTTGTTTTAACCGCTCATCTTTTATCCATAACGCTTATTTTTGCTGCTTTTTTATCGCTGATGGCAGGTCGGCAAGGCTGTTTAACACCCAGTCCGCCGCGTTTTCTGCTTCTGCCGTGACCGGTTTACCCGTACGCACCAGCACTTTTGTCCCGACATTTGCCGCCGCTGCCGCCTGCATATCTTCCAGCTTGTCTCCCACCATATAAGAGGCAGCCATATCGATATGCAGGAAATCACGCGCCGAGATAAGCATTCCTGGATGCGGCTTGCGGCAATCACATACCTGACGGAACTCTTCTATGCTGCCCTGCGGATGGTGAGGACAATAATAGATGCCGTCCAAATCAACATCGCGATCCGCCAACGACCAGTCCATCCATTCGGTTAACGTTTCAAACTGCGCCTCAGTGAATTTGCCGCGCGCGATTCCGGACTGGTTCGTCACCACCACCAGCGCATAGCCCATTTTTTTTAGCTCGCGCATCGCGTCAATAACACCGTCTATAAACTCAAATGCATCGATTTCATGTACGTAGCCGTGATCCACATTAATGGTGCCGTCACGGTCGAGAAAAATTGCGGGTACAGACTTTGCCACCTTTTATAGCTCCTGAGTAAAGCAAGTGGCGCTAGTATCGCATGTTTCAGCAGGCAAGAAAGTGCTCATCGTATAAAGCCTGATTGATTTAGACGTCTGGATGCCTTAACATCCATTCTGTTGACGGCGTTGACCGTATTAGACAGACGAAAATGCCACGGCTAACTTAATTACGATAATAAATAACCAATGATTAAACTTTCGAATATTACCAAAGTGTTCCAGCAGGGGACGCGCACCATTCAGGCGCTAAATAATGTCAGCCTGCACGTGCCTGCCGGGCAGATTTATGGCGTCATTGGCGCCTCCGGCGCCGGTAAAAGTACGCTTATCCGCTGCGTTAACTTACTTGAACGCCCAACCGAAGGTAGCGTTCAGGTCGGCGGTCAGGAGCTGACAACGCTTTCAGAGTCTGAGTTGACCAAAGCTCGCCGTCAAATCGGCATGATTTTCCAACATTTTAACCTGCTCTCTTCCCGTACCGTGTTTGGCAACGTCGCGTTGCCGCTGGAACTGGATAACACACCAAAGGAAGAGATCAAACGCCGTGTCACAGAGCTGCTGGATTTAGTCGGTCTTGGCGACAAGCACGACAGCTATCCGGCAAATCTTTCCGGCGGTCAGAAACAGCGTGTCGCGATTGCCCGCGCGTTAGCCAGTAATCCAAAAGTGTTGCTGTGCGATGAAGCCACCAGCGCGCTTGATCCCGCGACGACCCGTTCGATTCTGGAATTGCTGAAAGATATCAACCGTCGTCTGGGGTTGACGATTCTGCTTATCACTCATGAAATGGATGTCGTGAAACGTATCTGCGACTGTGTTGCCGTCATCAGTAATGGCGAGCTTATTGAGCAGGATACGGTCAGCGAAGTCTTCTCGCATCCTAAAACGCCGCTGGCGCAGAAGTTTATTCAGTCCACTCTGCACCTGGACATTCCGGAAGATTACCAGGCGCGTTTGAAAGCGTCGCCGGAAACTGACAGCGTGCCGATGCTGCGCATGGAGTTCACCGGGCAGTCTGTGGATGCCCCGCTGCTTTCTGAAACCGCGCGTCGTTTCAACGTGAACAATAATATTATCAGCGCGCAGATGGATTACGCGGGCGGTGTGAAGTTCGGCATTATGCTAACGGAAATGCACGGCACACAAGAAGAGACGCAAGCCGCAATTGCCTGGCTGCAGGATCACCATGTGAAAGTAGAGGTACTGGGTTATGTCTGAGGCAATGATGTGGTTACTGGTTCGTGGCGTCTGGGAAACGCTGGCGATGACCTTTGTCTCCGGTTTCTTCGGTTTCGTGATTGGCCTGCCGGTTGGCGTATTGCTGTATGTTACGCGCCCGGGGCAGATTATGGAGAACGCCAGGCTGTATCGCGCCCTTTCTGCGGTGGTCAATATTTTCCGCTCGATTCCCTTTATCATCCTGCTGGTGTGGATGATTCCTTTTACCCGAATAATTGTCGGCACCTCCATTGGTTTGCAGGCCGCGATTGTACCGCTGACCGTCGGCGCCGCGCCTTTTATCGCCCGTATGGTGGAAAATGCGTTATTAGAGATCCCTGCCGGGCTGATTGAAGCCTCGCGAGCGATGGGTGCCACGCCGCTGCAAATTGTACGTAAAATCCTTTTACCGGAAGCGCTGCCTGGTCTGGTGAATGCGGCAACCATTACACTGATCACCCTGGTCGGTTACTCCGCAATGGGCGGCGCCGTCGGCGCAGGCGGCCTCGGTCAAATCGGCTATCAGTACGGTTATATTGGATACAATGCTACCGTGATGAATACGGTGCTGGTATTACTCGTCGTTCTGGTTTATTTAATTCAGTTATCCGGCGATCGCATCGTCAGGGCTGTCACGCATAAGTAACGTTAAACACAACACAAATACTCATTAAGGAAATAAGCATGGCGTTCAAATTCAAAACCTTTGCGGCAGTGGGTGCTCTGATTGGTTCTCTGGCACTTGCAGGTTGCGGTCAGGATGAAAAAGATCCGAATCATATTAAAGTCGGCGTAATCGTTGGCGCAGAGCAGCAAGTTGCCGAAGTCGCGCAGAAAGTCGCGAAAGAAAAATACGGCCTGGACGTGGAATTGGTGACCTTTAATGATTATGTTCTGCCTAATGAAGCGCTGAGCAAAGGCGATATCGATGCCAATGCCTTCCAGCACAAACCGTATCTGGATCAGCAAATCAAAGATCGCGGCTACAAACTGGTTTCTGTAGGTAAGACTTTTGTCTATCCCATTGCAGGATATTCCAAAAAAATTAAATCTCTGGATGAGCTCAAGGACGGTTCCCAGGTCGCTGTGCCTAATGACCCGACCAACCTTGGTCGTTCCCTGCTGCTGCTGCAAAAAGTAGGGCTGATTAAGCTGAAAGACGGCGTCGGTCTGCTTCCTACCTCGCTGGATATCGTCGAAAACCCGAAAAATCTGAAAATTGTTGAGCTGGAAGCGCCGCAGTTGCCGCGTTCGCTGGATGACGCGCAGATCGCGTTAGCGGTCATCAATACGACATACGCCAGCCAGATTGGCCTGACGCCAGCGAAAGACGGTATCTTCGTTGAAGATAAAGATTCTCCGTACGTTAACCTGATCGTGACGCGTGAAGATAACAAAGACGCCGAGAATGTGAAAAAATTCGTTCAGGCTTACCAGTCTGATGAAGTGTACGAAGCCGCAAATAAAGTTTTTAATGGCGGCGCGGTGAAAGGCTGGTAAGTTTTAGGCTGATTCCACAATCTGTAATATTATTCAGGACGGGCTATTGCCCGTCTTGTCATTTATGCAAGCTCCTGATTCAATATCTGGCAATTAGAACATTCATTGAGGAAATATTATGCGTGCTTTACCGATCTGTTTATTGGCACTCATGCTGGGCGGTTGTTCCATGCTAAGCAGATCCCCTGTTGAACCTGTTCAAAGCACCGCAACCCCGCCAAAAGCGGAGCCGGAGAAACCTAAAGCGCCGCGTGCCGCTCCCGTCAGGATTTACACCAATGCTGAAGACTTAGTCGGCAAACCTTTCCGCGATCTTGGCGAGGTTAGCGGCGAATCCTGCCAGGCGACAAATCAAGACTCTCCGCCTAACATTCCAACTGCGCGCAAGCGTATGCAGATTAATGCATCTAAAATGAAAGCCAACGCCGTCCTGCTGCACAGCTGTGAAATTACCAGCGGCACGCCAGGCTGCTACCGTCAGGCGGTTTGTATCGGGTCCGCCCTGAATATTTCGGCGAAATGAGCAGCTTTCAGTTTGAACAAATCGGCGTTATTCGCTCCCCCTATAAAGAAAAATTCGCCGTTCCGCGCCAGCCCGGTCTGGTCAAAAGCGCCTGCGGCGAACTGCATCTGATAGCGCCTTACAATCAGGCCGATGCCGTTCGCGGCCTGGAAGCTTTCAGCCATTTGTGGGTGCTTTTCGTTTTTCATCAGACGATGGACGGCGGCTGGCGGCCAACAGTTCGTCCACCCCGTCTTGGCGGTAACGCCAGAATGGGCGTTTTTGCCACGCGCTCCACATTCCGCCCCAATCCGATTGGCATGTCGCTCGTTGCGCTAAAAGGTATCGAGTGCCGGAAAGAGAGCGTAATTCTGAAATTAGGCAGTCTGGATCTGGTGGATGGCACGCCGGTGGTGGATATCAAACCGTATTTACCGTTTGCCGAAGCCTTACCGGACGCCGCCGCCAGCTATGCACAACAGGCGCCGATAGCTGAAATGCCCGTGAGTTTTACCGCTGAGGTGGCTCAACAGCTTACGACGCTGGAAAGGCGTTATCCGCAGCTACGGACATTTATTTGCGATGTGCTGGCGCAAGATCCTCGCCCGGCTTATCGTAAGGGTGAAGAGACGGGCAAAACCTATGCCGTCTGGCTGCATGATTTTAACGTGCGCTGGCGTGTGGTTAACACCGGATTTGAAGTGTTTGCGCTGGAACCACGGTAATTTCACGCCCTTCTCTTTTGACATCTCTTGCACGCTGGTAAACTAAATCACTTTTTTTGTATCAGGCTCACATTGAGCCTGTTCGATCGTTCAACTGGAACCGTAACAACATGCGTACTAGCCAATACCTGCTCTCCACTCTGAAGGAGACACCTGCCGACGCCGAGGTTATCAGCCACCAGCTGATGCTGCGCGCCGGGATGATCCGCAAGCTCGCCTCCGGGTTATATACCTGGCTGCCGACCGGCCTGCGCGTCCTGAAAAAAGTCGAAAACATCGTGCGTGAAGAGATGAACAACGCCGGTGCTATCGAGGTGTCGATGCCAGTCGTTCAGCCAGCCGACCTGTGGCAAGAGAGTGGTCGTTGGGAACAGTATGGTCCGGAACTGCTGCGTTTTGTCGACCGTGGCGAGCGTCCGTTCGTACTCGGCCCGACCCACGAAGAAGTTATCACCGATCTGGTGCGTAATGAACTCAGCTCTTATAAGCAGTTGCCGCTGAACTTCTTCCAAATCCAGACCAAATTCCGTGATGAAGTGCGTCCGCGCTTTGGCGTGATGCGTTCGCGCGAATTCCTGATGAAAGATGCTTACTCTTTCCACACCTCTCAGGAGTCGTTGCAGGAAACCTATGACGCCATGTACGCCGCGTATAGCCGTATCTTCAGCCGTATGGGGCTGGATTTCCGCGCGGTACAGGCCGATACCGGTTCTATCGGCGGCAACGCCTCGCATGAATTCCAGGTGCTGGCGCAAAGCGGCGAAGACGATATCGTTTTCTCTGATGTTTCTGATTACGCGGCTAACATTGAACTGGCAGAAGCTATCGCGCCGCAAACGCCGCGCGCAGCGGCGACGCAGGAAATGACTCTGGTCGATACGCCAAATGCCAAAACCATCGCGGAGCTGGTGGAACAATTCAACCTGCCAATTGAAAAAACGGTAAAAACGCTGCTGGTGAAAGCGGTGAAAGACAGCAAGTCTCCGCTGGTGGCTCTGCTGGTCCGCGGCGATCATGAACTGAATGAAGTTAAAGCGGAAAAACTGCCGCAGGTTGCCAGCCCGCTGACCTTCGCTACCGAAGAAGAGATTCGCGCCGTGATTAATGCCGGCCCTGGCTCCCTCGGCCCGGTCAATATGCCGATTCCGGTCATCATCGATCGCACCGTTGCCGCCATGAGCGATTTTGCCGCTGGCGCCAACATCGACGGTAAACACTACTTTGGTATTAACTGGGATCGCGATGTGGCGACGCCTGTTGTTGCCGACATCCGTAACGTAGTCGCCGGCGATCCGAGTCCGGATGGTCAGGGAACGTTGCTTATCAAACGCGGTATCGAAGTGGGTCACATCTTCCAGTTAGGAACCAAGTACTCAGAAGCGCTGAAAGCCTCCGTTCAGGGTGAAGATGGCCGTAACCAGATCCTGACAATGGGCTGTTACGGTATCGGCGTAACACGTGTCGTTGCCGCGGCTATCGAGCAGAACTTTGACGAGCGCGGCATTGTATGGCCTGACGCCATTGCGCCTTTCCAGGTCGCTATTCTGCCGATGAATATGCACAAATCCTTCCGTGTGCAGGAGCTGGCGGAAAAGCTGTACAGCGAATTGCGCGCGCAGGGCATTGAAGTGCTGATGGACGACCGTAAAGAGCGCCCGGGCGTGATGTTTGCCGATATGGAGCTGATTGGTATTCCACATACTATCGTGATTGGCGATCGCAACCTGGATAACGACGATATTGAGTATAAATACCGTCGTAGCGGTGAAAAATCGCTGATTAAAACCGGCGATATCGTTGATTATCTGGTCAAGGCGATTAAAGGCTAAACGACATTTTGTTGGGATTGCCCGGCGCCATCCGGCAGATATGTAAAGGCCTCGCACCCTGCGAGGCCTTTTATTAGTGAGTGCAATCTTTACCCGGCGTAAACTTCGCATTTTTATCGGCTATTAGCATTTTTACCGGCTCGCCCGTGTCCGGGTTCGCGGCAAACACAAAATGCCCTTCTACCGTCAGCAGCACCGGTTTTTCCGCTTCACCTTTCGCCGTCAAATAGCCGCGCTCAAGCTGGGCGTTACTGGCGACCGGCAGCCGTTTTCCGGTCGCACAATCGGTAAAGGTCGCCGCATCGGCCCTGTATACATACATACCACGCAACGGCATTGGCGTTACCGGCAGGCTGGCGGTAACAGGCACAAGCGTATAATTAAGCTGCGAAGCCACCGGATTGCCTTCTCTGTCGAGCATCTCCAGCGCATTGCCTTTCGCGCGATAATACGATTTCTCGCCATTGCTGTCGGTTAACACCAGTTTATCCGCCGTCCGCGCCCAGGTACCGTATGACGCAAAAGAGGAAGGTTCTTCGCGCACGCCCTGATAGCGCTCGTTCATCACCCATGTGCCGTCTTTTTCCAGAAACAGTGACGTTTCAATACCTTCACAATCCGCACAGGGCAGCACGCCGCGCCAGCTTTGCTGCATGGGTTTTAATTCCGCCGCCTGCGCAGGTTGCAGGGCGTCAACTTCCGCACGGTTATTACACCCTATCAATGCAAATAGCGTACAGGCTGCCGCTACTGACAATATTGCTGTTCTCACCATAAAATCCTTATGAAATTGCTATTCCTGCCCGTCAATCCAGTGGACGACGAACTTTACCGCGAAGCGCCTTTACAGAAGATTTTTGCGCCTTTGAGGACAAACGGCGCTCTTTCGAGGCACGCGTCGGACGGGTTGCGCGACGGCTTTTCTGCTCCGCAGTTAATTCTTTTATGACGGCAACCAGCCTGGCGATAGCCGCTTCCCGGTTGAGCTCCTGGCTCCGGAACTCCTGCGCCTTAATGATAATGACGCCATCATCGCTTATCAGATGGTGGCTGGCCGTCAGCAAACGCTGTTTATAATACTCTGGCAGGCCAGAGGCCCGAATGTCAAAGCGCAAATGAATCGCGCTAGAGGTCTTATTTACGTGCTGACCACCCGCGCCCTGCGCGCGAATGGCCGTAATTTCCAGCTCATCATCGGCTATGGAGACCGTCCGGGAGATGGCAATCATGAGGGCTGTTGCCAGGCGGTTAGCTGTATTTCCAGATTATTCCGAGCATCAGAAAGCCAGATTGCGCCGTCCTGAATCGTCGCCTGTAGCGTCATGGTACGATCGGCAAATTCACTGAGCTGCGCCAGTTGCCCGTCATCCAGATACCAGACGGACAGGTTAGCGAACTGCGCGCACTTGCTTTGATGCTGCTGCCACCAGATTTGCGCCGCCCGGGAGTTATAAGCAAAGAGCGCGACATCGCTTGCCTGAGTACAGGCTTTCTTAATACGGCGCTCATCCGGCAGCCCCAGCTCTATCCAGAGATCGATGCCCAGATGATCGTTGCGCAGCCAGGCCTCCGGCTCATCTTCCGCGCTGAGCCCGCGTGTAAACTGCAACCGTTCATCAGCATATTTTATCCATGCCAACAGGCGCAGCATCATGCGCTCCTGCGTTTCAGAAGGGTGACGCGCCAGCGTCAATGCCGCATCCAGAAACCGGTTGCGATCAAGGTCAGCCACATTGACGACGGCTTTATAAATTGTCGCTTTAAGCGCCATGAGAAAACTCCTTTCGAATCAGGCGCCCATTGTAGCGAAAACCGCGCTAAAAGGCTGTTAACGAATCTTTTACCCACTCGCGTCAGGCGCTGATATTGCGCAAATGAGTATGGTATAGTCACCTTGCTAAACAAGATTTAACTTCGTAGGCTTAGACTTGCATCCACGGTTAAGTCAGAATGCTGACAGGAGGGCATGTGGAAAAATATTGTGAGTTAGTACGCAAGCGGTATGCGGAAATCGCCAGCGGAGACTTAGGGTATGTCCCGGATGCGCTGGGTTGTGTATTGAAAGTGCTTAATGAAGTGGCGGCAGATAGCGCCCTTTCAGAGTCGGTCAGGGAAAAGGCAGCTTATGCTGCCGCGAACTTACTGGTGAGCGATTATGTCAATGAATGAAACGTATCAACCCATTAATTGCGATGACTACGATAGTCTTGAGCTTGCCTGCATGCATCATTTAATACTGACGCTAACGTTAAAAGATGGCGAGGTTTTGCAGGCAAAAGCGAACGATTTGATCTTACGTAAAAACGTAGAGTATCTGCTTGCCGAGGTTTCCGGCGAGTCTTGTGAACTTCGTCTCGATAAAATCGCCAGTTTCAGCCACCCGGAAATTGGTACCGTGGTAGTTAGCGAATCCTGAGTATTTTGTTGCCGGATGGTGGTGCAAGCACCTTATCCGGCCTACGTTCCATGCGATACGTAGGCCTGATAAGCGCAGCGCCATCAGGCATGCCAAACCAGACTCACCCCTTCTTTATCTTCTGCAGCTCCCTCACGCGTCACAAAAACACCCGCAGCCGCAATCAGCGTTTCGCCGTAAAACAACAGCGGCGTGGTGTCTCGTCGCCAGGGCGGGATCCCCTGCTCCTGCCAGATTTTCTTTAATTTACGTCCGCCGTGACGTCCCACAATGTGTAGCAACCCTGGCGCTTTAAACCGAATGCTGACGGATTCTTCCTCTCGCGGTCGGCGCAGTTCGCCCCCAGGAACGAGCTGTACCGTCCCTAAGCCGGCAGGCAGCGCCAGCGGTGTTTGCCAGGCGGGCCAGGCGACCGTCGTTTCGTGTTGTCCGGCCACGGATTTAATCCACCACAGTTGCGACTGATAACGGCGAATCTCGTGATCGCCAAAGCGTAAACAGGGAGAGGCATCGTCGCGCGCCAGCGCCACCTCCTGCCAGATACGTTCCAGCGCGTCGCGAGAGGGCATCGGCGCATTACGCATCGCCAGCCAGCGACGCAAAATCGCCGCCCGCCGTACATCGCTCATCGACATTAATGGAGAGAGCCGCAATGTTCCCTCCGCCGTGATACAGTCCGTAAGATCGCTGGCCAGAAGCTCGTCCAGCAGCCTTTCTTGCTCGGCGCAGAGCGTCGCGCTACGGGCTACCGCCGCAGGAAAATGCGGCCAGCGCTGCTGCAAGAGCGGAAGCGCGCGCAGGCGTAAGAAATTGCGATCGTAGGCGTCATCCTGATTGCTTTCATCTTCAATCCAGCATAAGCCATGACGCACAGCCCACTGTTCCAGCGTCTTCCGCGTTTCTCTCAACAGCGGGCGAAGAAGCAGAGTTCCGGCAAAAGGCGAGCATTCTCCCATCGCGGAAAGTCCGGCCGGACCGCTGCCGCGCTTTAACGCCAGCAGGAATGTTTCACACTGATCGTCAAGGTGCTGCGCGGTTGCCAGCACTTCACCAGGCAATAGCGTCTGTGCGAACGCCCGGTAGCGCGCTTCACGCGCATGGGCCTCGATACCCAGGCCATTATCTGCCAGCGTCACCCGCTCCACTACCAGCGGAACCTGCCAGCGTTCGCATACGGTTTCGCAATGCCGCACCCAGCTATCAGCATGAGGGCTTAAACCGTGATGAATATGGATAGCACGCAGCGTGACGTCAGGATGGCGTTCTCGCCACAACACCAGTTGATGCAGAAGCACCGTAGAATCCAGGCCACCGCTAAAGGCAGCCAGAATACGGCGAGAAGAGAGTAACGAGGTATTCAACGTGAGAGTGGTCATGATCCATGCTTATAGTGACTTAGCCCGGCAACGTTACCTGGCGAGCGTCTTAATGACAAGCCTTACTGCTCATACAGCTCAAGCGGTAAACCGTCCGGATCGTTGAAAAAAGTAAAGCGCTTCCCGGTATACGGATCGATGCGTATCGGTTCGCACTTAACCTGATGCTTTTCCAGATGCGCAACGGCGTTTTCCACATTTTCCACGCTGAAAGCCAGATGGCGCAGGCCGCAGGCTTCAGGTCGGCTTGGACGCGCCGGAGGGAAGGGAAAAGAGAAAAGCTCAATCACATACTGCCCGTTTAGTGCCAAATCGCCCTTCCACGAGTCACGCTCTTCCCGCCAGACTTCGCTTAGCAGATCGAACCCCAGAATATCGCAGTAAAACGCCTTGCTCACCGCATAGTCTGTCGCAATGATCGCGATGTGATGAACCTGTTTTAATCCCAGCATAGCGTCTCCTTTATTGATTATCAGTACGTTACTCGTCACATTCCCGTCAGGCAAGCTAACAGGCGTGTTTTAAGACTCGTACCTGGTACACCCCGTCTCCATTCCGTTTCGCGCCGTGAATATCCGTTTCAAAACCGGGATAATGCTGGCCAATCGAGCAGAGCATCAGCAGAAAATCGAGCACGGCCCGACTCTGTTGCGTGATCCTCTCGCCGGGCATCAACAGCGGAACGCCTGGCGGATAAGGCAGGATCATATTCGCGGAAACGCGCCCTGGCAGTTGATCGAGCGCCACGGTTTCCACCTCGCCTTTGATCTGACGCTGCCAGGCCTGGTGCGGGGTCATGATCATCTCCGGTAAAACCTCGAACGCCCGCAACATCAGCCCCGGAAGATCGTGCTGGCGGATCAGTTTATGGATCCCCTGCGCCAGATCCTGAATGCGCATATTGCGATAAAAATCCGGATCTTCCGCATACAGATCCGGCAACATATTTTTGACGCGCAGGTTAAGATCGTAGGCCCGTTTAAATTCTGTCAGTCCGCGCAGCAGCCCCATCGCACGGGTCTTATCAATCCCTATGCTGAACAAAAACAGCAGATTATACGGCCCGGTTTTTTCCACCACCACGCCTCGCTCATCGAGGAACTTCGCCACCAGCGCGGCGGGTATCCCCTCTTCGCTCATGTTGCCCTGTTCATCCATTCCCGGCGTCAGGATTGTCACCTTAACCGGATCGAGGAACATATGATCGTCATCGGCATCGGCGAAGCCATGCCAGGTTTCTCCCGGCGTGACCGGCCAGCATTCGGCCTCATCAACCTCTTCCGGCTGCCAGATATCAAAGAACCAGCTATCGGACTCTTCACGTAGCCGCTGTACCTCTTTACGAAAATGGAGCGCCCGCTCCACCGAACGATTAATCAATCTTTTCCCTGGATTGCCGCGCAGCATCGCCGCTGCGGTTTCGATAGAGGCGACAATGGGATAGCTCGGCGATGTGGAAGTGTGCATCATAAACGCTTCGTTAAACGTCTCTTCGTCATATTCCCCTTTGATATGAATAAGCGACGCCTGCGAAAAAGCCGCCAGCATTTTATGGGTGGATTGCGTTTCGAAAATCACTTTTCCGGGCACCCGATCGCCGCTCATCCCGCTTTTCCCCTGGTAGATCGGATGGAAATGGGTATAGGGTACCCAGGCGGAATCAAAATGGATCGAGGGAACGTCCAGCATCTGCTTGATCCAGTTAGTGTTATACAACAGACCATCGTAAGTAGAATTGGTGATAACCGCATGAACCGGCCATTGCGCCTGCGCGGTTTCCGCCACCTTACGCGCAATGCTGTCGCGGGTAAATTCACGCTTAGGAATACCGCCGAGAATACCGAGCGCATTGCGCGTCGGCTTCAACCAGAGAGGCACCACATCGCTCATCATCAGCAAATGCGCCAGCGATTTATGGCAATTACGATCAATAAGTAGCGTACTTCCCGCAGGCGCGGCATACATACCGACAATTTTATTCGAGGTCGACGTACCGTTCGTCACCATATAACTCTGCTCGGCGCCAAAAGTACGGGCGATATACTCTTCCGCTTCCAGATGCGGCCCGGTGTGATCCAGCAGCGATCCCAGTTCAGTCACCGAAATCGACACATCGGCCTTTAAGGTATTGCCGCCAAAAAAGTCATAAAACAGACAGCCTGGCGGGCTTTTCTGATACGCCGTTCCCGCCATATGACCCGGCGTACAAAAGGTATATTTTCCTTCTTTGGCGTAGGTAAACAGCGCTTTGGTAAACGGCGGCGTAATATTATCGAGATATTCGTTTGTATATTGATGAATGCGCGTCGCGATATCTTCAGCCAGCCCCAATGCATACTCAAAAAACCACAGCGCCATGCGCATATCGTGAACGCTAACGTCCAGCGTGGAGTTGGTATTGATAAAGGCGTAGAGAGGAAGGTATTCATTTAGCTGGTTGATTTCGCTACAAAGGTCGAGACTGTATTCATCCCAGTCAAAAATAACGCCGCAGATGCGCGGGTTATGTTCAATAAACTTCAACAAGTCAACGCTATTTTGCGGCCAGATAATTTGAAATCCCAGGGATTGTAATGCACGCTCAAGCTCCTTGATGGGTTCATCTTTATAATAAACCCCGTGCGGCCCCATAATGGCGATGATGTTCATGCTTTCTCCTGAAAAAACCTGAGATAAGCATAGTAACAATCCTGCCGATGCAAAGCACCGACAGGATTTATCTTATTACAATGCGTTCCATGCATCGGCCCAGGCAATCCCTACGCCGGGCTCATAGTAGGCAGGCGCAACATTACACCATGAGCCTTCCGGGAACGGTTTGCACTGGTACAATGCGCCATTACTGTTGACGATGTCGCCCGGATTCCATTTCTGGCTGCTGCTCCAGGCAGGATAGCTGGTGGTCTTATCTTCGTCATCCGCAGCGGCGGCCTTCGCTTTCACATTCAGCGTATAAACCGCTGTACTGGAGAGCGTACCGTCGCTAACGGTCAGATTCACCACATACTGGGTGTTCTGAGTGACATCCGGCGCGTTGAAAATCACAACGGCTTTATCCTGGCCGCTCAGCGTTTTGCCATCCTGCGACATCCAGGTATAGGTGAGCTTGTCGCCATTCGCGTCGGTCGATCCTTCCGCGCTGAGTGAAACCGGGCTACCAGCTTCCACCGCCCCGACCGGCCCGGCAATGCGCGCGACTGGCGCCACGTTTTCATCCGTCACTGGCGCCGGAGTTGGCGTGACATCCGGTTCAGTGGTTCCGTTATCATCGACGACATTAACGTTGAAATAATGCTGTACACATTTCGTGTAGTCGCCCTCTTTAAAGGCGGTATACGGCGTCTGATATCCCACTAACTGGCAGGAATAGGTTTTACCGTCCGCAGTATCGGCGCTCCAGCCCCAGTCTTGTTCCCAATAGATCGGTAACGCGCCAGCGCCGCCTTCATCGAACTGCTTCATCTTTTTACAGCCCAACACTTCGTCCGCCGGCACCGGCACTTTCAGGTAGTTGGCAAACTCTTTGTAGTAGGCGATGCGGTTAAGCGACTGCGCATTCTCATCTGCGCCGCCGCACTCCACGCCGCCATTGATGATTTGAATGGTGACGCCGAAACCTGATACCAGGCCGTTTGCTTTATCGCGATCGTTTGGCTGCCAGGTACCGTCAATCACATGTAGCATAGACGGCTTCGGCGGCTGCGGATACACAAAGAAGAAGACGGCGCTCGCCAGGTTCATCCAGGTATCCGCCAC
The DNA here is from genome assembly GCF_046567715.1 of Salmonella sp. 741265116_PST. NCBI lineage: Bacteria > Pseudomonadati > Pseudomonadota > Gammaproteobacteria > Enterobacterales > Enterobacteriaceae > Salmonella > Salmonella sp. 741265116_PST. The sequence continues at coordinate 48,515 of NZ_JBKFPH010000026.1, read as the reverse complement.
CAGCTCGGGTTTATCCAGCAGAGGGCGAACGTCGCCATACATCGCGTCAGAGAAAGGCCCATAGTTGTAGTTATAAGAAAGCTGTTTTGCCCCGCGACCAAAATAGCTGAGGAAATCGCCATCCTTATCTTTACCGCACGGCCAGGTCTGGCCCTGCCATACATCCGGGTTACATTCGCCGTTGTAGCCGCCTTTCTGCCCTTCTGTCCAGCCGACTTCGCGCAGATAGACCAGCGCCTGACGCCATTCCGGAATGTCACGCCAGCTTTCGTGACCGCCCGTCTCCTGGGCAAAATGCGCAAACATAGTAGCCAGGGTTTTACGGCAGATAGCGTCGCTATCGCGTCCATCGGTGTAGGTACCACAAACCGCCGGGAATTTACCTATCGCTTTCAGGAAGTTAGAGTAAGTGTATTCCGGTGCGCGCATCGGGAACAGATAATCCCAGTCGGCCTCTTTCAGAATACTTTCAACGCGTTTTACGTTTGCCGGGTTAGCGGCGCGCCCCGGTTCGATTTGTTCGACCGCGCTGTTATCCAACGTCTGGATAGAGGATTTCACTGCCTCCATTAACGGAAAATCCGTCAGCGCTTTCTCTTTCGCCGCCAGATCGCTGGCGTTGATGGTCATTGGCTCACTACTGCTAAGCAGCGGCGCGGCCTGCGCACCGGATAAGCTCAACATGATTCCTGCCGCCACGGCGCTGAGCGCCAGTGTTTTTTGCAATCCCATAATTTTCTCCTTGAAGGGTAGTTCACTGCCTGCCCTGGCCACACGCCTGGCAGTTGCTACAGTGTCAGGGAGAACATGCTGTTGCGTTTAATCACATCAACTCATCGGCATCTCATTTTTCCTCGTCCAAAAAAAAGAGGCCGGATTATCCGGCCTCCTGGGAAAAATGAGGTAAATGATTAGGCGTAACCGTAGCTCATCAAACGCTGGTAACGACGGTTTTTTAAATCATCGGTGCTTAACACATCGAGATCGGCTAAATCTTCCAGCAGCTGCGCTTTTAGCGACGCCGCCATCGCTTCCGGATTACGGTGCGCGCCGCCCAGCGGCTCCGGAATGATGGAATCGATTAGCTTCAGCTCTTTCAGACGCGGCGCGATGATGCCCATCGCTTCAGCAGCCAATGGCGCTTTGTCGGCGCTCTTCCACAAAATAGAAGCGCAACCTTCCGGGGAGATAACGGAATAGGTGCTGTATTGCAGCATATTCACTTTATCACCCACGCCAATCGCCAATGCGCCGCCGGAGCCGCCTTCGCCAATCACGGTGCAGATGACCGGTACGTTCAGACGAGACATCTCACGCAGGTTGCGGGCGATAGCTTCAGACTGACCACGCTCTTCCGCGCCCACGCCAGGGTAAGCGCCCGGGGTGTCGATGAAGGTGATAATCGGCATGTTGAAGCGTTCAGCCATTTCCATCAGGCGCAGTGCTTTGCGGTAGCCTTCCGGCGCTGGCATGCCAAAGTTACGACGAATTTTTTCTTTGGTTTCACGACCTTTCTGATGACCAATGATCATCACCGGTCGCTCTTCCAGACGCGCGATACCGCCGACGATGGCTTTGTCATCAGCATAGGCGCGATCGCCCGCCAGCTCATCAAACTCATCAAACGCCAGACGGACATAATCCAGGGTGTACGGACGCTGCGGATGGCGCGCCAGTTGGGCTACCTGCCATGCGCCGAGATCGGCGAAGATTTTGCGCGTCAGTTCTACGCTTTTTTCGCGCAGGCGATGGACTTCTTCATCGATATTAATATCCAGTTTCTCATCCTGGCGGCTTACCGCAGTCAGAGAATCGATTTTCGCTTCCAGCTCTGCTATCGGCTGTTCAAAATCAAGGAAATTCAGACTCATAGTATTCCTGTATTAGTCAAACTCCAGTTCCACCTGCTCCGAACCAATGAGGCCACGCAGATCGTTAAGTAAACGATCGCTCGGAGAGACACGCCACGTTGCGCCAAAACGCAGCCGCGCACGCGCATCCGCCCTCTGATAGTAGAGATGTACTGGAATGGTCCCCGAGCGGTGGGGTTCCAGAGACTGACGGAGTCGGTTTAAAAGCTGGTCATCAATTTGCCTGTCCGTCAGCGAGATAGCAAGCCCGCGAGCGTATTTTTCGCGAGCTTCGTCAATATCCATCACTTCGCGGGCGGTCATTTTAAGCCCCCCGCTGAAGTCATCAAAGCTGACCTGTCCGCTGACGATAAGTATGCGGTCTTTTTCCAGCAACTGCTGGTATTTATCCAGCGCGTCGGTAAATAACATCACTTCCAGACGTCCGGAACGGTCATCCAGCGTACAGATGCCGATACGATTGCCGCGCTTGGTGACCATAACCCTTGCGGCAATCACGAGCCCCGCAGCCGTGGTGACTTTACCACGTTCTGTCGGATGCATGTCTTTGAGCCTTACCCCGCCGACATAGCGCTCAATTTCTTTTAAATACTGATTGATGGGGTGGCCCGTCAGGTACAGCCCCAACGTTTCACGTTCCCCATCTAACACCACCTGCTCCGGCCACGGCTGGCAGCTGGCATAGGATTGCTCGATTTGCTCCGGCTCTTCCGCCAGTACGCCGAACATATCCGCCTGACCGATAGCTTCCGCTTTGGCGTGCTGGTCGGCGGCTTTCAGCGCATCGCCCAATGAGTTCATCAGCGCGGCGCGGTGCGGCCCCAGGCGGTCAAACGCCCCGGACATGATCAGCTTTTCCAGCACCCGGCGGTTGAGCTTTTTGGTGTCGGTCCGCGCGCACAGATCAAACAGTTCGCGGAAATAGCCGCCCTGATTACGCGCGTCGATGATCGCTTCGATCGGCCCTTCGCCGACGCCTTTGATCGCGCCGATGCCGTAGACGATCTCGCCCTCATCGTTAACGTGGAAATGGTACAATCCGGAGTTAATATCCGGCGGCAGAATTTTCAGTCCCATCCGCCAGCACTCGTCCACCAGGCCGACGACCTTCTCGGTGTTGTCCATATCGGCAGTCATCACCGCCGCCATAAATTCAGCCGGATAGTGCGCCTTTAGCCATAGCGTCTGATAAGAAACCAGCGCATAAGCGGCGGAGTGCGATTTGTTAAACCCGTAACCGGCGAATTTCTCCACCAGGTCAAAGATTTTCATCGCCAGTTCGCCGTCGATACCGTTCTTTTTCGCGCCCTCTTCAAAAACGGAACGCTGTTTGGCCATCTCTTCCGGCTTTTTCTTACCCATCGCACGACGCAGCATATCCGCGCCGCCGAGAGTATACCCGGAAAGTACCTGGGCAATCTGCATCACCTGTTCCTGATACAGAATGATGCCGTAGGTCGGCTCCAGTACCGGCTTCAGGCTTTCATGCTGCCACTGAACGTCCGGGTAAGAGAGTTCTTCACGACCGTGCTTACGGTCGATAAAGTTATCTACCATCCCGGACTGCAACGGACCGGGACGGAACAGGGCCACCAGCGCGATCATATCTTCAAAGCAGTCCGGCTGCAGACGCTTGATCAGGTCTTTCATACCGCGCGATTCAAGCTGGAAGACCGCCGTGGTTTCCGAGCGCTGCAGCATGTCGAAGCTTTTTTTATCGTCCAGCGGAATGGCGGCGATATCCAGCGGCGGCTCGCCGTTTTTCTCGCGCCGCTTGTTGATCATCTCCAGCGCCCAGTTGATGATAGTCAACGTACGCAAACCGAGGAAGTCGAACTTCACCAGTCCGGCATATTCCACGTCGCTTTTATCAAACTGGGTAACCGGATGCTTGCCCTCTTCATCGCAGTACAGCGGCGCAAAGTCGGTAATTTTGGTCGGCGCGATGACCACGCCACCAGCGTGTTTACCGGCGTTACGCGTGACACCTTCAAGCTTACGCGCCATATCGATCAGCGCTCTGACCTCTTCGTCCGCCTCGTAAATTTCCGGCAGTTGCGGTTCCGCTTCAAAGGCTTTTGCCAGCGTCATGCCCGGATCGGGCGGCACCAGCTTCGAGATACGATCGACAAAACCGTACGGATGCCCCAGCACGCGGCCCACATCGCGGATAACGGCTTTCGCCGCCATCGTACCGAAGGTGATAATTTGCGATACTGCATCACGCCCGTACATGTCTGCGACGTGCTCAATCACCTGGTCGCGTTTCTCCATACAGAAGTCAACGTCGAAGTCAGGCATCGAGACACGTTCCGGGTTCAGGAAACGTTCGAACAGCAGGTCAAATTCCAGCGGATCAAGGTCGGTAATTTTCAGCGCGTAGGCCACCAGCGAACCAGCCCCGGAACCACGTCCCGGCCCTACCGGCACGCCGTTATCTTTTGACCACTGGATAAACTCCATCACGATGAGGAAGTAGCCAGGGAACCCCATCTGGTTGATAACCTGTAGTTCAATATCCAGACGCTCGTCATATTCCGGGCGACGCTTTTTGCGCTCTTCTTCGTCCGGAAACAGGAAAGCCAGACGCTCTTCCAGCCCCTCTTTCGATTTTTTGACCAGATAATCTTCGGTGGTCATATCGCCGGTCGGGAACTGCGGCAGGAAATATTCACCCAGACGCACCGTTACGTTGCAGCGTTTGGCAATCTCCACCGTATTTTCCAGCGCCTCCGGAATATCGGCGAACAGCTCGCACATCTCATCGATGCTGCGCATATATTGCTGCGGCGAGTAATTGCGCGGACGCTTAGGATCGTCAAGGGTGAAACCGTCGTGGATCGCGACACGAATTTCATGGGCGTCAAAATCATCGCTTTCAAGAAAACGGACATCGTTTGTCGCGACAACCGGCAAACCACGTGCCTCAGCCAGTTCAACCGCAGCATGGAGATAGGTCTCTTCATCCTGTCTGCCGGTACGGATCAGTTCCAGGAAGTAGCGATCGGGGAAATGCGCTTCATAGAAAGCAACGCACTCCTCCACCAGCGCCTGGTTGCCGCGTAGCAGACAGCGGCCTACGTCGCCCATGCGCCCGCCGGAAAGCAGGATCAAACCTTCTTTAAGCTCTACCAGCCAGTCGCGCTCGATAATCGGGCCTGCCGCGCCGTAGCCGCGCTGATACGCTTTCGAGATCAGCAACGTCAGGTTCTGGTATCCCGTATTATTCGCCGCCAGTACCGTCAGATGAGTCAGCTCATCTCCCAGCAGTTCGTTGTGAACGTTAAAGTCCGCCCCGACGATGGGTTTAATGCCCGCGCCATGACCCGCTCCGTAGAACTTCACCAGACCGCAGAGGTTGGTAAAATCGGTGATCGCCAGCGCAGGCATACCTAATGAGGCCGCCTTTTTCACCAGCGGCCCGGTCTTCGCCAGCCCATCGATCATAGAGTAGTCGCTGTGCACCCGCAGGTGAACGAAACGTGGTTCAGACATCTTCAGATTTCTCGATACAAGAATCAGGACACAAGTCCCAGAGCGCGTTTAACAGGCGCAAAACTGCGTCGGTGGTGCGCCGTCGCGCCATACTGTGCCAACTTTTCCAGATGAAAAGCGGTTGGATAGCCTTTGTGCTGCGCAAAGCCATACTGAGGAAAAACGATATCCAGCGCCGCCATTTCTGCATCGCGGGTGACTTTCGCCAGAATAGACGCCGCGCTAATCTCCGCCACGCGGCTGTCGCCTTTCACCACGGCCATTGACGGCACAGGCAGCGCCGGACAGCGATTGCCGTCGATCAGCACATATTCTGGCGCAATATGAAGACCAGCGACAGCGCGCTGCATGGCGAGCATGGTGGCATGCAAAATATTCAGCTCATCAATTTCATGCGCTTCCGCGCGTCCCAGACTCCAGCTTAACGCCTTTTCTTTAATCTCGTCATACAATGACAGACGACGCTTTTCAGACAATTTTTTGGAATCATTCAGACCGGCGATCGGACGAGCCGGATCGAGGATCACGGCGGCGGTCACTACGGCGCCCACCAGCGGGCCACGGCCCACTTCATCCACACCCGCCACTAAATGGGTGTGTGGATAAACAAATTCGATCATTGTGCTAACTCCAGGACGGCATCTGCCGCCTGCTCATCGGCATTACAGCGGATCTGCTGATGCAATTCACGGAAGGTGTCGTGCATCGCATGGCTGGTTTTACCGTTCGCCAGTAGCGGCAACAGCGCTTCGGCGAGTTTTTGCGGTTCGCACTCTTCCTGCAACAGCTCTTTGACTAATTCTCTTCCCGCCAGCAGGTTAGGCAAAGACACATACTCCGTTTTTACCAGACGTTTCGCCAGCCAGAAAGTGAAGGGCTTCATACGATACCCCACTACCATCGGGCATTTTGCCAGCATACACTCCAGTGCCGCCGTACCCGAGGCCAGCAGAGCCGCGTCGCTGGCGATCATCGCCTCGCGCGCCATGCCGTCCAGCAAATGAACGGCGAGATCCGGCGCAACCTCCGCTTTAATTTTTTCAAACTGCTCGCGGCGTTTCGCGTTCACCAGCGGCACTACCACTTCCAGATCGGGATAGCGCTGTCGCAGCAATTGTGCGGTTTTCAGGAAGTCGGCGCTGAGCATTTCCACTTCCGCGCCACGGCTGCCTGGCAGTAGCGCCAGACAATGGGCGTCATGCGGGATACCCAGCACGTCGCGCGCCGCATTTTTATCCGGGTCCAGCGGCATTGCATCCGCCATGGTGTGACCGATAAAGCGGCACGGGACGTTAAATTTATCGTAAAACGCTTTTTCGAAAGGCAGAAAAGCCAACACCATATGGGTGGATCTGCCTATTTTGAAAACGCGTTTCTGTCGCCAGGCCCAAACAGACGGGCTGACATAATGAATGGTCTTAATCCCTTGCTTTTTCAGATTACCTTCGAGGGTAATGTTGAAGTCAGGGGCATCAATCCCGACAAAGACATCGGGCTTGAGTTCGGTAAAACGACGGGTCAGATCGGCGCGGATATGCAACAAACGGCGTAAACGACCGAGCACTTCAACAATGCCCATGACCGCCAGCTCTTCCATTTCGTACCAGGCTTCACACCCTTCGGCCTGCATACGCGGCCCCGCAACGCCCACAAAGCGGGCGTTGGGTACGCGCGCTTTCAGCGCACGAATTAAGCCTGCGCCAAGAATATCGCCGGACGTTTCACCGGCGACCAGGGCAATCGTTAAAGGACGCTGTGCCGCCATTAACGAATCGGACCGCGCGTTGAACGCTCAAAGAACTCGGTAAACGCCTTCACTTCCGGATGCTTTTCAGCAAGTTCAGCGATTTCCAGCTTCGCTTCGTCGAGCGTTTTACCACTGCGGTACAACAGTTTGTAGGCATTACGAATCGCCACCAGCCCTTCACGGCTAAAGCCGCGACGCTTCAGCCCTTCGATATTTACCCCGAACGGCGTCGCATGGTTACCCTGCGCAATCACATACGGAGGGACATCCTGCGCCACGCCGGAGCAGCCGCCGACCATCACATGCGCACCGATAATGCAGAATTGATGAACTGCCGTCATACCGCCGATGATCGCAAAATCATCGACTGATACGTGCCCCGCCAGCGTGGCGTTGTTGGCGAGGATACAGCGATTACCTACCGTACAATCATGTGCGACATGCGCATTGATCATCAGCAGGTTATCGCTACCCACCTTCGTCAACCCACCGCCCTGCACTGTACCACGATGAATGGTGACGCTTTCGCGGATGCGGTTACGATCGCCAATTTCCACACGGGTCGGCTCACCCGCATATTTCAGATCCTGGTTCACTTCACCGATGGAGGCAAACTGATAAATCTCGTTGTCGCGGCCGATTTTGGTTTGACCATTCACGACCACATGAGACTTCAGTACGGTTCCCTCACCAATTTCGACCTGCGGCCCAACAATACAAAAGGGACCAATGTGGACATTAGCGCCAATTACAGCGCCGTCTTCCACAATGGCGGTAGGATGAATAAAGGCGGATTTATCAATCACGAATCAGGCCTCCCGGCTACGAGCACACATCATGGTTGCTTCGCACACGACTTTACCGTCGACCAGCGCAACCCCTTTAAAGCGGGTCAGGCCACGGCGCGTTTTCTCGAAAGTGACTTCCATGATCATCTGATCGCCTGGCACCACCGGACGCTTAAATCGCGCTTCATCAATACCCGCGAAATAATACAGTTCGCCAGGTTCCAGTTTACCAACGCTTTTAAACGCCAGAATACCGGTTGCCTGCGCCATCGCTTCCAGAATCAGCACACCTGGCAAAATCGGTTTGCCCGGGAAGTGTCCCTGGAAAAACGGCTCGTTGACGGAGACATTTTTCACCGCACGCAGAAAACGACCTTCTTCAAAGTCCAGCACGCGATCGACCAGTAAAAACGGAAAACGGTGCGGCAGAAGCTCTAAAATCTCTTCAATCTGCAGAGTATGAGTGTTAGTAGTCAAAATACTCTTCCTGTCCAAATATACAAAAAGGCAATAATAACACGGCCTGCCGCAATCGTATGAATGTGACAGGCCGGAAAAGAATGGCAACTACAAGGCGAAACGTTAGTCTTGTTGATTAACCTTGCGCTCAATCGCTTTGAGACGCTTGCTCATATCATCAATGTTCATCACCAGTGCAGCAGTTTTACGCCATACTTTGTTGGGTTGCAGCGGAATGCCTGAGGAGTAGACGCCCGGTTCCGTGATGGGACGCATCACCATACCCATGCCAGTTACCGTGACTTTGTCGCATATTTCCATATGCCCATTGATCACGCTGGCGCCACCAATCATGCAGTAACGGCCAATCTTCAGGCTACCCGCCATAATGACGCCACCGGCAACTGCCGTATTGTCGCCAATCACGACGTTATGTGCAATCTGGCACTGATTATCAATAATCACGCCATTGCCAATAACAGTATCATCCAACGCGCCACGGTCAATGGTGGTACAGGCGCCGATCTCGACACGATCGCCAATAATGACCCGGCCCAGTTGTGGGATCTTCACCCAGTTGCCACGATCGTTAGCGTAGCCAAAACCGTCCGCGCCGATCACCGTACTGGACTGGATCAGGCAATTCTCACCGATCTGAATGTCGTGGTAAATCGTTACGTTCGCCCACAAGCGTGAACCCGCCCCGATTTTGCTATTTTTTCCGACGAAACAGCCTGCGCCGATAACCACGTTATCGCCCAGTTGTACGCCAGATTCAATCACCGCATTCGCGCCGACTGAAACATTGCTACCCAGCGTTGCCGTCGCATCAATCACGGCGCTTGGCGCGATATTCTGCGCGGGCTGCGGCGTAGTATCTAAAATTTGCGCCATGCGCGCGTAGGTCAGGTAGGGATTTTTAACTACCAGCGCCGCGCTCTTAGCAAAAGGAAGATCGTCCTGCGTCATGACAACCGCAGAAGCCTGGCATAAACCTAAGTGTTCACGGTACTTAGGATTTACCATAAACGTAATGTGGCCTGTTGTTGCAGATTGCATGGACGCAACGCCGGTGATGACGATATCGCCATCACCGTGTAATTCTGCATCCAACTGTTCTGCTAAGTCAGCCAGTCGAATTGAAGGCATTACTTATTTAACCTGTTTCAGTACGTCAGCGGTGATGTCTTTCACATCGCTGCTGTTGTAAGCAACGGTGTTTGCGTCTACCACCAGATCGATACTCTGGTCGTTAGCCACTTTTTTCACCGCAGTCTGGATACGAGTCACCAGTTTGTTGCGTTCTTCGTTGGAACGACGAGCGCGATCTTTCTCAAAAGCCTGCGCTTTTTGTGCGAAAGTCTGGCGCTGAGACATCACGTCTTTTTCCAGCTTAGTACGATCGCTACCTGCTTTCATGGATTGCAGACGCTGCATTTTAGATTGCAGATCGGTTTCCATTTTTTGCAGTTCAGCCGCACGGCCTTTAAATTCGTTTTCCAGTGTATTGGATACACCCGTCTTCTGCGCAACCTGTTGGAACAGATTACCCATGTTGACGATTGCAATTTTGTCAGCAGCCTGTGCGGACGTTACCATCGCCAAACCAAGACCTGCAGCTAATAACCACTTTTTCACAATAAACTCCTTACCATCCCATTTGCACCCGAAGGTACAGCTCTTTGCGTGGCCTGGCGATCCCTGGGGGCATCGCCAAAAGTCATCGCTACACTACCAATGCATTCCTTTGCAGTGAACAATTACCAGGTTTTACCAATGTTAAACTGGAACTGCTCGGCTTTGTCTCCATCGTACTTTTTAAACGGCTGGGCGTAGGAGAAGACCAACGGCCCCAATGGGGACATCCATTGTAATGCGATACCCGCGGACATACGGATGTTGCCTGGATCGCTGTAATCCGGTACATCTGACGGCGCAGATGACGGATCCCAGTTCGTATCCCAAACGGTACCCATATCCCAGAAGAAGGAGGTACGAACCGAGTTGGCATACTTTTCGCTGATGAACGGCGTCGGGGTAATAAATTCCAGGCTGGCGACAGCCATGGCATTACCACCTACCGCATCATCTGATTTACAGCCTGAAGACTGAGTACAGGCTTCGTAATCATCATTGTTATCATTAGGATCGGTGTGAGCACCATAGCCATAAACCGCTTTCGGGCCGATAGTATTCGACTGGAAACCACGCACGGTACTGGAACCACCGGCATAGAAGTTCTCATAGAACGGCATTTCCTTGCCGCCTAAACCATCGCCGTAACCCCAGCGAGTACGCCCCAGAACCACCCACTTGTGATCGTTATCGATAGGCACATAGGTCGCGGTATCCAGCGACACTTTGTAGTATTCGTTGTCGGAACCTGGAATCGTCACTTTCCCCGTCAGATTGACGCGCGAACCGTCCGTCGGGAAATAACCACGGTCAAGCTTGTTATAGGTCCAGCCGTAGTTAAAGGTGAAGTCATCAGCGGCAAAACTGCTGGTATCAGCAGATTGTCCCATCGACTCAAGATAACGATCCATCGCGATCTGCGGCTGCATGTTGGACAGTTTGTTATGGACATAACCCAGACCAGCACGCAACGTGTTGTACTCGTTGATGGGGAAGCCAAGCGTCACATCCGTACCGTAACTCTTGTTGGTATAGTCGGATAGATCCGCGTCGTCCGCCTGGAAGTCGTTATAGAAGATACGACCACCGAGGCTCACGCCGTCAACGGTAAAGTATGGGTTAGTAACGGACAGTTCGCTGTAGGTCTGGTAGTCGTTTTTGGTGCCGTTAATCCCCACGGAATAACCGGTACCTAACCAGTTGTCCTGCTGAACGCCGGCCTGGAAGCTAACGCCGCTTTCTGTACCGTAACCGATACCGAAGTTAAAGCTACCGGTGTTGCGCTCTTTCACCTTGTACACCACATCAACCTGATCCGGGCTACCCGGAACGCGCTGCGTGTCGGTGTCGACGGTTTCAAAGAAGCCGAGACGGTTCAGACGCTCTTTCCCCTGGTCAACCAGGTCGCTGCCCAGCCACGCCCCTTCCATCTGGCGCATTTCACGGCGCAGAACGGAATCTTTTGAGGTGTCGTTGCCTTCAAAGCGGATCTTACGCACGTAGAAACGGTTGCCCGCATCGACGTTCACGCGCAGTTTTACGGTTTTGTCAGCATCGTTAATTTCAGGCTGTGACTGCACGCGCGGATAGGCGTAACCATAGCGACCCAGAAGCTTTTTGATGTCATCTTCCATTTTGGTCACTTTGGTGCCGTTATAGAGCTCGCCCGGTTCAATTTTCGTCAGGTTCTCAATTTCAGCGGAATGTCCGGCCAGGTTACCGCTCACCTGAACCCCGGAAAGCTTGTACTGATCGCCTTCGGTGATATTGACGGTGATGTAGATCCCTTTCTTATCCGGCGTCAGACTCACTTGCGTGGAGTCAATATTGAAACGCGCGTAGCCGCGATCCAGATAGTAACTGCGCAAGGTTTCAAGGTCGCCCGCCAGCTTCTGTTTCTGGTATTTACGATCGCCGACGACGTTCCACCACGGCACTTCGTCACGCAACTGGAAATGAGAAATGAGTTCTTCGGTGCTAAAGGCATGGTTACCGACGATGTTGATCTGTTGGATCTTCGCCGATACGCCCTCCTGGAACACCAGTTTAAGATCAACACGGTTGCGCGGCAGCGGCGTGACGACCGCCTTAACGCTGGCGCTGTATTTACCTACGCTATAGTAAAAGTCTTCCAGACCTTTTTCGATATCAGACAGCGTGGTGCGATCCAGAGACTCGCCAACACGTACGCCAGACGCTTCGAGGTTTTGCTTGAGCATGTCATCTTTCACCGACTTGTTCCCGGAGAAAGTGATGCTGGCAATGGTCGGACGTTCTTTTACCTGAACCAGAAGGGTATTACCATCGCGCAGGACGCGGACGTCCTCAAAGTTGCCGGTGGCGAACAGAGCGCGAATGGTGTTACTGATATCTTCATCATTAACCGTGTCGCCTGTGCGCACCGGCATACTGAGGAGAGCCGCACCAACGGCGACTCGCTGCAGGCCTTCGAAATGAATGTCCTTCACTACGAACCCTTCAGCACCGTATACGGTGGCGCTGCTGAACAGCAGCGACGCTATGAGCAACTTTTTCATCGCCATCGTTATTATGCGTTCTTCCTAACTAACTCTCTTACAACCGAGAGAAATCATTGAAAAGTGCAAGCCCCATTAACAACACCAGCAAAATCGAGCCAATGCGATAACTAAAGTCTTGAACCCGCTCGGATACCGGCCCGCCCTTAAGCTTTTCAATCGCCAGGAACAGCAGATGACCCCCGTCAAGAACGGGCAGCGGAAACAGGTTAATTATCCCTAAGTTCACGCTGATTAGCGCAAGGAACATCAGGTAATAAATCACCCCGAACTCCGCTGACATCCCAGCCCCCTGAGCGATAGAAATCGGCCCACTGAGGTTGTTCAGTTTCACATCACCGGTTATCAATTTACCCAGCATACTGACCGTCAGCTTCATCAACTGCCACGTCTTATCCGTGGCTTCGAGGATGGCGCTAAAAGGCCCATACTGGCGTATAGTCTTGTACTCTTCCGGCAGAGGAATAATTTTAGGCACCACGCCTGCAAACCCTTCCGCCTTTCCGTTAACCGATTTCGTATCCGGCGTTAACGTCAACGACAAGGCGCTCCCCTGCCTTTCAATCTCTAACGCTAACGGCTTACCGGGATTATCGCGTACAAACGTCACGAATTTCATCCACTGCGTTAACGGCTGACCATCGACTTTAACGATCCTGTCGCCCGCTTGCAAACCCGCTTTACTGGCTGCGGAATTCGCCTGCACTTCTGACAGTACCGGTTCAATCTGTGGCCCGCGGGGCCGAATCCCTAAAGAAGATACAGGATCTTGCTTATCAGGCTCAAATGCCCAGTGACGTAAATCAAGCGTTTTGTCCTGCCGCTGGTCGCTACCAAACGGCGCGACGCTCACCGTCGTCTGCTGATCGCCAATTTTGGACACCAGTTGTAAACGCACGGCATCCCAATCAGGGGTTTCGATACCATCAACGGCTTTAAGTTCCGTACCAGGCGCAATTTGCGCCTGCGCAGCAATCGAGTTGGGCGTTATTTCGCCAATGACCGGACGAACGCCAGGGACGCCGATGATAAAGACCAGCCAGTAAGCAAAGATAGCAAAAATGAAGTTCGCAACCGGACCTGCGGCAATAATTGCGGCGCGCTGGCCCACCGTTTTGTTATTGAAGGCGTGACGACGCAATTCCGGCGCTACCGGTTCGGCGCGCTCATCCAGCATTTTGACGTAGCCGCCCAGCGGGATCAGGGCGATGACATACTCGGTGCCGTACCGATCGGTACGACGCCAGAGCGCTTTGCCAAAACCGATGGAAAAGCGCTCAACTCGCACACCGCAGCGCCGGGCAACCCAGAAATGACCAAATTCATGCACAGTGATCAGCACGCCCAGTGCGATGATGAATGCAGCCAGATTCCAGAGAATACTCAGCATAAAACCTTCCGTTAGAGCGTCCTGAACACCAGTAACAACAGGCAAGCAAAGACCGGTACGGCAGCCGTCAGGCTGTCAATTCGGTCCAGAATGCCGCCATGGCCTGGAATCAAGTGGCCGCTATCCTTAATTCCTGCTTCGCGCTTAAACATACTCTCGGTGAGGTCGCCCAGTACAGAAGCCAGAGCCGCCACCACAGAGCAAATCAGCAAGATAACAGGCGCAACATTCAGATTCGCCCACATACCGTAACCCCATGAGATCACGGCAGCCGTAGCAAGCCCGCCGATAAACCCTTGCCAGGTTTTACCCGGGGAAACCTTCGGCGCCAGCTTATGTTTGCCAAATAATTTACCAAACATATACGCGCCAGAGTCCGCTCCCCAGACCAGGATCATGACATAGAGTAGCCATATTGCGCCACTGTAATGATTCTCGTCATAGTGCCAGGCGCGCAGCGCCAGCATGCCCCAGAAAAATGGCACGATAGTTAACAAACCGAAAATGAGACGCAATGTTTTTGAGTTGCGCCAGATTGCCGCCGAACCGGGATAAAATAGCACCAGCAGTAGCGCGACAACCCACCATCCTAACGATGCCCAAAGCGACATCTCAACCAGTGGTTGACGAATGTTGTGATGATACTCAGGCAACAAAAATAGCATCAGCGCCAATAACAGACCACACAGCACCGCCAGCCAAACCCGCTGTGAACGCGCGGCGAAACCGCTTAACTGTCCCCATTCCCACGCGGCCAGCATACAGACAACCAGCGTAATAATAGCGAACCCCACCGGCGGCAATAAAAAAAGCGCAGCGATGACCGCGGGTATTAACACAAAAGCAGAAATCAGGCGATACTTCAGCAAAAGCAACCCCCATCAGGCTTTGTCATCACCAGGCTCGGTACCGCCGAAACGACGCTCTCGATTAGCAAAGGCATGCAGCGCACCTTCAAAGTCTTGTTCATCGAAATCGGGCCAAAGAACATCCGTAAAGTAAAGTTCGGCATAGGCAATTTGCCAAAGCAAAAAGTTACTAATGCGATGCTCTCCCCCAGTCCTAATTACTAAATCCACAGGCGCCAGCTCATGCATACAGATTTGCTGGCCTAGTCTCTCTTCATCAATCTGATCGGGGCGCAGCACTCCAGCCTGCACCTGTTCCGCCAGTTGTCGGACTCCCTGGACAATATCCCAACGTCCGCCGTAATTCGCAGCGATATTCAGCGTTAGACCCGTATTATGGGCGGTAAGCGCTTCTGACTTGCGAATACGTTCTTGTAAACGTGAGTTGAATCGGCTGATATCGCCGATAATACGCAGGCGAACGTTATGGCGGTGCAGGCTTTTGACTTCGCTATCCAGCGCCCACACAAACAGCTCCATTAACGCGCTCACTTCCTGCGCCGGTCGGTTCCAGTTTTCACTACTAAAGGCATACAGCGTTAACGCATCAATACCGTTATTGGCAGCAAAAGAGACCGCTCGCCGGACGGACTTCGCTCCGGCTTTATGCCCAAAGGCCCGGATCTTCCCTTGCTTTTTCGCCCAGCGACCATTGCCATCCATAATTATTGCAACATGACGGCAGCCATGCGCTGGCAAATTTTCGCTTACTGGTTGAGTTGCAGACAACATAACGCGTTTTTTGTCCCTGAAAGGATTTAGCGGTACTCAGGAATACTGAAGCCTTTATACACATTCTCTTCGGTTCGCTTCGCGGATGACTGCGCGTCATCGCCCCTGTCGTGCGCTGTCTGCGCACGCCGGGAACGTATTCGCCTGCCGTCCCGATGCGTCCTGAATGATTTTGTGTATCCACAAAAAAGCCGTGTAAAACCACGGCTAACCTGACCGAAAAAAGCCAAAAACCTGCGATCAGGTGGCGCAGACTATATCACCGAAGCCCAACGCTAACAAATAGCACGATCTTCTGTCGCGGGATAATCGTCAGCGTGAGAGCCGTATCACTTGTTTTCTGGCTACTTCACGCGCGATGGCGTCAACCTGCAATACGTCCTCAACGCTTGCCGGTTCCTGTAAATCCATCCTCTCCAGCACCGCTAAATTGAGCCCGGCGATATCGGTAAAACGAATCTGTTGCGCCAGAAACGCGGCAACGGTGATTTCGTTTGCCGCATTGAGCGCCGTCGTTGCCGCCTGACCTTGCTCAAACGCCTCCATCGCCAGCTTCAGGCACGGATAACGCTGATAATCTGGCGCGCTAAACGTCAGCGCGCTGAGTTTGCAAAAATCAAGCGGCTGCGCGCCGGACGTGACGCGATTCGGCCATGCCATCGTATGCGCAATAGGCGTACGCATGTCAGGTTCTCCAAGCTGCGCCAGGACGCTGCCGTCCTGATAACGCACCATCGAATGAATGACCGATTGCGGATGGATCAACACTTCCATCTGACGTGCGCTGGCATTAAATAACCAACGCGCTTCAATGTATTCCAGACCTTTATTCATCATGGTGGCGGAGTCGACGGAGATTTTTCGCCCCATCGACCAGTTCGGATGACGACATGCCTGATCCGGCGTCATCGC
Source organism: Salmonella sp. 741265116_PST (assembly GCF_046567715.1). Taxonomy (NCBI): domain Bacteria; kingdom Pseudomonadati; phylum Pseudomonadota; class Gammaproteobacteria; order Enterobacterales; family Enterobacteriaceae; genus Salmonella; species Salmonella sp. 741265116_PST. The sequence goes on along the minus strand of NZ_JBKFPH010000026.1, from coordinate 32,041 downwards.
TGCCAGATCGCACATTGGCGTTTCACGAAACGGGCCACCAGACCCGGTAAGCAAAATCGACGTTACGCCATTTTGCTCAAGGTCAGCGTATCCCAGATTATGCTGAATAGATTGCGGCAAACTCTGAAAAATCGCGTTATGTTCGCTATCGACGGGTAAAAGCCGGGCGTTGCTGCGTTTTACTTCGTCCATAAACAGCCGCCCGCAGGTCACCAGCGATTCTTTATTCGCCAGCAGAATCGTCTTCCCTGCGCGAATCGCCGCCAGGGTCGGCAGTAAACCAGCCGCGCCCACAATGGCCGCCATCACATGCCCGACCTCATCAAGCGCCGCCATCTCACAGGCAGCCTGCTGACCGCTCAGAACCTCGGTGCGGCTGCCATGCTGCTGAAGCATTATTTTGAGCTGTTCTGCGCTCGACGTATCGTCCATCACGGCATAACGCGGCGAGAATTCCAGGCACTGCTCCGCCATGCGGGCGACATTTTTACCCGCCACCAGCGCGATAACGCGGAAGCTATCAGGATTATGGCGCACCACGTCCAGTGTGCTGCAACCAATAGAGCCGGTCGAGCCCAGAATGGTTAATTGCTTCATGAAACGTCCAGAAGTGTTGAAACGGAATAAAAAGCAAAACGCCGCACAGGAGACCTGATAATGTCTTCTGCGCGGCGCTTTGTACACCACTCATCCGCCAGGTTTAGCGGTGGAATGAGTTTATATCTGCGTACAGATCAATCAGAACTGCATCAGTTCTGCTTCTTTATCTGCCAACGCCGCATCAACTTTCTTAATTGCCGCGTCGGTCATTTTCTGTACTTCTTCCTGAGAGCGACGATCGTCATCTTCACTGATCGCTTTATCTTTCAGCAGAGCTTTTACTTTATCGTTCGCATCACGGCGGACGTTACGAACGGCGACACGCGCCTGCTCTGCTTCGCCACGGACAATTTTCGTCAGATCTTTACGACGTTCTTCGGTCAGCGGCGGCAGCGGAACGCGAATATCGGTGCCCGCAGAGCTTGGATTCAAACCGAGGTCTGACGCCATGATCGCTTTTTCAACGGCTGGCCCCATAGAACGGTCAAACACGTTAATTTTTAAGGTACGGGAGTCTTCTACCGTTACGCTTGCCAACTGGCGCAGCGGGGTCGGAGTGCCATAGTATTCTACGACAATACCATCCAGCAGGCTGGGAGAAGCACGACCCGTGCGCACTTTGCTGATTTGGGTTTTGAACGCTTCAACGCATTTTTCCATGCGTACTTCAGCATCTTTTCTGATATCGCTAATCACGTTACGAATCCTTGAAAACTAGTCTCAGTCAGACCAGACGGTCACACAATACAAAGATGTGCTAAGTATAGTCTCGTTTAATTTCTGCCAGGTAATAAGACCCGTCAATAGAACAGAATCTTACCCGTATTTGGCGCTCACGGGAATTATTCCGTGATTAACGTCCCTTCTTTTTCGCCCATCACCACACGACGCAGCGCGCCTGGTTTGTTCATGTTGAAAACACGAATCGGCAGTTTGTGGTCACGAGCCAGCGTGAACGCCGCCAGATCCATCACTTTCAGCTCTTTATCCAGCACTTCGCTGTAGGTCAGCTGATCGTACATGGTCGCGGAAGGATCTTTTGCCGGATCGGCAGTGAATACGCCATCCACTTTGGTCGCTTTCAGTACGACATCCGCTTCAATTTCGATCCCGCGCAGACAGGCCGCAGAGTCGGTAGTGAAGAACGGGTTACCCGTACCTGCAGACAGAATCACAACACGGTTATTACGCAGCAGGCTAATAGCCTCGGCCCAACTGTAGTTGTCGCACACGCCGTTTAAAGGAATTGCCGACATCAGGCGGGCGTTCACATAGGCGCGGTGAAGCGCATCACGCATTGCCAGGCCGTTCATGACGGTGGCCAACATGCCCATGTGGTCGCCCACAACGCGGTTCATCCCCGCTTTTGCCAGACCCGCGCCACGGAACAGGTTACCACCGCCAATCACCACACCAACCTGAATACCCAGTTCAACCAGTTCTTTGATCTCCTGAGCCATACGATCCAGTATGCTTGCATCAATACCGAAGCCTTCCGTACCCTGCAGAGCTTCGCCGCTTAATTTAAGCAGAATGCGTTTATAGACGGGTTTTGCATTGGTAGCCATGTTTCTTTCCTGAGACTGTCAACGATTGATATGAGTTAATTCCGGCGACATTGTACGTCGCATTTCAGCGCAGACGCCAGGCGTCGGCTGATTTTACAAGAGAGGCGCAAAAAGAAGCCGCCCTCAGGCGGCTCCTCAGGAAAATCAGGACTGCTTAGACATCGCAGCAACTTCTGCTGCAAAGTCAGTCTCGACTTTCTCAATGCCTTCGCCCACTTCAAAGCGGATGAAGCCAGTCACGTCAGCGTTGTGCTCTTTCAGCAGTTGGCCAACAGATTTGCTCGGTTCCATGACGAAAGGCTGACCAGTCAGAGAAACTTCGCCGGTGAATTTCTTCATGCGGCCTTCAACCATTTTCTCTGCGATTTCTTTCGGCTTACCGGACTGCATCGCGATGTCCAGCTGAACCTGGTACTCTTTCTCTACCACGTCAGCAGACACGTCTTCCGGCTTAACGAATTCCGGCTTGCTTGCCGCAACGTGCATCGCCAGCTGCTTAACCAGCTCTTCGTCAGCGCCTTTAGCGGCAACCAGAACGCCGATGCGCGCACCGTGCTGGTAAGAACCCAGAACGTCGCCTTCCAGGGAAGCGACGCGACGAATGTTGATGTTCTCGCCGATTTTCGCTACCAGAGCAACACGCTCTTCTTCGAACTGCGCTTTCAGGACTTCTACGTCAGTGATTTTGCCAGCAACAGCGGCGTCCAGCACTTTGTCAGCAAATGCCTGGAAGCCAGCATCTTTAGCCACGAAGTCAGTCTGGCAGTTAACTTCCAGAATGAAAGCGACGTTGCCATCGATTTTGGTTTTGATTACGCCGTCAGCAGCCACGTTGCCTGCTTTTTTCGCCGCTTTGATAGCGCCGGACTTACGCATGTTTTCGATTGCCAGCTCAATGTCGCCATTCGCTTCAGTCAGCGCTTTTTTGCAATCCATCATGCCTGCGCCGGTACGCTCACGCAGCTCTTTTACCAGGGATGCGGTAATTTCAGCCATTCTAAAATCCTCGAAAGATTTGATCTGCCCGGCATCAAACCGCACAGATATAAAAGTGAAAAAGGGGGCCATATACAGGCCCCCTAACCAAACGTGATACTACCTGGTCTATAAGGGCTCTCCCCTTCATATTTCGAGCCGCAGGCGCGTTGCCTTCACTCGCTCATCCCGGACACTTACTGATGTAAGCTCCCGGGAATTCTCGAGCTTGCCGCCTTCCTGCAACTCGAACTATTTTAGGGAGTTATCAAGCCTTATTACTCGGCTTCTACGAAGCTTTCTTCCGCCTGGGAAGCCAGATCCTGAGAACGGCCTTCACGAACGGTTGCAGCGACAGCGCCCAGGTACAGGCTAACAGCACGGATTGCGTCATCGTTACCCGGGATAACGAAGTCAACGCCGTCCGGATCAGAGTTGGTATCAACGATAGCAAATACCGGGATACCCAGGTTGTTCGCTTCTTTGATAGCAATGTGCTCGTGGTCAGCATCGATAACGAACAGAGCGTCCGGCAGACCGCCCATGTCTTTGATACCGCCCAGGCTGTTTTCCAGTTTCTCAAGCTCACGAGTACGCATCAGCGCTTCTTTCTTGGTCAGCTTTTCGAAAGTACCGTCCTGAGACTGAGTTTCCAGGTCTTTCAGACGTTTGATGGACTGACGAACTGTTTTCCAGTTAGTCAGCATACCGCCCAGCCAGCGATGGTTCACGAAGAACTGGTCGCAGCTGTTAGCAGCTTCTTTCACCGCTTCGCTTGCAGCGCGTTTAGTACCAACGAAAAGGATTTTACCTTTACGAGCAGAGATCTTGTTCAGTTCAGCCAGAGCTTCGTTGAACATCGGTACAGTTTTCTCAAGGTTGATGATGTGAACTTTGTTACGCGCGCCGAAGATGAAAGGCTTCATTTTCGGGTTCCAGTAACGGGTCTGGTGACCAAAGTGAACACCAGCCTTGAGCATGTCGCGCATGGAAACAGTTGCCATGATTTAAAACCTCTATAGATTAAGTTGGGGTTATGCCTCCACGTATCCCATATTACCGACCCCAAAGGGCACCCCGGAATATGTGCCGATACGTGTGTGTTGTTACACAAAGTGAGATTTGTCGCTCCCGTCCATCGTGTGTAGTCTTCGAATGGATCGGAAGTCCGGCGCGCTTTATACCACAAAATGGCGCTGAAAACCAACAGTTGTTCAACCAAAGAACGCGTTGAGTGGCGATTCGGACTCAAAAAAGCATGGCAGAACTTTATCTGGATCAATTCAGCGAGCGGAAGGGGTATCTACAATCGCGGCACATGGAATAGCAAGATTTATAAAAGGATTTAATTGGTGAATAAAAGTATAATTATCAATATATTAATACTATTAACAGGGTGTGGTATCGCTTCCGCTTATGCCACAGCGCAGACTTACCTCACAGAAGAAACCCACATTGATTTCAGCGTTGACACGCAGCAGCCCAGCACAAAAACGCAACAGAGTATTACTTCGGCCTTTGAGGAAAATAAAAACTGGGTTTGGTTTAACCTGGCGCCAGAGGCGCTAACGGCCAATCGCTGGAATAGCACTTCACGCTATGAGATTAAAAATCAACAAATACAAATCGAAGGGATAACCTACTCTCTCAAAACAGAAAACAACGGTAAAACACTCAGTCTGGTGAGCGAACCAAAGATGGCCTGCGGCTTTTTTGACTGTGTTATTACGTTGAAGCTTCAGCAGGTCGATGACAGCACCCCGGGACTTCAGAAAATCAAATCACGTTTCGCAGAGCAGCAACAAAAATGGCAGACCCGCCTCACTCAGGAGCGTGAACAGCTAGCCGCCCTCGTTCAGAAAGATGATTTTCCCGGCGTCGTTTTTTCTGTCACCTCCAATCTGGCGATCAAACTCCCGTTGTCAATTTATAACTCCCTTGATTCATGGAACTCCGGCGCCTATTTCCGCCGCATGGGAAATCAAGGGCTTTATATTAATATCAAAGACGAAGGTACCCACGTTTATAGCTTTACAGAACGCGAAAAAACAGCGGCAGACCATAAACAATCAGAAATGATTAACGGTGAGATTTTTGTGGTTAAAACAGCAAAAGACCCCGCCTATCTGGACAGATGGCTCGCCAGCCAAAAAGGCATTCTTTTCCGCACCGACAACGGCGCTGTCTACTACAACGAGGACTACACCCCTGAAGCCGTGTATTTTCAGTATGACGATGCCACCGGGACCTGGCTTGTTGCCCGAGCCAATGCTGTAGACGGAGAGCTTACAACCGTTGCGCGTGCCTGGGCTATTGTGCGCACCATGGAGCCACAATATCGCGGTAAGGATGTGTTGTCGCTGGCCGACCTGTCATTGCCGGGAAAAGAGCTCGAATCGCGTTATCAGACCAGCATGAACCAGCTATTCGATGTTGTTGAAACCCAGCGTAGCTTTGAAGAAACATTAACGCCGCTACTGAAAAAACCACAGCGTTTTATTAAGCCTCTTTCACCGCGAATGTCAGTAAAATACAACAGTTGTTTTTCTAATTATATTTATGTCGATATCAAGGTTCATCATACCACCCTTGACGAGGTGATGGCGAAAAACCAACAGAAATATCCCAACGGCAAGCGGCTGGAAAATCTCTTTATTTTTACAATGAACGGAGATAATGCTAATTATTCCTGGTACTACCGCCTGGCCGACAATCTGACGCTGGAGTTTCCGGCCCGGCAGGCGACATCGCTGGAGAACCAGCTATTTCTGGCTCAGGTCTTTAAGCATCTCGATTTCAGCAAGTTGCCGAAAATTCCCGCCAGCGAAAAGAAAAACCTCTTTAAATATAACCCCTTCGCAAAAGCCGTTGCCGATATTGGCTTTGAGGTCGACGATGGTTTCATCGATAACGATGGTAATTTGCTGATTCCGATGCCCAAAAACGGCAAATACTCATTTGAGTGGCAGTCTCCCTATATTGTCGCCACCTTTGTTAAATCTGAAGGGGAAGGTGTATACCGCAGAACCGACCAAAAATTCACCTTTGACCGTCACGGTAAAGCCGTTAAGAAACCCTAATCAACCTGGTGAACCATGCGGACGTCAGCGTTACCAGAATGTTCAACATCTGGCACTGACGCCGCTGCACTGTTAACATTGATACGACATAACCTATTATTGTCGAAATAATCGACACTGCTGGACACTATCCATGGCTATTTCTATCAAGACATCTGAAGACATCGAAAAAATGCGCGTCGCGGGCCGTCTGGCAGCCGAAGTGCTGGAAATGATCGAACCGTATATCAAACCGGGCGTCACCACCGGCGAACTGGACCGTATCTGTAACGATTACATCGTTAACGAACAACACGCGATCTCCGCCTGCCTCGGCTACCACGGCTATCCGAAATCCGTCTGTATCTCTATTAATGAAGTGGTGTGCCACGGCATTCCGGATGACGCTAAACATCTGAAAGATGGTGATATCGTCAACATCGACGTGACCGTGATTAAAGATGAATTCCACGGCGATACCTCGAAGATGTTTATCGTCGGCAAACCGACCATTCTGGGTGAGCGTCTGTGCCGCGTCACGCAAGAGAGCCTGTATCTGGGCATCAAAATGGTGAAACCGGGCATCCGCCTGCGCACCATTGGCGCCGCCATCCAGAAATATGCCGAAGGCGAAGGTTTCTCCGTGGTACGTGAATACTGCGGACACGGTATTGGTCGCGGCTTCCATGAAGAACCGCAGGTGCTGCATTATGATGCAGACGATGGCGGCGTCGTGTTGCAGCCTGGCATGACCTTTACCATTGAACCGATGCTGAACGCCGGGGATTACCGTATCCGCACCATGAAAGACGGCTGGACGGTAAAAACCAAAGACCGCAGCTTGTCTGCTCAGTACGAGCATACTATTGTGGTAACGGAAAACGGCTGTGAAATTCTGACGCTGCGTAAAGATGACACCATCCCGGCGGTCATCACACACAACGAATAATGTTTTGCCTGATGGCGATGCCTTCGCATCTTATCAGGCCTACAAATTACACCTTTACTCAAAATCATTCGAGTTGCCTCAAGGCGGCAAGAGAGTGAATCTTCAGGAGCGTACATAAGTACGTGACTGGAGTGAACGAGCGCAGCCAACGCAGAAGCAACTTGAAGAATGAAGAGTAAATACGTAGGCCGGGTAAGGCGTTCACGCCACCATCCGGCTTTTTAATGGGTGGCGCATATGAATACTCTTCCTGAACAGCACGCGAATACCGCACTCCCCACCCTCCCGGACCAGCCGCAAAACCCTGGCGTCTGGCCGCGCGCTGAACTGACCGTCGCTGGTATCAAAGCCCGCATCGACATCTTTCAACACTGGCTGGGCGAGGCATTTGACAGCGGCATTTGTGCTGAACAGCTTATTGAAGCTCGTACCGAATTTATTGACCAGTTGTTGCAACGCCTGTGGATTGAGGCCGGTTTCGGTCAGATTGCCGATCTGGCGCTGGTCGCCGTCGGCGGCTATGGACGCGGCGAACTGCATCCGCTTTCCGATATTGATCTGCTCATTTTAAGCCGCAAAAAGCTGCCCGATGAACAGGCGCAAAAGGTCGGCGAACTGCTGACTTTATTATGGGACGTCAAGCTGGATGTCGGACATAGCGTACGTACGCTGGAAGAGTGTCTGCTGGAAGGTCTGTCTGATTTAACCGTTGCGACAAACCTCATCGAAACGCGCCTGCTGATCGGTGATGTCGCTCTGTTTCTGGCACTGCAAAAACATATTTTCAGCGAAGGTTTTTGGCCGTCCGACAAATTTTACGCCGCCAAAGTAGAAGAGCAGAACCAGCGCCACCAGCGCTATCACGGCACCAGCTATAATCTGGAGCCGGATATTAAAAGCAGCCCCGGCGGTCTGCGCGATATCCATACATTGCAGTGGGTCGCCCGACGTCACTTCGGCGCTACCTCGCTCGATGAGATGGTGGGATTCGGCTTTTTAACCCCGGCTGAACGCGCGGAGCTCAACGAATGCCTGCATATCCTGTGGCGCATTCGCTTTGCGCTACATCTGGTGGTCAGCCGCTACGATAACCGCCTGCTGTTCGACCGCCAGTTAAGCGTCGCTCAACGCCTTAACTACAGCGGCGAGGGCAATGATCCGGTTGAGCGGATGATGAAAGACTACTTCCGGGTTACGCGTCGGGTGAGCGAACTTAATCAGATGCTGCTTCAGCTATTTGACGAGGCGATTCTGGCGCTGCCTGCGGATGAAAAACCACGTCCTGTTGACGATGAGTTTCAACTGCGCGGCACGCTCATTGATCTGCGTGACGACACGCTGTTTATCCGCGAACCGCAAGCGATCCTGCGCATGTTTTATATGATGGTGCGCAATAGCGCGATCACCGGCATCTACTCTACGACGTTACGCCATTTGCGCCACGCCCGCCGCCACCTGAGCCAACCGCTGTGTTACATCCCGGAGGCGCGCACTCTGTTTCTTAGTATGCTGCGCCATCCCGGCGCGGTCAGCCGCGGCCTGCTGCCTATGCACCGCCACAGCGTACTGTGGGCTTATATGCCGCAGTGGTCACACATCGTCGGACAAATGCAGTTTGACCTGTTCCACGCATACACGGTGGATGAACACACCATCCGCGTAATGCTCAAACTGGAGAGCTTTGCGAAAGAAGAGACGCGCCAGCGCCATCCGCTATGCGTCGATCTCTGGCCGCGGCTTCCCCATCCGGAACTGATCCTGATCGCCGCGCTGTTCCACGATATTGCGAAAGGACGCGGCGGCGACCATTCGGTACTGGGCGCACAGGATGTACTCACCTTCGCCGAACTGCACGGTTTGAACTCACGCGAAACGCAACTGGTCGCCTGGCTGGTGCGCCAACACCTGCTGATGTCGGTCACCGCCCAGCGCCGCGACATCCAGGATCCGGAAGTCATCAAGCAGTTCGCCGAAGAGGTGCAAACCGAAACACGGCTGCGTTTTCTGGTCTGCCTGACCGTCGCGGACATCTGCGCGACCAACGAAACCTTGTGGAATAGCTGGAAACAGAGCCTGCTGCGCGAGCTGTACTTCGCCACTGAAAAACAGCTCAGGCGTGGAATGCAAAATACGCCGGATATGCGTGAGCGCGTGCGTCACCATCAGCTTCAGGCGCTGGCGCTGCTGCGAATGGACAATATTGATGAAGCCGCGCTGCACAAAATCTGGACCCGCTGTCGCGCTAACTATTTTGTTCGTCATAGTCCAAATCAGCTCGCCTGGCACGCACGCCATTTATTGCAGCACGATCTGCGCCAACCGTTAGTGTTGCTCAGTCCGCAGGCCACGCGCGGCGGAACCGAAATTTTTATCTGGAGCCCGGACAGACCCTATCTGTTTGCCGCCGTCTGCGCCGAGCTGGACAGGCGTAATTTAAGCGTCCATGACGCGCAGATCTTTACCACTCGCGACGGCATGGCAATGGATACGTTTATCGTTCTGGAACCAGACGGCAGCCCGCTGGCGGCGGATCGCCATGACGTTATTCGCACCGGTCTTGAACAGACCATTACGCAGCGTAGCTGGCAGCCGCCGCAGCCGCGTCGGCAACCGGCAAAGTTACGGCACTTTACGGTCGAAACGGAAGTCAATTTTCTGCCCACCCATACCGACAGAAAATCATTCATGGAATTGATCGCGCTCGATCAACCTGGTCTGCTGGCCAGGGTCGGACAAATTTTTGCCGATCTGGGAATTTCGCTTCATGGCGCCCGAATTACAACCATTGGTGAACGAGTAGAAGATTTATTCATAATCGCCACAGCGGATCGACGCGCACTTAATAATGTGCTGCAACTTGAGGTGCAACAACGGTTGACAGCGGCCCTCAATCCAAACGATAAAGGGTAGTGTGTTTATTTATATGAAAGAGTTTAACAATGCAGCAGTTACAGAACGTTATTGAGACCGCTTTTGAGCGCCGCGCCGATATTACGCCGGCAAATGTAGATACCGTGACCCGAGAGGCGGTAAACCAGGTCATTTCTCTACTTGATTCCGGCGCGCTGCGTGTCGCAGAAAAAATCGACGGTCAGTGGGTCACTCACCAGTGGTTGAAGAAAGCGGTTCTGCTCTCTTTCCGTATTAACGATAACCAGGTTATCGACGGTGCGGAAAGCCGCTACTTCGATAAAGTCCCGATGAAATTCGCTGATTACGACGAAGCGCGTTTTCAGAAAGAAGGCTTCCGCGTTGTTCCGCCTGCGGCCGTTCGTCAGGGCGCATTTATCGCCCGCAACACCGTGTTGATGCCGTCTTACGTTAACATCGGCGCCTACGTTGACGAAGGCACCATGGTTGACACCTGGGCGACGGTGGGTTCCTGCGCGCAGATTGGTAAAAATGTTCACCTTTCCGGCGGCGTGGGTATCGGCGGCGTACTGGAGCCGCTGCAGGCTAACCCGACCATCATTGAAGACAACTGCTTTATTGGCGCGCGTTCTGAAGTCGTGGAAGGCGTCATTGTCGAAGAAGGTTCCGTCATTTCCATGGGCGTATACCTCGGCCAGAGCACCAAAATCTACGATCGCGAAACCGGTGAAGTTCACTATGGCCGCGTACCGGCGGGCTCCGTGGTCGTTTCCGGCAACCTGCCGTCAAAAGACGGTAAGTACAGTTTGTACTGCGCGGTGATCGTGAAAAAAGTCGACGCCAAAACGCGTGGTAAAGTGGGCATTAACGAATTATTGCGCACTATTGATTAAGCGAGTGAAAAGCGGGGGCGACAGCCCCCTTTGCATTACGGCGAATGCGGTAACACGGTTTCCGGCGCAATCTTTGCCGCAAACGCCGAAGCCAATGCAGTCAAAACGACATAACCGGCAACAAAAGTCCAACTGTTATCATAGACTGCACTTAACGCTTTAGCGATAAACGGCGTGAATCCCCCCTGCCACAACCGCCCCCAACTGAGCGCCAATTGATGAACCGCTGTAGCATACAGGCGGATGAAACAGTCAGGCGAAAAAAGAAGGGTGCACGGCATTCAGTGAATTATGACTAATGTTAATAAGCAGAACGTAGCCCATTGTCATCAGTATGAGCGAACGGCTTTCCAGCAGCCAGAAAAAGGGAAAAGCCATTGCCGCGGCAAAAAGCGCGCCAAATACCAGCGCGCTTGCCAGGCCATATAATAGAAAATCATAATATTCAATGGAGCTTCCTGTCCAGGCGGAAATCACCACCCGGCGAATAGTCGCATTATACGTTCCGGACATAGACTCCGCCTCCCAAGGTTATCGACCGCTACCTCCGGTCAATTTCTCACACTGACCTCAAACGCTTTCTCTATAAACGGAATATCGCGTTGAATTACTTAAGCTATCAATAATCGCCGCCCTTTTACTCATGACGTTGTCGAGACGTCTTCTGCGATCAACCGCGCTTTTTTTGTATCCATTGGTGGCGAAAAACCAACTTTTCGTTAATTATTCAAAAGTTATAGTGTGATGAAGGATACCGCTATGTATGACAATCTAAAAAGTCTGGGCATTACCAATCCTGAGGAAATCGATCGTTACAGCCTGCGGCAAGAAGCCAATAACGATATCCTGAAAATCTATTTTCAAAAGGATAGAGGTGAATTCTTTGCTAAAAGCGTGAAGTTTAAGTATCCACGCCAGCGTAAAACGGTGGTGGCCGATGGCATCGGTCAGGGTTATAAAGAAGTACAGGAGATTAGCCCTAACCTACGCTATGTAATTGACGAGCTGGACCAAATCTGCCAGCGCGACCGCTCAGAACTCGATCTCAAGCGTAAGATCCTCGACGACTTGCGCCACCTGGAAAGCGTCGTCGCGAATAAGATCAGTGAAATCGAAGCCGATCTGGACAAGCTTACCCGCAAATAAAAAAGCTGCCGGGGCTTCATTTCGGGCCCCTCTCACTCTGCTGCTCCCTCTCATCCGCCTCACGGTTACCACCATTTTTCATCACTATGCCTCACAGCGGCTCAATACATATCATTTCGTTATCCTGCTGTATTTATTAATAAAAATAAAAAGCTATGTTCATCCTCCCTATTTATGGAGGTTATATGACTCAGGAAATCACGCTAACATGTTATTCGCTGCCTGCGGCTCCCGGACTGGATAACATCAAATTTGAAAAGGGGCGCGAGCACGACCGCCAGGCGCTGGGATTTATTCTGCCAGCGAATACGCAGTTGCAAATCCGCCAGCCAAATAACAACGCCGGTAACGCCAGACTCCGTCTGCTGTGCAATGACTCAGCGTGTGAGAAATCGCTTACGCTGAACGGCAACTGGCAAACGATCAGCACAACGGTCGATTCCGTTCCCTTTATTGATACCCTCTTTTTTGCGCAGGGCGGCGAGTTTTCGGTGATCTACCGACAGCCAATCAGCAATAAAAATTTGCCACACTGGCGTAAGGGGCAATCCGAAGACGCTTTTTTCCAGACCTGGGAAGAACAGGCGTCGCCTTTTGCCCTGCTGGAACTGGACCGCGTGCGTTTTCTGCTGCCCTGGGCGGATCGCGCTAATGTCATCAACGCCGGTATCACCACGCTGGATGCGTACTATACGCGAGTGATCGACGCCTATAATGACTGGACTGGTCTCAGCGATAGCCCTGCTTCGCCGCTGAATCAAAATGTCGCTAACCGCTATTTTATTAAAGCGGATAAACACGGCGTCGGCGCGGCTTATTATCTCCCCTGGTGGTGTGCGCAAACGGCTGCAACATTAAGCCAGGGGTGGATCGATAATGTCGCCACGCAGTGGACGATTCTGCATGAAATCGGTCACGGCTATCAGGGCGTCTTTATGAATGACGTCGACCTGCCAGTCGGTGAGGTGTGGAACAACATTTACGCCGCGTTTTTCCAGCAGCTTAACCTGAACCAGGGGAACCATCTTTATACCGACGGCTGGCTCTACAATTACGGGCGGCAGTCTGAGCAGGAGTTGCAATTCATTACCCATCTGCGGAATCGCACGCCGGTTAGCGCCTGGGGCGTCCGCCCCCGCCTGCAATTTCTGATGCTGATGTTATTTAAAGGCGGAACAGAAGCCTTCCGGGTGTTTAACCAGAACTACCGCGAGCTGGGTGCTGACGAAAACTTTTTGCCCTGCGAGCATCGCCTGACCGATCTGCTGGCGGACGCCATCGCCACAGCCTCAGGTTATGACGTCGCGCCGTTTATTCAGCTGTGCGGCTTACCGGTCGATGCGTTCACCCGCGAGCAGATCGCCGCACGGGCGGTAAAACCCGTCTGGCCGCTTTACGATCTGCTGCCGGAGCGCGAATGGGAAAGCGCGCGCCAACAGTTAGGGCTGGACTCTTTTGTCTGGCTGGTTGAAAACGCCGAGCTGGCGGCGCTGAACAAAACGGGAACGCTCACGCTAACGCTGAATATCGATCAGCCGGAGCAACTTTATGGACGCGCCTTAACGCTACACGACAACGCCGGCAGCACATATACATTGCCCGTCAACGACAGTACGCTCACGTTAACTCCCCTGCCCATTGGCATTTACCATCTCACCCTGCCCAAAGGGCGATCGCAGAAATACCGCCCGGACACGGACTATGTGGTTATCCGCGAAGGGGAAAACGCACTTACCGTTAATTTCACCGCCTTGCAGGACAGCGCCGCGCATAACGAGCAGTTGATTTTCCTCGGCTACGGTGACATGCCCTTCGCCCGTTTAGCCGTGGATCATGAGGCCAGACAATTAGTTCTGGATATCACGAACGCCACGCCGCACAGCTACTTCGCGAATACGTTATACGCCAGCATAACGGTGTTAACCGCCAGCGGCGAAAAGGTTTTTGAACGTAAGATGAACGGAACAAACTGCGCCACCGGAAAAATTGTGGTGCCGTTTAGCGACCACTACCACCTTTATCTTTATCATGCCGAGCCTGGCCGCCTGAAAGCCTCGCCGGGCTATCTGACATTGGTCTCGTCGACGAAATATCAGTTACTGCGTCTTGATAGCGAAGGGCTTTATCATTTTTCGCTCAACAACGATCCTGTCGCAGATCTCCAGGCTATGTTCAGCCATCGCGCAGATGCTATCCGCGCCTGCCCTTTATTAATGGCGCAACCTTATGCCGCTTGCAAAAACGATCTCTGGCTGATGCTCTCCCACATTGAAGAGCCGACCCGTAGCGCGTTAATGCGCGACAGCGTTGATGTGCTGCCGGCGGATAACAGCGAGCCGGGCGAAGGCATCGGTAAAGGCGTGACGTTGCAGTTACGCGGACAAGGCGACAGAACGTTTTGCCAGCTTGCTTACGATAATCGGCAACAGCGCATGACAATAGAAACACAGGCCGGGCAGCCTCATCCTTACTATACCGCGACATACAGCACGCTCACGGTGAAGGAGGAGTCCGGCGAGGTTATCTATAGCCGTCATTATGATGGCATCACCCACTATCCAGCCGATAGCGATACGGTTGTTTTGCAAGCGGGAATGTACATTGAGCTCTTCCATGACGAACCTTACCGTTGCAGCGCCATCAATGAAACGACCGGGCAAAACGTCACGCTGAAAAAACACAACCGCTGGCGCGTGGTGAGCGATGGGCTGGAGGTCGACTCACCGGAACAAACGGAAGAGAAAAATACCTCCGATGCTGCCGTATTATATGGCGATAAATTCAGCTGGCAGCTTATTGGCAAGGAAGAAAATGGTTTTGCCAGTATGGAAATAGACATCCGTGCGCAACAATTTATCTTTACCGCATACCCAATTGCGCCGCATAGCGACTTCGCAACAGAATATGCGGCAGTGACGATTTATAATACGCGCGGTACGGTGGTTTACCGTCAGTCGATAAAAGGTTCGGTGCAGCTTGGCGGCTATACTGACGTCTGCGGGCTGGATGAGGATTATACGATTGAGGTCTTTCATGCCGAGGGCGCAGACCAGTCGGTTATCCGCAACCCGCTCAATGGCGAAAGCTGGCCGCAGCCGCAACACGTGATCTGGCAGGTCACGGCGCGGGGATTGCAGCGCCTGACCACGAATTAACCCCACCCCATCACAGCGTCTTCGGGCGCTGTGAGATTACGTTGTCGAATGGCGGTTTTGCCTAATCCGGCCTACTACTTCGCCCAAATCCCCTGGTCTGGTCAGCGAAGCGCCGCCGGACTTAACGCTGTTCATCCAGTTGTAGCGCCACATACAGCAACAGCCGATCGTCAAAATTTCCCAAATCCAGCCCGGTCAGTTCCGAAATACGATTTAGCCGATATTCCAGCGTGTTACGATGAATAAACAGCGCCTTAGAGGTCGCCAGCGGCTGGACATTATGGCGAAACCACGCCGTCAGCGTCCGACGTAATAACCCGTTGTTATCCATCGCTTTGAGTTTTACCAGCGGGCGCGCCAGCTCATTGGCCTGCCAGCCGCCACGCAGGCTATCTAACAGAACCGGCAGCATCAAATCCTGATAAAAATAGCTGCGGCTTTCTGGCATCCGCTGTTTGCCGACCATCATCGTGGTGCGCGCCGTGCGGTATGAGCGTGCAATACTGCCCGGCCCGGTAAAGTAATTGCCCAGCGCCACGCGAAAACGTAGCTGACCATTCTCTTTCATTCGCGAGATAAGCTGCTCTACGCGCTTACGATGATCTTCAGCATCCCAACGACCAAACGAGTTTAAGGCGGGTTTGAGCACCACCATCTCGGTGAGAGACACAATGGCTATCAGGTTGTTACGCTCCGGCGTGGTAAGCGCATTCTGCAACTGCTGAAGTTCCGCCATTGCGCTATCGACGCCAAGCTGGCCGCTATCGACTTCCACCACCGCCGCCACACGCGGCTGGTTCAAATCAATCCCCAAACGCTGCGCCCATTCCACCAGCGCCGGCGTATTTTCTTCGGCCTGAATCAGGTTCATCACCAGCTCTTCACGCAAACGGCTATCCTGCGCCAAAAGGTGCATTAACCGCGACTGCTCCAGCATCATTTCGGCAGTCATAC
The DNA here is from genome assembly GCF_046567715.1 of Salmonella sp. 741265116_PST. NCBI lineage: Bacteria > Pseudomonadati > Pseudomonadota > Gammaproteobacteria > Enterobacterales > Enterobacteriaceae > Salmonella > Salmonella sp. 741265116_PST. The sequence continues at coordinate 15,871 of NZ_JBKFPH010000026.1, read as the reverse complement.
ACACCAGTTCACCATATTTACGCAGGTGCTCTGGTTCGCCGGTGAGACCAATCACGCCGACAATTTCGCCCTCAAGGCGTAAGGGAAGATTAATCCCCTGACGCACCCCGTGCAGGTGTCGCGCCACGGCGTCGTCGATATCCACAACCCGGCCCTGCGACAGCACTAACAGCGCGCCTTCGTGCAATTCACCAATACGTTCCCGATCGCCGCTGCCGATAATGCGCCCGCGGGCATCCATTACGTTGATATTGGTATCGATGATGCGCATAGTGCGCGCCACGATATCCTGCGCCATTTTGGTATCAAGATGCCAGCCAGCCATAAATCCCTCCTGTGAGCAGAGCACAAGCATAAGGAAGATGACAGGTCTCGACATTGTGCAAATGCACAAAACAGTGCAAAGAAGTATGGAGTTGTGGGGGGTTTCACAGAAAAGTGTTGCCCCCTTCCATGGCGGAAGGGGGACAAAGGTGATTACTGCATCAGCAAATAAATAGAACTATCACCACGCTGAATATTCAGCGCCAGCACCGACGGCTTGCTGTCGAGAATTTTACGCAGCTCGGCGATATTTTTCACCGGCTGCTGGTTAGCGCCGATAATCACATCACCTTTTTTGAGGCCAATTTGCGCGGCGGGTGAATTCGCTTTCACGCTGCTCACCACAACGCCTTTATCCTGGCCTTTATTGCTCATTTCAGCGCCTTCAATCCCGCTGAAGATGGTGCTGGAATCAACCTGACTCTGGCTGCTCTGCTGCAGTTCCAGATTAACCGTAATCGCTTTACCCTCACGCAGCAGACCGAGGCTGATTTTGCTGCCGACCGGCATAGTGCCGACCTGAGCGCGCAGCGCCGCAAAGCTGCTGATCGGTTTACCGTTCAGCGAGGTAATGACATCCCCGGCTTTGATACCCGCTTTCGCTGCGGATGAATTCGGCATCACCTGGCTGACGAACGCGCCACGCTGGGCGTCGACTTTCATCGCTTTCGCCAATTCGGAATTCAGCTCAGTCCCCATGATCCCCAGTTCGCCGCGTTTCACCTGGCCGTATTCCACCATCTGCGACGTCAGATTTTTCACCATGTTACTGGGGATAGCGAAGCCGATACCGATGTTGCCGCCGTCCGGCGCCAGAATCGCGGTATTAATACCGATCAGCTCACCGTTCAGGTTCACCAGCGCGCCGCCGGAGTTACCGCGGTTAATCGCGGCGTCGGTCTGAATAAAGTTCTCGTAATTTTCTACGTTCAGGCCGCTACGCCCCAGCGCCGAAACGATACCTGACGTCACCGTTTCGCCCAGACCAAACGGGTTACCAATAGCGACGGTATAATCCCCCACGCGCAGCGCGTCGGAGTCCGCCAGCTTAATCGCCGTCAGATTCTTCGGATTCTGAATTTGAATCAGTGCGATATCAGAACGCGGATCTTTGCCCACCACTTTAGCATCGAATTTACGTCCATCGCTAAGCTGTACTTTAATCACGCTGGCGTTATCAACCACGTGGTTGTTGGTAACGACGTAGCCCTTCGCGGCGTCAATAATTACGCCGGAGCCCAGCGCCATGAATTTCTGTTGTTGACCGCCGTTGCCGCCGTTACCGCCGCCCTGGCAGAACGGAGAATTCTGGAACGGAGAACCGTCCTGACAGAACGGGGAGTCATCGCCAAAGAACTGCTGGAAATTACGCGGCATACGCGGCGTATTCACCGTGGTGCTACCTTCTACATTAATACTGACCACCGATGGCATCACTTTTTCGAGCATCGGTGCCAGGCTTGGCATCTGCTGGGCAGTCATTGCTGAAGAGGACGTTTCAGCCGCCGTGGCAGACAGAGGCGACAATGCCAAACCTAAACTCAGAGCCAGTGCACTCATTGCTAATGTGGTTTTTTTCATGTGTTTCAATCTCGATTAACAGGTAACGCAAAATTGCTGTGTACGTCAGATTCATTTTATAACGCGAAGTTCCGGAACAAAGTTTCTGGAAAAAGTAAAAATTTATTGTCCATCTTTACAAAAGTCCATTTACTGTTCGACCGCCATCAAACGCCGATATTCATCCCATGCGTAAAGGTCAGTCATCCCGCTGATATAATCCTGAATCAACCGACAGCGATAATAATATTCCAGTACCGGGTACTCCGCCGAATCCGTAGGTAATTTACTGACGACTTCCACGTAGGCCAAACGATGGCGCGTAGAAAGTTTCTGAAATAAGCGCGATTCTATGGGGAAGCGTTTCAACCGTTCTTTTTCCACCAGCTCGCGAAAGTCGTTAAGCGACAAACTTAATAGCGGCTGATAGATATCTAATAACCCGCTGATCACCCGGTATCCCTGTAGTTCAAGCTGTTCTACATCCGGATGACTAAACACATGTTCAACCGCCACATTCTTATAGAGTTCAAGCAGGCGGCTAAAACCGCTGGCATCTTCCAGTAACGCCTGATTGAAGGTACCGGCAAAAATCTGCGGCAAATTATCAATAAAACGCTGAGCGGCATAGGGCACCAGTTTATTTAATGTATTTACCCGTAAATACATAAAAAACTGATCTTCGGTACTGCGGCTTAATGTATTGGCGCGTGATTTTTCCCACGCATTTCCTACCACTAGCTCAAACAGCGAATCCTTCTCATGGTGGCCCCACGCGTGATATAAATGGTGATAAAGCTGCTCAACGCTAAAGATTCTTTTCTCTACCGCGTCTTCAAGATCGGCAACACAATAAGAAATATCATCTGCGGCTTCCATAATCCACGTTAATGGAAAGCGACTGTAAGGCGCTAACTGAAGTTCTTTACGTAACCTCGCAATATACTTCTCTTCAGAAAGATAATAGCCCGGTTTCTTCATTAAATAGCGATGGGAATCCGGCACCGGCCCTCGCCACCATGCCGGACGGGTATATTTTAAAATTCCGCCAACCTGCGCCCAGGTAAGATTCATCCGCATGAGCGTATGCACCAGACGAATTCCCTGTGCATTGCCTTCAAAATGGCAGATATCCTGACGTACCTTGCGGCGAATATCGTTCAGATTTTCTTCGCCTTCCTGTAACCGTAGCGAGGAAACCACACAGCGATCATGCGTGAGCGGCTGACTTTCCGCATCTTCCGGATGCAGCCGCTGACGAAACCAGTCATTGATCGCCGCCTCGCCAAAATGACCGAACGGCGGATTTCCGATGTCGTGCATCAGGCAGGCCATTTCCACAATACTTTCAAAGGGACCGGTCAGCGCGTCCAGACCGTACTCCTCCAGTCGGTTTTGCTCTTTCAGGCGGCTTAAAATCTCTTTCGCGATATAACGCCCTACCTGCTGCACCTCCATCGAATGCGTCAGGCGAGTACGCACCGCGGCATTGCGCTCCAGCGGGAAAACCTGCGTTTTTTGCTGCAAACGGCGTATAGCCGGAGAGTTGATAATCCGCCCGCGATCGCTTTCAAAAATCCGCAGGATCTCATGTTCCGTCTTTACGCCCTGCGGTGAACGATAACGACGATGCCAGTTAATTTTATTTCGGAAATCGATCGATGCCATATCCTCTCCCCGCCTGAGAAATGCGCTTCCCCATAAGCGCATGATAAACTATGCCCCCAAAACTGACTTATCGCGAGTAAATCTATGAAAATCGGCATCATTGGCGCAATGGAAGAAGAAGTTACGCTGCTGCGTGACAAAATTGACAACCGTCAGACGATTACGCTGGGCGGCTGCGAAATTTACACCGGCCAGTTGAACGGCACCGAAGTGGCATTGCTGAAATCCGGTATCGGTAAAGTCGCGGCGGCGCTGGGCGCAACGTTGCTTCTGGAGCACTGCAAGCCGGACGTGATCATCAATACCGGTTCCGCAGGCGGTCTGGCGTCCACGCTGAAGGTCGGCGATATCGTCGTCTCTGACGAAGCGCGTTACCACGACGCTGATGTGACCGCTTTCGGCTATGAATACGGGCAATTACCGGGCTGTCCGGCCGGATTTAAGGCCGATGACAAACTGATCGCCGCCGCGGAATCCTGCATCAGGGAGCTGAATCTGAACGCGGTACGCGGCCTTATTGTTAGCGGTGACGCGTTTATTAACGGCTCCGTCGGGCTGGCGAAAATTCGGCATAACTTCCCCGACGCGGTCGCCGTAGAGATGGAAGCCACCGCTATCGCCCACGTCTGCTATAACTTCAACGTGCCGTTCGTGGTGGTACGCGCTATCTCTGACGTGGCCGATCAGCAATCGCACCTCAGCTTTGACGAATTCCTCGCGGTGGCGGCGAAACAGTCGACTCTGATGGTCGAAACGCTGGTACAGAAACTGGCGCATGGCTAAGCGAATATTCAGGGCGCTGGTCGCCCTGCTGCTTACGCTCCCGGTGTGGCTTTACGCTGCGCCGCGCGTCATTACCCTCTCTCCCGCCAATACGGAGCTTGCTTTTGCCGCCGGGATTACGCCCGTTGGCGTCAGTAGCTATTCCGACTACCCGCCCGAAGCGCAAAAAATAGAACAGGTCTCTACCTGGCAGGGAATGAATCTGGAACGCATTGTGGCGCTGAAGCCGGATCTGGTCGTCGCCTGGCGCGGCGGCAATGCGGAACGCCAGGTAAACCAACTGACGTCATTAGGTATTAAGGTCATGTGGGTAGACGCGGTAAGCATCGAACAGATCGCCGACACGCTCCGTCAACTGGCCGCCTGGAGCCCGCAGCCGGAAAAGGCTCAGCAGGCAGCGCAGACATTGCTAAACGAGTACGCCGCGCTCAACGCTGAGTATGCCGGTAAAGCTAAAAAGCGCGTCTTTCTTCAGTTTGGCATGAATCCTCTGTTTACCAGTGGTAAAGGGTCTATTCAACATCAGGTTTTGACAACCTGCGGTGGAGAAAACGTCTTTGCTGACAGCCGCGTGCCGTGGCCGCAAGTCAGCCGTGAGCAGGTGTTGGCAAGGCATCCCCAGGCCATTATCGTGGCCGGAAAAGCGGGCGAAATTCTCAAAATTGAACAATACTGGGGAAACCTGTTAAAAATTCCGGTTATTCCGCTTAACAGCGACTGGTTTGAACGCGCAAGCCCGCGTATTATCCTCGCCGCAAAACAACTCTGTAATGCGCTTTCACAGGTGAATTAGAGCCTGTCTTACCAGGCTCCCAGTGGGGATTCGACAATGCTCGTCTATTGGCTGGATATTGTAGGCACGGCTGTATTTGCTATCTCTGGCGTGTTGCTGGCCGGGAAATTACGTATGGACCCGTTCGGCGTCCTGGTGCTCGGCGTCGTTACTGCCGTCGGCGGCGGGACAATCCGCGATATGGCGCTGGATAACGGCCCGGTATTCTGGGTTAAAGATCCTACCGATTTGGTCGTCGCCATGGTCACCAGTATGCTGACCATCCTGCTGGTTCGCCAGCCAAGACGTCTGCCGAAATGGATGTTGCCGGTACTGGATGCGGTCGGGCTGGCGGTGTTTGTCGGCATTGGGGTGAATAAAGCCTTCCTCGCTGAAACGGGGCCATTAGTGGCTGTCTGTATGGGCGTGATTACCGGCGTCGGCGGCGGGATTATTCGCGATGTTCTGGCACGCGAGATCCCCATGATCCTACGCACCGAAATCTATGCCACGGCCTGTATTATCGGCGGGATTGTTCACGCCACCGCGTTTTATGCGTTTTCAGTACCGCTGGAAAGCGCCAGCATGATGGGTATGGTTGTCACGCTGTTTATTCGGCTGGCCGCCATTCGCTGGCATTTGAAATTGCCGACGTTTGCACTGGATGAAAACGGACGTTGATATTGTTTTGCCCGATGGCGCTACGCTTATCGGGCCTACAGGAAAGATGTTGTAGGCCGGATAAAACGCTCGCGTCGCCATCCGGCACAACGAACAACAATCAAATGCTGAAGGAAGAGCCACACCCGCAGGTACTTTTCGCATTCGGGTTGGTTACAATGAAGCGGGAACCTTCCAGGCCTTCGGTATAATCGACCGAACCACCCACCAGATACTGCAAACTCATCGGGTCAACCACCAGGCCAACGCCCTGTTTTTCGATGGTCATATCCCCTTCGTTAACCTGATCGTCAAAGGTAAAACCATACTGGAAGCCGCTGCAACCACCGCCGGTGATATACACGCGCAGTTTCAGATTCGGGTTATCTTCGTCAGCGATAAGACTTTTTACTTTATTCGCTGCTGCGTCGGTAAACTGCAGCGGCAGCGCTACGTCATCACTCATATTTTGCTCCAAACGACATCGGTAATTGGATAAATTTTCACCCAATATTGGCAGTCATTATCTAATACCCTGGTAATTCATTCAAGTATTCTCGCCCGCAGGCGCATTCTGGTTTTTCGCCGCCTGTTCCGCATCCTGCTTCGCCAGAGTACGCGCCAGGATGGTTGAGTATAACGGCTTCCCGCCCAAAAACTGGGCTAATAGTGTCGCGCCAAGACAGGTGATAATCATTGGCAAAATGAGCTGGTAGTTATCGGTCATCTCCAGCACCAGCACAATCCCCGTCAGCGGGGCGCGCACCGACGCCGCCATCAGCGCCCCCATCCCGGCAATCGCAAAGGTACCGGCCTCCAGGTGATACTGCGGGAAAAGCACTGCCGCCGCCATACCGAAGGCCGTACCAAGCAGCGTTCCCAGCGCCAGCATTGGGGCGAAAATGCCCCCCGGCGCGCCGGAAGAAAAGCAAAGCAGCGTCGTGACCACCCGGGTAATAAAGATGAACAGCAGTAGCCCGACGCTAAAATTACCTGCCGCGGCGATAGGAATAAGGTTAAATCCGCCGCCTGCCGCTTCCGGCTCAATCAACCCCAGAATACCGCACAGGCCGCCGATCACGCCGCCCATTAGCACCCATTTTTTAATTTCGCCGCCATGAAAGCGCTGAAACATATCCTGGGTACGCAGCACCAGCGAATTAAATACCGGCCCGACGCAGCCAAAAATAATGCCGAGGATAAGATATAACCACAGCGTGTTAACCGGCGCATCAGACAGTTTGCCGACTTCAATAATCGGCGCTTCACCGTTAAATATGCGGAACACAATGCTCGACATGATGACGCCGGTAAACACCGCTTTAATCGAAATCAGGTTGTAGCGAAACTGCGGGCGCATCTCTTCAATAATAAACAGGATACCCGCCAGCGGCGCGTTAAACGCCGCAGAGAGCCCCGCCGCCGCGCCGGTCGCCAGCAACGTATGCCGCGCTTCGGCGCTGCGCATACGAAAAACATCCAGCACCATGCGCCCCAGGTTGCCCCCGATTTGCACCGTTGGCCCTTCGCGCCCTAATACCATTCCTGCGCCCAACGTTCCCATCCCGCCGATAAACTTCACCGGCAACACGCGCCACCAGCGCACCGGACGTAACTCCTCCAGCGCGCCTTCAATTTCCGGGATACCCGATCCGCCGGCTTCCGGCGCAAATTTACGCACCAGGAAATAGCCGACCATCGCCAGCAACGCCGAGAGAATAAACGCCAGCGGCCACAGCAAAAACGCATGGTCCGCGACTTGAACCAGCGCGCCAATGCGCATGTTTTGTACCCAGGAAACCGCCTTTTCAAAGGCGACGCCAACCAGTCCGGTAAGCGTGCCGACAACGGCCGCCATGAACAGGATGGCCAGCGGCGTTTTATCCCGCTGCATTAACCGGCGAATCTGATCTCTGCGCCGTAAGCGCACAATGTGCTGAGCTAAAAAGGTGGAAGTGTCTGTTTTCATCAGAAGATCATTAATTGGTAATACAAATCTAAAGTCGGCATTCTACTCGCCAACGCCGCGAAAATCCCCTGCAAATCGTATTGTTTCAAATGCGTAAAACTTTCATAACCTTCTCTGAATAACTTAGAATAGCGGGTATTCACTTTTTCTACGAACCAGGAATCTTTCCATGAGTAAGTCTGAAAATCTCTATAGCGCGGCCCGCGAGCTGATCCCCGGCGGCGTGAACTCCCCTGTTCGCGCCTTCACTGGCGTGGGTGGTACTCCGCTGTTTATCGAAAAAGCGGACGGCGCGTATCTGTACGATGTCGATGGCAAAGCGTATATCGACTATGTCGGTTCCTGGGGGCCAATGGTACTGGGGCATAACCACCCGGCTATCCGCAATGCGGTGATCGAAGCTGCGGAGCGCGGTTTAAGCTTCGGCGCGCCAACCGAAATGGAAGTGAAAATGGCGGAACTGGTCACCAACCTGGTGCCGACCATGGACATGGTGCGCATGGTGAACTCCGGTACCGAAGCGACGATGAGCGCTATTCGCCTGGCGCGTGGTTTTACTGGCCGCGATAAGATTATCAAATTCGAAGGCTGCTACCACGGCCATGCAGACTGTCTGCTGGTCAAAGCCGGTTCTGGCGCGCTGACGCTCGGCCAGCCGAACTCGCCGGGCGTGCCGGCCGATTTCGCGAAACATACGCTGACCTGCACTTATAACGATCTGACGTCAGTGCGCGCGGCGTTTGAACAATATCCGCAGGAAATCGCCTGTATCATCGTCGAACCCGTGGCGGGCAATATGAACTGCGTCCCGCCGCTGCCGGAATTCCTGCCAGGTCTGCGCGCCTTGTGTGATGAGTTCGGCGCGCTGCTGATTATCGACGAAGTGATGACCGGTTTTCGCGTAGCGCTGGCCGGAGCCCAGGATTACTACGGCGTCGTGCCGGACCTGACCTGTCTGGGTAAAATCATCGGCGGCGGGATGCCGGTAGGCGCGTTTGGCGGTCGTCGCGATGTAATGGATGCGCTGGCGCCGACGGGTCCGGTTTACCAGGCGGGTACCCTTTCCGGCAACCCGATTGCGATGGCGGCCGGTTTTGCCTGCCTGAATGAAGTCGCCCAGCCCGGCATTCATGAAACGCTGGATGAGCTCACCACCCGTCTGGCGGAAGGTTTGCTGGAAGCTGCCGAAGAAGCGAATATTCCGCTGGTGGTTAACCATGTCGGCGGCATGTTCGGGATTTTCTTCACCGACGCTGAGAACGTAACCTGCTATCAGGACGTGATGGCGTGCGACGTTGAACGCTTTAAGCGTTTCTTCCACCTGATGCTGGAGGAAGGCGTGTATCTGGCGCCATCAGCGTTTGAGGCGGGTTTTATGTCGGTCGCACACAGCATGGACGACATTAATAATACTATTGACGCCGCGCGTCGGGTGTTTGCGAAATTGTAAAAAAGAACGTGCAGAAATGTAGGCCGGGTAAGGCGAAGCCGCCACCCGGCTTTTTTTGGTTCATCGCAGGTTAGCCTGAACCGCACCAAACACCCTAAATCTCATCAATAATATACTGGAAGCTACAGGTCGACGTGAATTGCCCTGAGCCAATGTTGCTGGTGTTCACCGACACATTAATATCATGAAGTTCAACATCGGTTATCGGATGATCAACGGCGCTGGTCGTGACGCTCGACTGGTCGCAGCCCAGCACATTGAGCGTAATACCCGATGAGACAAAACGGCAATAAGCGCCACGGTCGTCAAATTTGCTGCCATCGCAAAGTTTCCCCCCCTCCATCAAATAGGTATGTAACGTGCGATTCACCGTGCCACCGGTGGCATCAAGCATGAGGGTTGTTTTCTGTTTCGAAACGTTCGCATCCCAGGAGATATCAAAAGTATCAACGGGAACTTTCGGGCAAACTGAGCTGCGCGTATCCGGCGGGGAATACGTTTCGTTAGTGATAAAAGTGGTAGCAACGATATGGCTCGACGCCAGCCAGGGGCAACCATAATCATCGCTTTGTACCGTAATCTCCAGGGTAAAAGAACCACACCCCCTCCAGTTCGAGGGAAGATTCTTGCACGCAGATCGCGAAACAGTGTTATCAAAATCCTTCAATACAACCTTCGGCGCAGGTTCTGGCCCAGACCAGGAGTCTGCGGTTAGCGTTTCTCCTTTACGATGTCCCGAAAGGTTCCAGGAGCCATAGTACACTCCCTCCGGAGTCGCTATCGTCACCTCCGCCACAATAGATTTGTCGCTATTAGGGCCAATACCATAATACATCGTGGTACTTGAAAACGTCGCTTTCAGCATGGGTTTGGCCACTACCGAACTGCCATAAACGGCAATCAGCAGCAAAAATAAAGCCCGTATTATTTTCATCATAAATACTCAAATGTAACCAGTGCACTTGCGAAGAACGTTCCCGGAACCAGATCTTCGCCAGGAAGGTGCTGTACCCAGGCATTCAGGCTTAGCGCGTTATTCCCCGTCACCAGCGTGAATATCGCACCCTCTTCATCGTTTATGCCCACGGGAACGCCGGATAGCGTTTCAATACCAATCCCGATCCCGGAAGCGCCTGAATGGCTATCGATGGCCAGGATACCGCGCATTCCGGTCGCTTCGGTTCCAGTGAAAGTTACCTGCACCCCGTTACTCAGCGCCGAATCGCAATCCGTGAGTTCAAACACCAAAGGCTTACGAGCAGACTGGCCGTCGGGAGTGAAATCAGAACTCTCAAGCGACGAAAAATCGACTTCGGCAATCCCCGTCCCCTGCATCGTGAGCGTGCAAGGACTGACCACCAGACTACCGGAAAAATGCAGATTATCTGCCGCTGAGACCGGCAATATCAGCGCCCCCCAAAGGATGAAGGCCACGCCGTGTAATAACGTCTGTTTTTTAACCATTACTGATAATCCACCTGTAATGTTGCCGTCGCATCGAAGTCGCCTTCTGTCAGCGAGGCTCCGCTCTTTTTAACCGGTATGGCTTTCAGAACAGGTGCCGACTGCTCATTTACAGTAATGGTGGACCCCAACGTAAACGGTTCGTCGTTTTGCCTAAGTTCAATCCCCAGCCCCGCCACGCTGGTATTTATCGCCGCCGGATTAAAATCAGTCACAGAGCCGCTTAGTGTCAGGGTCATTGTCATCGTATCGTCGCGCACCGCTGAATCACAGGTGATCTCATACGGAACATTCTGTGCGTAACGCGTGCCATCTATTTTACTAATCAGCATGTTACCGAACTTAACTTCGATCGTCTGATTATGGCTAATCGTGCAATTCGGCGGTGATATTAACGTACCGTGAAACTTAAGATTCTCAGCCGACTGCGCGGCAAAACTGCTGCTTATTAATACCATCAAAGCCATTTTTTTCATTGGTAATCCACCACCAGCGTAGCGCCTGCGTTAAACGCGCCACCTGTTAACGTTACGCTATTATCTTTGACAGGAATCGCCTCGATGGCCGGACCGCTGCCACCGCTGTATTGAAATGACAACCATTGCGTATTGCCAGGTGAAACCAGCGCGCCATCCGTGGCGGTTTGCAGACGGATTCCCAATCCATCGACATCAGTTTGCAATACCGACTCGCCATTGATAGTCACGGCACTTCCCTGAATCTGTAACTTCAGGTAATCGCTCACTCTGCCGTTACAGCTCAGGCTATAGCCCACCGCCTGCAGGTAATTCACCCCATCCACTTTCGTCGTCAACACATTGCCAAATTCCACCTCACCACCGGAAATGGTACAGGGCGGTGCGGCATTAACGACTATCGTCAGCGTCATGTTGACCGTCTTACTTTCCGCTGCCAGCGGCATACTGACCGCACTCAGCATGGCCGCACACGTTACCGTGCCCAGCCGTAACCGCCATTGCCTCATCTTGCGTCTCCTTGTCGGTTACGACTTTCTGCTTTTTGCTTTATCTACCGCACAACTGTTGTCAGTACAGTTAAAAATCAGCGGTAACCGCGCGCCATAATCGTTGACGTAAGTCAGCACAGGCGAGCGACCTAATTCACTGGCTTCCCCTCCCAGCGTCACGTTGCTTTTTGGTGCAATCACTAATGGGCTAAAGCCTCTGGCCGGTGTGCCGTCCATGCGGCTACTGGCGTTGCTTAACACCACGTAGTAACCGGTCGGATTGCTTACCTGATAGCCATTGCCCTGACGCTGAAGGGTGATCTTGTATTGCCAGGGATGCTGCATATCAATTTTCGATAGCGCCTGCGGGCGGTAAAAAACTTTGATGCGCGTTTGCAGGGCAATTTGCAGCGTATTGGGCTTGTCGCTTTGCGGCGGAATTTCGCGCACGTTGTAATAAAAAAGCGTTTCCCGATCCTGGGGGAGCGACGCCAGCGCCGGCATCCCCTGAATTTTGACCTGTCCGATTCCCGACGGCTCAATGCGCTGGACCGGCGGGACGACGATTAAAGGCGAGGTGATTTTGGCGCCCTTCTCATCTTCCACCCAGGACTGCGCCAGATAGGGCAGTTTGCTGTTGGCGTTTTTCAGATCGACGCTTATCGATTTATCTTCGCCGCGAAACACCAGGCGGGTGCGATCGGGCGCGATGGCGGCCTGAGCGCTACCGTAGCCGCCCAGCAAAAGCAGCAAAACAGCAGCCAGGTTATAACGTTTTAATGGCATCATGAATGCGATTTCCTGAATCAATGTGTTGGATAACGAGAAGAGAGCGCTTCGGGTTGCGTTGAAGGCGTCAGCCGCTGTGTATGAAGCTGGAGTGATGGTTTCTCTTCGGGCTGCGTTGCCATAGGTGATGAAGCGTCGCCGATGCACGGCAGCAGCAGGCCGCTAAACAGATCGCCCGGCAGAGGATCGGGCAACGCCGCTTCACACTGCGTTTTACCTTCCCATGTCACCTGCAACCGCTCGCCGGGGTTAATGCCGATCAGATAAACGCTGCCGTCTTCACCTACGATCCCTAACTGTTGCTGGCGACTGTTGTAAACCTCCGCGCCGAAGGGCGGCGTGCCGCCATCGCGCAGGCGGATACTGGCCATGGTTTTTTTACCGCTGAGCACCTCCATGCGGCGATAACCGATCGCCCCTTCCGTCAGGGTCGCCTGAGCGATGGAGAGGGTTGCTTCCGCGTCTTCCGGCAACTGGGTAATGTCGATTTTCACCTGATTGCGGTAGTAGTCGTTGACGTCGACAATGACGGCTTTACCAAACGCGTTGGTATATACCGGCGTGCTGTAGCCGGAGATGGGTACGTTCGCTTCATCGCCGACATCCACCATCAGCCGCGAGCCGCCGTTGACGCTGGTGCGGTGCAGCGCCCCGCCTTTCGCAGTCAGCGTCGCGCCGCCCTGGATGTTCAGCCCACCGGAGGTATAGTCGCCTTCCTGATAGTTCGCACTGACGTCAATGTCGGCATAGCTCGCTTGATGACGGTAGTAGCCGTCGAGAGTCGCGCCGTTATCCGCGCGGCCAGCGTTGATCTGGTAGTTATTGCGATCGTCAATGCGCTCGTAATAGCCGACCTGATTGCTGTTGTTGTCATCGCTAAAGGAGCCGTTGTAACTCAGCGTGCGGTTGTTGCCCCACGGAATACTGAGCGAGACGTACACGCCGTCATCACGCTCATTGTCATATTCGTTGCGAAAACCGTTCACCGACAGACTGATCCCGCGCACCTCACCGACATCAAAATAGTGCGACAGCGTCAGGTTATAGCTGTCCTGGTTGGGTTGATTCCAGTAGGTGCGATGGGTGTAGTTGATATAGGCGTTGACGTTTATTGCCGAAAAGTTCTGGCTGTACGTCAGGGTATACATCTCTTTATCGTGGCCGGTGCGCTGACGATCGTTATCGTCATTATGCGTATCGATAAACTCGTCCATCGTCATGTAGTTTTCTTCGGAAAAGCGATAACCAGCAAACGTCAGACGGCTGTCTATATCATCAAAATCTTTAGCGTAGCTGGCACGGAACGAGTTACCCCGAATGGTGCCGTCGCCGTAGGCGCTACCCTCTGGCAGCGTCGCACGGGAATGGGTGACATCGATGGAAAACGCGCCCAGCAGCGCCAGATCGCGCCCCAGTCCTAACGCCAGCGCCTGATAATCCTGCTCGCCGATGGCACCGCCGTACAGCGACCAGCCGTTAGCAATCCCCCAGGAGGCTTCGGCTGAAGTGAAAAAGCCGCCTTCCATATTGTGATCCCAGTCCTGCGGTCGCCCGGCTGCCAACTTGTAGCGCACCTGGCCGGGACGGGTCAGAAACGGAATGGAGGCGGTACTGACGTCATATTCCTGCACCTGACCGCTTTGTTCTTCAATTTTGACGTGTAGATCGCCGGATACCGTTTCATTAATATCCTGAATGCGAAACGGCCCCGCCGGGACCTGCGACTCATAAATCACCCGCCCGCGCTGGGTCACGGTGACTTTGGCGTTGGTGCGCGCCACGCCTGATATATCCGGGGCGTAGCCGCGCAGATTAGGCGGTAACATCTGATCGTCGGTGATAAGGCTGCCGCCAACATAGTTAAAGCCGTCGAAAATATCGGATTCCAGCGATCCTTCGCCCAGCGTTAGCTGCGCCTGGAGCTGCGGGATCGCCCGCCAGGCGTAATAGCGGTTCCAGTCCCAGTTCTGTTTGGAACTGGAGCCAAAGTTGTCTTTATCTTCGCTGTCATTTTCGTGACGATAGTTAGCCTGCCAGTCCGCGCGCAAACGCCACGCGCCGAGGTTGGCACCCACCGTGCCGTTGCCGCTGATATCATATTCATCGCCGTCATCATGTTCAGCATGTCGCCACTGGCTGTTAACGTTGTAGTCAAATAACACGCCGGGGATCCCTTCATCCCAGCGGGAAGGTGGATCCCACTCTTCATCGCTGTATTCCAGATACGCCTGCGGAATAATCACCGCCAGCGTTGACTGGCTTAAATCCGTTTGGGTCTCCATCCCTTCCAGTTGCTCTGGTTGCAGACACTGACCGGCATTTATCCAGATCATTTTATCTGCTATTTCAGGTTTTAACCCCAGCAGCGATACCAGTTCAGGCGATAAACAGGGATAGGTGTTATCAGGATCGTTATTATCAACGGAATACGTAATAACATTATCCTGGGCAATTTGACTCTGATTGACCAGTACCTGGAGATGATAGCTCCCCGGCATAATGTAGCCTTTACGGGAAAAACGGGAGAGATCCAGGCTGGCATCATCTTTAACATCAAGAAATCGGGTATTAAATTGAATGGGCGCTTCCGCATAGCTATTTTCCGGACCGACAGCCAGAACAATACCCACCACGGCCGCAAGCGTGCTCAGACGAAATTTTTTATAGTGAGCCATCAGACAATCTATCCCTGAAATATATAATCTATTTTTTACTTTGAGCATTATCCTGCGGCAGACTGCCGCAGGATAATATTTCACTTACAGATAGCTGATCGTGAAGTTTACGGTGCTGCTGAATTCGCCGGTATCGATAATGGTGGCAGCGGAATCGCCTTTCACCCAGGCTTTGAAGTTAAGAGTCTGTTTCGCCGCCGCAACGCTGCCGTTCATCGTCAGGTTTTCGCTGTAAGCGTCGCCCAATTTGATCGCAGAACCCAGGTGGTTGCCGATGACAATGCTGGAACCCGCCATTTCGCCGCCACCGATACGCATCAGCGCAACGCTGCCCGGATTAGCGCTGGATTCGTTACCGATGGCAGAGAAAACGGTAGACGCTTCTTTCTCAGTGGTGAATGCGCAGTTTTCCAGACCGATATGGAAATCGACTTTTGAAGATTCTTTACCGCCCATCAGAGAACCGGTACCGATATGGCCCAGGTTAACGGTCTGGTGTTCGTCGCCAACCACGATTGAACACGGTGAATCTTCAATAGTACCGGTGAAAGTAACGGTACCGGTATTACTACCCGCAGCATTGGCAAAGCTGGAAACACCCATAACCAGTGCGGCGGCAACCGCAGCTTTTACTGCTGTATTCATTTTTCATCCTTATTAAAAGTTGGTGAGTATTTTTACGCTATTCACACGGAGCTATACTCAATACCCCATGTTTATATTAGTAGATATATACCCTTCATACTTCAAGTCGCTTATGTGTTGGCTACGCTCACTCACCCCAGTCACA
>NZ_JBKFPH010000025.1:0-64811 GCF_046567715.1 Salmonella sp. 741265116_PST | reverse complement strand
CCACGGGGCCTGGCTATCCCAACGATACGCTAAAGCCTGAAAGTGAAGCCCGTGTGAAGTATGATGGCGAGCATCGTCTCTTATCAGGACATCCTATGAAACAAATCACCTTTACGCCGCGCCATCACCAGCTTACCAACACCAATACCTGGACGCCTGACAGCCAGTGGCTGGTCTTTGATGTGCGGCCTTCAGGCGCGTCATTTACGGGCAAGACCATTGAGCGTGTCAATGTGCATACCGGCGACGTGGAGGTGATTTATCGCGCTGTGCAGGGCGCGCATGTCGGTGTGGTGACGGTGCATCCTGCCGACAATCACTATGTGTTTATTCATGGCCCTGAAAACCCTGATGAGACGTGGCATTACGATTTCCACCACCGTCGGGGCGTTATTGCAACGCCGGGAGGCGTGACTAACCTCGATGCGATGGATATTACTGCGCCGTATACTCCCGGCGCGCTGCGCGGCGGCAGCCACGTCCATGTATTTAGCCCGAACGGCGAGCTGGTGAGTTTTACCTATAATGACCACGTTCTGCATGAGCGAGATCCGGCGCTGGATCTGCGTAATGTCGGCGTGGCCGTGCCGTATGGGCCGGTAACGGTGCCGGTTCAGCATCCGCGCGAATACAGCGGTAGCCACTGGTGCGTACTGGTTAGCCGCACGACGCCTGCGCCGAGACCTGGCAGCGATGATATTAACCGCGCCTATGAAGAGGGCTGGGTGGGCAACCGCCAGATCGCCTTTATTGGCGATACGCTGTCGCTGACGGGCAAAAAAGTCCCGGAGCTGTTTATTGTCGATTTACCGTGTCATGAAAACGGCTGGAAACAGGCAGGCGACACGCCGCTGACGGGAACCGAATCAACGATGCCATCGCCGCCGTTGGGCGTAGTTCAGCGGCGTCTTACCTTTACTCACCAGCGTGTTTATCCTGGACTCACTAACGAACCACGCCACTGGGTCCGCAGTAATCCGCAGGCGACGGCGATCGCCTTTTTGATGCGGGACGATAACGGCGTAGCGCAACTATGGCTGATATCGCCGCAGGGAGGCGAGCCCTGGCAGTTAACGCATCATGCGACCGGCGTACAGTCAGCGTTTAACTGGCATCCGTCGGGTAAATGGCTGGGACTGGTGCTGGAAAATCGGATTGCCTGCTGCGACGCACAAAGTGGGAAGATCGACTTCTTAACCGCCAGGCACGACAACCCGCCGTCTGCGGACGCCGTCGTTTTTTCACCGGATGGGCGACACGTCGCATGGATGGAAGAGGTGAAAGGGTTCCGTCAGCTATGGGTGACGGAAACCGGGCGATAAATCAGGGAGGAGGCATCTTCGCCGGGGGGATGACGGCATTGGTCATTTTCGTCTCCTCCTCGCTTTTCTCTACGCGCGATCTTACCGAACTGTCTTTGCGGAAGATGTCCCACGGCAGAAGGATCGTATCCATCACGGCGGTAAACGGCATATCCAGGATGGCCAACGATTTGGTGCCCCAGTTTGTCTCATCGTTACCGATCATCGTAGCGCTGGCGCGCGTGCCAGGATAAGTACCCTCTTTACCGCCGGTGTGCGACATGACGCTTGAACAACCGCCTAATAAAAGCATCCCATTCCATATTATCAGCGTTAACAACACGTTTTTTATCATCACTCATTCATCTGTTGGTTGTCGTTATTTGCATGATGAGTTATAGCGATCCGTTGCTAAAAATAACATCACCAGTACGCGGCACTGTGGCAGTAATCGCACTTTAACAATCAGTGCTGTCCCAACCAGTCTATGCAATAGCCAATAAACTGCAAAAAAAAGTCGGATTAAAATACTTGAAAAGTACGTATTCAGACCCATTTATAAGACGTAGTGAATAGAAGGGCACGCCTGATGGGTGTTCTGGCAATCTTGGCCTGTCCATGATGGAAGGTCTGACATTCTCGCTGATTTCAGGAGTTTATGATTATGCGTAACTTTGATTTATCCCCGCTGTACCGTTCTGCCATTGGTTTTGACCGTCTGTTTAACCTGCTTGAAAATAACCAAAGCCAAAGTAATGGCGGCTACCCTCCGTACAACGTTGAGCTGGTAGACGAAAACCACTACCGCATCGCCATTGCCGTTGCCGGTTTCGCAGAAAGCGAACTGGAGATTACTGCCCAGGATAATTTACTGGTGGTAAAAGGTGCTCATGCGGACGAGCAGAAAGAACGTACTTACCTGTATCAGGGCATTGCCGAGCGTAACTTTGAGCGTAAGTTCCAGTTAGCGGAGAACATTCACGTTCGCGGCGCAAACCTGGTCAACGGGCTGCTGTATATCGAACTGGAGCGCGTGATTCCGGAAGCGAACAAACCGCGCCGTATCGAAATTAACTGATTCCGTCGGGTCGCGTTGCGCGGCCTGTCATCCCATGCTCGCCGTCAGGGAGCATATTCGCACGTAAAGTGTGAAGGTAAAAACTCGCTTCTTAGAAGGAGAAATGATTATGCGTAACTACGATTTATCCCCACTGCTGCGTCAATGGATCGGTTTTGACAAGCTGGCCAATGCGCTGCAAAACAGCGGCGAAAGCCAGAGCTTCCCGCCCTATAACATCGAAAAAAGCGACGATAACCATTATCGCATTACCTTAGCGTTAGCCGGTTTCCGTCAGGAAGATCTGGATATTCAACTGGAAGGCACGCGCCTGACGGTGAAAGGCACGCCGGAACAGCCGGAAAACGAGCCCAAATGGTTACATCAGGGCCTGGTCATGCAGCCTTTTAGCCTGAGCTTTACGCTGGCTGAAAATATGGAAGTTTCCGGCGCGACGTTTACCAACGGCCTGCTGCATATTGATTTAACCCGCAACGAGCCGGAAACCATTGCGCCGCAGCGTATCGCCATTAACGAACGCTCCGCATTAAATAGCTAATGAGCTCCTTGCCTTGCCCCGCCAGAGATGGCGGGGCTTTTTTATGCCACGAAAAAGGGTAAGACGCTGCCGAAGTCAGGACGTCTGGGCGGTTTTGTAACATGAGAATGTGCGCCATGCTGTATATATGCCTTAACGGTTCAGTCATAATCCCTATAAATTGAAATGTTACTCACAGGGAAGAGAAGATGAGTGATATCGCATTGACGGTCAGCGTTCTGGCGTTGGTGGCGGTTGTCGGTTTATGGATCGGCAACATTAAAGTGCGCGGTGTCGGCTTTGGTATTGGCGGTGTTCTGTTCGGCGGTATTATCGTCGGCCACTTCGTCGATCAGGCTGGGGTGACGCTGAGCGGCGATATGCTGCACTTTATCCAGGAATTCGGCCTGATCCTTTTTGTTTATACCATCGGCATACAGGTGGGGCCGGGGTTTTTCGCCTCGCTGCGCGTTTCCGGGCTGCGTCTCAATCTGTTTGCTGTTCTGATTGTGATTATGGGCGGGTTGGTCACCGCGATTCTGCATAAAATTTTCGCTATTCCGCTGCCAGTGGTGCTGGGGATTTTCTCCGGCGCAGTCACCAATACGCCTGCGTTAGGGGCGGGTCAGCAAATCCTGCGCGATCTGGGAACGCCAGTGGATCTGGTGGATCAGATGGGGATGAGCTATGCGATGGCGTATCCGTTTGGCATCTGCGGTATTTTGCTCACCATGTGGCTGATGCGGCTGATTTTTCGCGTTAACGTCGAGGCGGAGGCGCAGAAGCACGAATCCTCTCTCGCTAACGGTCATACATTAATTCAAACAATGAATATCCGTGTCGAGAATCCGAACCTCAATAATATGGCTATCCAGGATGTGCCGATCCTGAACAGCGATAAAATCATTTGCTCACGCCTGAAACGCGACGACACGCTGATGGTGCCGTCGCCGGGGACGATTATCCAGGCAGGCGACCTGCTGCACCTCGTCGGCCAATCTACCGACCTGCATAACGCGCAACTGGTGATCGGCAAGGAAGTGGACACCTCGTTGTCGACGCGCGGCACGGATTTACGCGTCGAGCGTGTGGTCGTCACCAACGAAAAAGTGCTCGGCAAACGTATCCGCGATTTGCACTTTAAAGAGCGTTATGACGTGGTTATCTCCCGTCTTAACCGCGCGGGCGTTGAGCTGGTCGCCAGCAGCGACGCCAGCCTGCAGTTTGGCGACATTCTCAATCTGGTGGGGCGTTCTGCTTCGATTGATGCGGTAGCCAATGTGGTCGGCAACGCGCAGCAAAAACTGCAGCAGGTGCAGATGCTGCCGGTGTTTATCGGCATCGGACTGGGGGTTCTGCTTGGGTCGATTCCGTTGTTTGTGCCGGGATTCCCGGTTGCGTTAAAATTGGGGCTGGCCGGCGGGCCGCTGATCATGGCGCTAATTTTGGGGCGTATCGGCAGCATCGGCAAGCTGTACTGGTTTATGCCGCCGAGCGCCAACCTCGCGCTGCGTGAGTTAGGGATTGTTCTGTTTCTGGCGGTCGTCGGGCTGAAATCCGGCGGCGATTTTGTCGATACGCTGACGCAGGGCGAAGGGCTAAGCTGGATTGGCTACGGTATTTTTATCACCGCTATCCCGCTGATTACCGTCGGCTTGCTGGCGCGGATTTTTGCCAAAATGAACTATCTGACGCTGTGCGGGATGCTGGCCGGTTCGATGACCGATCCGCCGGCGCTGGCATTTGCCAACAACCTGCACGCGACCAGCGGCGCGGCGGCGCTCTCTTACGCGACCGTCTACCCGTTGGTGATGTTCCTGCGCATTATCACGCCGCAGCTACTGGCGGTGATTTTTTGGGGAATGGGTTAGCGATGAAAACACTACGCGTCGTCCGGCATGTTACTTCGTATGTTTCAACACCGCCGACGGCGCATAGCCAAACTTATGCTTAAATGCTTTGCTGAAATGGAACGAGTCAAAGAAGTTCAGCGTATCCGCTACCTGACTTACCGTATTTCCTTCCTGCTTTAACAGTGATAACGCCAGTTCAAGCCGGGCATCCATAACGTATTCTTTCGGCGTCTTACCGGTATAACGTAGAAACAGGCGGCGCAGCCAGGCTTCGCTACAGGGGATCGCCGCCGCCATTTCTGCGACGCTCCAGCGCCGTTGCAGGCTGGCGTGTAGCGCGGCCAGTAATTTCTCAATCTGCACTCTTTGTGGGTCTGCTTTACCGTCTGCGCAGATCAGGTAAATCCATTGATAAATTATTTTGGCGAGAAACGCGACGGCAATATTATTCTTAACAGGCTCTGCTACAGTAATTAATTGTGAAACCTCCATTAACTCCTGATTATAAATTTCGCCATTATAAATAACGCTTTGTTGCCGAATAGGAATATCCATCACACTGGTTGGCGTGAATTCCATCCAGTATTGTTCCCAAACTAATCCTTCGCAGTGATAAGACTGGATGTCGGTAGGTTTTAAAAAAATAATACAGTTTCCGTTTAGCGTTATTTGCTCGCCGTCTTTAAGTAAGATCTTTCCACAGCCTTGTACGGTATAGACAGCGACCCAGGAGTTAGCGATTAGCGGCTTCTTTTTATCGCGGGGCCAGATAACCCGATAATGTTCGTCGGCGTAGGTATGCCATAGCGAAATCAATGAAATTCCGCTGGAGATCACATTTTCGTTAATGAGTAGCGGAATATTATACGTAGTTTCGTTTTTTACATGCGAACTTTGCAAATTTCCATTCATTTTATTATCCCGCCGGAGAATTATGCCAGTAACCTGAACTTAACAGAAAAACAGCCGTTCAGGGATATCATGTTTGTATTTTAAGAAATTCGGCTGCCTGACCCGGTAAGTAATATCTCGCGTTGCCCCTACCGCTACCGGGACATAATGAAAAAAGGGCTATGAAATGAATATGCTACAAATTCTGAGCTTTGTCGGCTTTACTCTGCTGGTGGCGATCGTCACCTGGTGGAAGGTGCGTAAAACGGATACCGGTTCCCAACAGGGTTATTTTCTTGCCGGACGTTCGCTAAAAGCGCCGGTGATTGCCGCATCGTTAATGTTGACCAATCTCTCTACCGAACAACTGGTCGGTCTGTCCGGACAGGCTTATAAAAGCGGGATGTCGGTAATGGGCTGGGAGGTCACGTCCGCCGTGACGCTTATCTTTCTGGCGTTGATTTTCCTGCCGCGCTATTTACAGCGTGGGATCGCCACTATTCCCGATTTTCTGGAAGAGCGTTATGACAAAACGACGCGTATTATCATCGACTTCTGTTTTTTGATCGCGACAGGCGTCTGTTTCCTGCCGATTGTGCTCTATTCCGGCGCGCTGGCGCTTAACAGCCTGTTTCATATCGGCGAGTCGCTGAATATCTCACATGGCGCGGCAATCTGGCTGTTGGTGATTCTGCTGGGGCTGGCAGGCATTATTTACGCGGTCATCGGCGGGCTGCGGGCGATGGCCGTCGCGGATTCGATTAACGGTATCGGGCTGGTTATTGGCGGTCTGCTGGTCCCTGTCTTTGGCCTGATTGCGATGGGAAAAGGCAGCTTGCTCCAGGGCATCGAACAGCTCACCACCGTACACGCGGAAAAATTAAACTCTATTGGCGGCGCGTCCGACCCGCTGCCGATTGGCGCGGCGTTTACCGGGCTGATTCTGGTAAATACTTTTTACTGGTGTACGAATCAGGGCATTGTTCAGCGTACGCTGGCCTCTAAAAGCCTGGCGGAAGGACAGAAGGGCGCGTTATTGACAGCCGTCCTGAAAATGCTCGATCCGCTGGTATTGGTTTTGCCAGGCTTAATCGCTTTTCATCTTTATCAGGACTTGCCGAAAGCGGATATGGCTTATCCGACATTAGTGAATAACGTCCTTCCCACGCCATTGGTCGGTTTTTTCGGCGCGGTTTTATTTGGCGCGGTTATTAGCACGTTTAACGGTTTTTTAAACAGCGCCAGCACCTTATTCAGCATGGGCATTTATCGTCGCGTGATTAACGAAAATGCGCAGCCTGAGCGCCTGGTCCGCGTTGGGCGTCAGTTTGGCTTTTTTATTGCGATAATTTCAATACTGGTCGCGCCGTGGATCGCTAATGCGCCGGAAGGGCTCTACAGTTGGATGAAACAGTTGAACGGGATTTATAACGTACCGCTGGTGACGATTATCATTATGGGCTTCTTCTTTCCGCGCATTCCGGCGTTGGCCGCTAAAGTCGCCATGGGGATCGGCATCGTTAGCTATATCACCATCAATTATCTGGTGAAGTTTGATTTTCACTTTCTCTATGTACTGGCCTGCACATTCTGTATCAACGTCGTCGTGATGCTGATTATTGGCGCGATTGCGCCGCGCGCCGCGCCTTTCAAATTTCAGGATGCGTTTGCAGTAGATATGAAGCCGTGGAAAAACGCGAAAATCGCCGCCGTCGGCATCCTGTTTGCGATGGTTGGCGTCTATTCCGGCCTGGCGCAATTCGGGGGCTACCGTACCCAATGGTTGACGATCTTCAGCTACGGCACCACCGCGGCGGTCGTAGCGTATCTGTTTTACAGCAACTGGCAGGCGCGTCGTTCTGCGGCTGTCATATGTCTCTCTAACGCGAAGGATGAAGTATGACCCGGCCTAATTTTCTGCTCATCATGACCGATACGCAGGCCACCAATATGGTGGGGTGCTATAGTGGTAAGCCGTTGAATACGAACAATATAGATAATCTGGCGGCAGAAGGTATCCGCTTTAATTCCGCGTACACCTGTTCGCCGGTTTGCACGCCAGCGCGCGCGGGGCTGTTTACCGGCATTTACGCCAATCAGTCTGGCCCGTGGACGAACAATATCGCGCCGGGAAAAAACATCTCTACGATGGGGCGTTATTTTAAAGATGTCGGTTATCACACCTGTTATATCGGCAAATGGCATTTGGACGGGCATGACTACTTCGGCACCGGCGAGTGTCCGCCTGAGTGGGATGCCGATTACTGGTATGACGGCGCCAATTATCTTGCGGAGCTGACGGATAAAGAGATCGGTTTGTGGCGGAACGGGCTGAACAGCATCGACGATTTACGCGCCAATAATATTGATGAAACCTTTACCTGGGCGCACCGCATCAGCAATCGGGCGGTCGATTTTCTTCAGCGCCCGGAACGATCGGCAACACCTTTTCTGCTGGTAGTCTCCTATGACGAACCGCATCATCCTTTTACCTGTCCGGTTGAGTATCTGGAAAAATATCAGGATTTTTACTACGACCTGGGCGCAAAGGCGCATGACTCGCTTGCCGATAAGCCTGAGCATCACCGGTTATGGGCGCAGGCTATGCCGTCGCCGGTCGGCGAAGATGGCCGCTACCGCCATCCGCTCTATTTTGCCTGTAATGATTTTGTCGACGATCAGATTGGCCGGGTAATGACGTCGCTCACGCCGCAGCAGCGGGAAAACACCTGGGTGATTTATACCTCCGATCATGGCGAAATGATGGGCGCGCATCGGCTTATCAGCAAAGGCGCGGCGATGTACGATGACATTACCCGTATCCCGCTAATTATCCGCGCGCCGCAGGGAGAAGCTCGCCAGATCAACACGCCGGTGAGCCATATTGATTTACTGCCGACGATGATGGCGCTGGCGGAAATTGAAAAGCCGGAGATTCTGCCGGGCGAAAATCTGCTTGCCGCCGAACCGTCGCGCGGCGTGATGGTAGAGTTCAACCGCTATGAAATAGAGCATGACAGCTTCGGCGGGTTTATTCCGGTACGCTGCTGGGTGACAGACCGCTATAAACTGGTGCTGAATCTGTTTACCAGCGATGAACTTTATGACAGATATAATGATCCCGGTGAGCTGCATAATCTGATTGATGCCCCCGAATTCGTCAATGTTCGCGACCAGATGCACGACGCGCTGCTCGATTATATGGACAAAATTCGCGATCCGTTCCGGACCTATCAGTGGAGTCTGCGCCCGTGGCGTAAAACCGCGCAGCCGCGCTGGATGGGCGCTTTTCGTCCGCGTCCGCAAGACGGTTATTCGCCGGTGGTGCGCGACTACGACACGGGGTTGCCTACGCAAGGCGTGAAAATAGAAGACAAGCAGCAGAAGTTCTGATTAACATGCGGAGTGGCGCCGATCCGGCCTGTAAAATCATTATACAGGCCGGATAGATGTAGAAGTAAGAGACAAAGGAGTCGTAATGAAGATTTCCCGCCTCGGAGAAGCGCCGGATTACCGCTTCTCACTGGCAAATGAGCGCACCTTTCTGGCGTGGATTCGCACCTCGCTGGGATTTCTGGCGGCAGGCGTCGGTCTTGATCAGCTCGCCCCGGATTTTGCCACGCCGGTGATCCGTGAACTGCTGGCGCTACTGTTGTGTCTGTTTGCGGGCGGCCTGGCGATTTATGGCTATCTACGCTGGTTACGTAATGAAAAAGCGATGCGTCTGAAAGAGGATTTGCCCTATACCCATAGCCTGTTGATCATCAGCGTTATTTTGATGATTGTCGCGGTGATAGTGATGGGGCTGGTACTGTATGCCGGATAGTCGTAAAGCCCGTCGGCAGAACGATCCGGGACTGCAACCGGAGCGTACGTCGCTGGCCTGGTTTCGCACGCTGCTGGGATACGGGGCGTTAATGGCATTAGCCGTCAGGCACCACTGGCATCAGGCGGGGTTCTTGTTCTGGGTGTCGATCAGCGTTCTGGCGATAGTGGCGGTGATTCTTTGGCGTTATACCCTGAGTCGTAATTTGATGGATGTCGCGCATAGCGATTTTTCCGAAACTCATGTCGTGCGTGACAAATTTTTGATCTCCCTCGCGGTGTTGTCGCTCGCAATCCTGTTTGCTGTTACCCATATTCGCCAACTTATTGCATTTATCGGGAATTTTATATGACAGGACGTCAGGACATTGTCGTGAGTGATGACCAGATTCAGGTCGTCGTAAACCGCCAGAATAGCCAGCGCCCTCAGCAACTGTACCGTAACTTACAACGGCTCGGCATTCGCAATGTCCATTTTATCCCATTGTTGGAACATGACCGGAACGGAATGTTGACCGAGGATTCATTGTGTTCAGCAGACTGGGGGCGGTTTTTAAATAGCGTATTTGATATTTGGGTACGTGAAGATATTCAGCGTATCTCGGTCCGCCTTTTTGATGAGACGCTACAGCAGTGGTGCGGCGGCAGGAATGGCGCTGAAGCGCCGGACAAGGCGCCGCTAAGCGCTGAATGTCAGAAGTGCTCTTTATTACGATTTTGCGGCGGCGGATGCCCTGAGCATCGGGACAGCCAGGGGAAAAATCAGCTTTGCGAGGGCTACCAGACCTTTTTTAACTACTCCTCGCCGCATATGCGGGTGATGCGGGATTTACTGAAACAGCATCGCTCGCCGGAGGAGTTGATGGCGATGCTGCGTTAGCGTCACAGGCCTGATAAGCGTAGCGCCATCAGGCGATGGCGTGCCGGATGGCGCAGCCGTCTTTCCGGCACTGAGCGAGTATTAGCGTCCTTTCGCCAGGTATTGTTCCATTTCATCCTCCGGCACCATGCCGCCCCCGGTTGCCCATACCAGATGCGTCGCGTTGCCGAGCTGCGTCTGACTGAATCCATGCCTTTGCTGATACTCGGCGGCGGCGCAAATGCGCTGTGGCCCGGCCATCCCCGCCAGAGCTGATGGCTCCAGTCGAATTCCTTCCTCCTGCGCCAGCCAGCCCAGCATGTCATACATTGTTTGATCGTCTAAGGTATAAAGGCCGTCAAGCAGACGCTCCATTGCCCGACCAACAAAGCCCGAAGCGCGACCTACCGCCAGGCCGTCAGCCGCCGTCAGGTTATCAATACCGATATCTTGTACTGAGATGGCATCGTGCAGACCGGTATAAACGCCGAGTAACATGCAGGGTGAATGAGTCGGTTCGGCAAAGAAACAGTGGACGTTGTCGCCAAACGCCAGTTTTAGGCCAAAGGCGACGCCGCCAGGGCCGCCGCCAACGCCGCACGGTAGATAAACAAACAGTGGGTGACTGGCGTCAACGACGCGTCCCTGCTGCGCGAATTGCGCTTTCAGACGCTGACCCGCTACCGCATAGCCCAGAAATAGCGTGCGGGAGTTTTCATCGTCGATAAAGAAACAGTTTGGATCGGATTGTGCTGCTTTTCGGCCCTGCTCAACCGCCACGCCGTAATCATCCTCGTATTCCACGACCGTCACGCCGTGGCTACGCAGCTTCGCTTTTTTCCAGGCGCGGGCGTCGGCAGACATATGTACCGTCACTTTAAAACCGATGCAGGCGCTCATGATACCGATCGATAGCCCCAGATTGCCGGTTGAACCGACGGCGATACTGTACTGGCTGAAGAATTGTTTAAATTCCGGCGAAAGCAACACGCTATAGTCATCGTCGGTGGTTAACAGACCCGCCTCCAGCGCCAGTTTTTCCGCGTGCGTTAGCACCTCGTAGATGCCGCCGCGCGCTTTAATGGAACCAGAGATTGCCAGGTGACTGTCTTTTTTTAACAGCATTTCACCGTCGATCGTTTGCCCATACTCTTTTTCCAGCCGCTTTTGCATGGCCGGAATAGCGACCACGTCAGATTCGATCATGCCGCCAGCGGCAGCGGTTTGCGGAAACGCTTTCGCCAGATACGGCGCAAAGCGCGCCAGACGGTCATGGGCGGCGTTTACGTCCTGCTCCGTCAGGCCGACATACGGTAGACCTTGTGCAAGAGAGGTGGCGCCCGGGTTAAACCAGGTGGTTTCTTTGAGGGCGACCAGATCCTCGACCAAAGGATACCGGGCGATGAGCTTTTGTATGTTTTCCATAGTACGTCTCTTTACGATCAGATGATAAAGGAAAGCAGGAATGTGCCAGCCAGTGCAACGACAGATGCGATAAACGTGGCCGTCGTATAGTATTTAAACGTTTCATTCAGCGTAGCGCCGCAATACTGCTTGACCAGCCAGAATAGGGAATCGGTCACGATCGTGCAGCCAATGGCGCCGGAACCAATGGCAATCGCAATGATCTCCGGGCTGACGTCAGGATAGAGCGGCAGCATGGGCGCAACAATCGCGGTGGCGCCCATCATCGCCACCGTCGCAGAGCCGACCGCCGCGTGCAGAATCAGCGCTACCAGCCATGCCAGCAGAATCGGGTGCATATGCATATTTGAGAGGATCACCGCCAGCGTGTCCGCCAGCCCGCTACTTTTGAGAATGGCGTTGAACGCGCCGCCCGCGCCGATAATCAGCAGGATGTTCGCAATGGCGCCAAAGCCGTTTTCGGTGTGGGTAAGTAGTGTGCCCATACCCATATGCTGGCGCAGACCGAGTATGTAATACGCCACAAAGACAGCGATAAACATCGCGGTGATCGGATTACCGATAAACTCCAGCAGCGTATACAACGTGCCGTCTTTCGCCATATTCAGTTCAGCGACGGTTTTCACCAGCATCAGGCCAATCGGCAATAGAACGGTAAACAGCGTTGCGCCCAGCGACGGCAGGGTGTTTTCGGCGCGCACTTCAAGATCCGCAAACTCTGTCGGTACGGTCTTGAACGGCAGACGATTACCCAGAAACTTTAAGAACAGCGGGCCGCCGACCAATGAGGCCATCAGTCCGACCAGCAGACCGTAGACAATCACCGAGCCGATATCCGCTCCCAGTTTATTTGCGACAAACAGCGCAGCCGGATGCGGCGGTACCACGCAATGGACGGCCATCAGCGCGGTACACAGCGGAATGGCCAGCTTCAGCAGCGAGGTATGGGTTTTTTTAGCGATAGAAAACGCCAGTGGGATGAGCAACACGACGCCCACTTCCACGAACAACGTGATTCCGCAAATCAGCCCCACCAGTACCATGATCACGTCAGCAGAGAGCCAGCGGCAGCGCTGGAGCGTAAGCCCGATGCGTTCCGCCGCGCCGGAAACCTCCATCATTTTGCCGAGGATGGTGCCAAGACCGATAACGGCGGCCAGAAAACCGAGCGTACCGCCTATTCCATTTTCTATCGCCGTGACCATCTCCAGCGGCCCCATGCCCATCATCGCGCCGACAAAGAAACTGGCGAGCAGTAACGCGAGGAAGGGGTGGAATTTAAATTTCACGATGGTCAATACGATTAACACGATGCTGATCAGCAGCGTGCTCACTACCCAGATTTGAGCGTGCATATCTCACCTACCCTGTGATTAATCTGTTCTTATTGGACAGAAAAACAGCACCCCCTGACAAACGATATAATTTGCCATTCACATGATGTAAATTGAATCAACTATGTGATTTCCATCTAATATTGCCTTTATTTTGCGATATGGTTCATTTTGCTTCATCTATGTGCGGATTTTTTCAGCGTGTTTTTTTACACTTCGGGAAATTAAAAGATGACTGAGGTTGCCATGGAACCCCTTCGCGATACCCGAAACCGCTTACTCAACGGTTGGCAGTTATCCAAACTCTATACTTTTGAAGTCGCGGCCAGACACCAGTCCTTTGCTCTGGCGGCAGATGAGCTGTCGTTAAGCCCCAGTGCGGTAAGCCATCGTATCAATCAACTGGAAGCCGAGTTGGGAATCCAGCTATTTGTCCGCTCTCACCGTAAAGTGGAGCTTACTCATGAAGGCAAACGGGTATTCTGGGCGCTGAAATCGTCGCTGGATACGTTGAATCAGGAAATTCTCGATATCAAAAATCAGGAACTGTCCGGCACGTTGACCGTGTATTCCCGTCCCTCTATCGCCCAGTGCTGGCTGGTGCCCGCGCTGGGGGACTTTACCCGTCGCTATCCGTCAATTTCTCTCACTATGTTGACCGGCAACGATAACGTTAACCTACAGCGTGCCGGCATTGACCTGGCTATCTATTTTGACGATGCGCCGTCGGCGCAGCTCACGCACCATTTTTTAATGGATGAGGCGATTTTGCCCGTTTGCAGCCCGGATTACGCCCATCGTTTCGCCTTGCAGGACAACCTGAATAACCTGCGGCACTGTACGCTCTTACACGACAGACAGGCGTGGAGTAACGATTCGGGCACCGATGAGTGGCACAGTTGGGCGCAGCATTTTGCAGTAAATTTGCCGGATTCATCCGGCATTGGCTTCGATCGTTCTGATTTAGCGGTGATTGCCGCGATGAACCACATTGGCGTGGCGATGGGGCGTAAACGGCTGGTGCAAAAGCGTCTCGACAGCGGAGAACTGATTGCGCCTTTTGGTGACATGAGGCTGAAATGTCATCAGCATTATTATGTCACCACTCTGCCTGGCAGGCAGTGGCCGAAAATCGAGGCATTTATTCGCTGGTTGCAGGAACAGGTGTGAAGATTTATTACGCTTTGTCGCTACACCTGCCGGGAGTGAATATGCTAAATACGTGCTATCACCGTGGTAAAAATTTTAGGGGGCGTCGTGTTTAAACCGCTTATTGCCTCTCTCATGCTGACCAGCGCGGTCGTCTATGCGAAACCGATGCCTTTGACGGCGGCGCGCTATGCGCAGCAGCTTGGCGTTGGGATGGATGTTGACTGGGCGCGAACGGAACGGGGTATCCGCGAGTTTGATCCGCTGGTCGTGCGGGATTTTAAGGCAAAAGGGTTAACGCATGTCCGTATTCGTGTGGCAGGCGCGCCGACGGAAGCGCGCCTCATCCATTTGCGTAAGCTGGTAGAAGCCTGCGAATACTATGGCGTCATACCCATTATTGCCTATCAGGCGGATGCGTATAAAACCGATCCCAGCGCCAGCCATGAAAAGGAGCTGATCAACTGGTGGAGCGTGGTCGCGCGCTATTTTGGTCAGACATCCCCGCTTCTGGGGTTCGATCTCATTTATGAGCCTGCCGACAAACTTAATCATAATATGGCGTCGCTGAATCGCGTATATGACAAAACCATCCGCCTGATTCACGCCATTGACCCACAGCGGATGATTTTCGTTGCCCCCCGCATGCGCGCCGCGCCGGAGGATTTGTCGGCGCTTAAACTGCCGGCGCAAAGCCAGAACTATGTACTGGCGGAGTGGCACATCTTCCCGTGGGGACCCCTGAAAAGCGGCGGTAAATATCCGTGGACGTCAGGCACGGCGGCGGAAAAAGCGGCGATTCGGGCACGGATTAACGCCGCGGTTCGCTGGCAGCATAAGACCGGCCATGCAAGCTGGGTGGGCGGATGGGCGCCGGGAGAGTCGATAAAAATGACGCCGGTCGCTTCACAATTCGCGTTTGCCCGTTTTATGGCCTGCGAGCTGAAAAAAGCGCATATTCCGTATGCGATAAACGCAGACACTCAGTTTTATGACGGCGAAGAAGGAGCGTGGCGCCCGGCGCAGGAGCCCCTGCTCAATGCGATGATCGCGCCGGAATGTGAAACGCCCGGCAAAAAGCCGGGCGAGGGGAACGTTAAACCGTCTGTCCCTGATGCGATATCCGTGATGCCAGCGGCAGCCAGCACGCCAGGATCAGCAACCCCATAAGGGTCATCAACAGTCCCAGGCTGCCCTGACCGGTTTGCGGCAGCATTGCCGAAAGCCACGCCAGTACGCCGGAACCAATATTTTGCAGCCCGCCGACCAGCGCGCCAGCGGTGCCTGCGAGGAACGGAAACGGCTCCATCGCGCCGCTGGTGGCCAGTGGAAATAACATCCCGGCGCCGAAGAAAAACAGCGCAGCGGGGATGAGTAGCGTCCAGACGTTCATCACGCCAAACCAGCCGGGAATCCACATCATAAGGCCTGCCAGCAGACAGCAAATAACTGACTGCCACATCAGGGTTGAGAAGCGTTTATTCGGGCGTCCGGCAAACCAGGCGCCGAAGAACGCCGCCGGAATCGGCAGAATAAACAGAATGCTTACCACCATACTGCTGAGACCTAATACTGCCCCCATCAGCACGCCGGAACAGGCTTCAAAGACAGCAATGCCAGCCAGCCCGCCGATTAGCATCAGCAGGTAACAGTTAAATGCGCCGTTACCAAACAGCGTTTTATAGCTGGCGATCAGCCGTGTGCGCGGCGCGCCGGCGGGGCGGGTTTCCGGCATCCAGCGCGCCATGCTGAAGGTGACGCCAGCGCAAAGCACCAGCAGGAAAGCGTAACACGCGCGCCAGTTCCACAGGGTATCCAGCAGGCCGCCAATCAGCGGCGCTAACAGCGGGCTGACCAGAATCCCCATATTTAACAGGCTATTGGCATGACGAAGCTGCGTTCCTTCATACAGATCGCGCGGGAGCGTTCTCGCCATTACTCCGCCAACGCCGGTTCCCATCCCTTGCATGGCGCTGGCGGCAATCAACACCGTCAAACTATGCGTGGTCATGGCGAACAGAGTCGCTACCATAAAAATAGACATGCCGACGAGGATTACCGGGCGGCGTCCAACCCGGTCGGAAAGCGGGCCGTAAAACAGTTGCGAGACGCCGTAGGTCAGGAGGTAAGCAGCCATTACGCTCTGGACGGCGCCTTCCCGGACGTTTAGCGCTTGTGCCATATCGGCGATGGCGGGAATATAAATGGTTTGCGCCATCTGCCCTACGGCTACCAGTAACACCAACATCAACAACAAATTGACGTTTCTCTGCCTTTTCATTTCGCTGATTACTTTTCAAAAAAAGAAAAAATAAGAATAACTTGCTGCGCATTCCCATAAATGCGAGAGGAATCTATCACACCAGAAAAAGAAGGCCAGACAGCGACCAGCAATGGCAGACGAAGGAACGGCAGGATATGTAAACAAAAGCGGCAACAAATGTTGCCGAGAATGTGTTACGTCTGCGGCTGTTATCAATTTGCGCGTAAGACCTCGCATAATCGGGCGGAGATATAAGCGCGGTAACTGCGTAACATTTTTTGACCTTCGTCAATATGGCTTACATTTTTCAGCGTATTTTGTAAGTCATATGAAGCGCGCCTATAAATATCGATTCTATCCAACACCCGGGCAGGTTGAGCTTTTAGCTCAAACGTTCGGGTGCGTGCGTTTTGTCTATAACAGCATCCTCCGCTGGCGCACTGACGCGTACTATAAGCGTCAGGAGAAAATCGGCTATACGCAAGCCAGCGCACGATTAACGGCGCTGAAAAAGGAGCCGGAATTTGCCTGGCTCAATGATGTTTCCAGCGTGCCGCTACAGCAAGCCTTGCGCCACCAACAGGCCGGACTCTCAAACTTTTTCGCCGGACGAGCCAGATATCCGACATTCAAAAGCAAGCGCCATAAACAGGCTGCTACGCTCACCGATGCCGCGTTTAAATACCGCGATGGCAAGTTGTACATGGCAAAGAGCAAAGCGCCTTTAGACGTGCGCTGGAGTCGCCCGCTGCCGTCCGTGCCGTCTACCGTCACCGTGTCCAGAGATGCCGCCGGGCGGTACTTTGTTTCGTGTCTTTGCGAGTCTGAACCTGCATCACTGCCGCTCACCTCTTCAATGGTCGGCATTGATGTTGGTTTAAAAGATGTGTTCGTCACCGATAGCGGATTCAGGTCCGGCAATCCCCGCCATACCGCGAAATACGCGGCTCGCCTGGCGCTACTCCAGCGCCGGTTAAGCAAAAAGGCCAAAGGCTCAAAGAACCGCGCCAGAGCCCGCTTAAAGGTGGCCCGACTCCACGCGAAAATAGCCGATTGCCGAATGGATGCCCTGCACAAGGCCACCCGCAAACTCATTAACGAGAATCAAGTTGTTTGCGTCGAATCCCTCAAAGTGAAAAACATGCTCCGCAACCCGTCACTGTCAAAAGCGATAGCAGACGCAGGCTGGAGCGAATTTGTGCGCCAGCTCCGGTACAAAGGCGAATGGGCCGGACGTTCAGTGGTAGCCATTGAGCAGTTTTTCCCGTCCTCAAAACGCTGTAGCCGTTGCGGTTTCATGATGAAAAAAATGCCGCTGTATGTCAGGAAATGGCACTGCCCGGAATGCGGCGCAGACCATGACCGTGACATAAACGCGGCACGGAATATAAAAGCGGCGGGACTCGCCGTGTTAGCTTGTGGAGAGCCGGTAATCCCTGAACCGCTTAATGCGGCTCAGGTTCGGCTCCGCGAAACAAGAATCCTTGCCCTTTAGGGCGAGGAGTACGTCAATGGGCAATCATGACAGACGGAGTAAAATCGCCCCGAGGGCAATCCCGCCAGCCGCCACCAGACGTAGCCCGGCCACTTTCTCTTTAAGCAACAGCCAGGCTATCAGCGCGCCGAATAAAATCGATGTCTCACGCAGCGCGGCGACCACCGCCAGCGGCGCCTGGGTCATGGCCCATAGCGCCAGCCCATAAGATCCCATAGTGCCAATCCCGCCAAAAATGCCTTTTTTCCACTGTTGCGCCAGATAACGCGACGCTTCCCGCCGCCGCGCAATCATCGCCCAGGTTAACAGGCAGGCGCCGTTGAGAAAAAATGACCATAGCGTATAGCCCAGCGCCGTTTCTGAGAGTCTTACGCCGGTCCCGTCCACCAGCGTATATCCGGCAATAAAACAGGCGTTAGTTAATGCCAGCACGACACCACGTTGAGAGCTGGCGCGGCCATTACAGGCCATCCCAAGTATCGCCATGCAGATCACTGCGATGCCGACCCAGGCTATCGACGACAGGCTGTCGCCAAGAAACAGAACGCTAATGAGCGCCACCAGCAGCGGCGCGGTGCCGCGCATAAGAGGATAGGTCTGGCTCATGTCCGAGACCTGATAGGTTTTCGCCACCAGGACGGTATACACCACCTGGAGCGCGGTAGAGGCCGCTAAAAAAGGGATACTGGCGTGAGCTGGCTGCGGCGAGAAGGGCAAAAGGATCAATGCCATGACCGCCGCGGAACCGCTGACGCCGATCGCGGCGTAGAGCTTATCGTTTCCCGCTTTGACAATGGCGTTCCAGCTGGCATGTAGCAGCGCGGCGAACAGCAAAATGCAGAAAACGGAAAGGGTCATAGCGTCAGGCGTCGTTGAGGGTGTCATAAAAACGTAACATACCCGGGAAGCGAAAGACCAGCGGATAAGGTGAAAGGGGAGCGGTTGCCCGCTCCCCTTCGGTGCGGCTTGAATCTGAATTACTTAAGGTATTTCAGAACAGCATCAAGCAGTTGCAGTGCTGCAACAATGAGTTTCAGGATAAGAATGGTGATATCCACTACGCTCATACGCGTCTCCTGTGGTTAAGGAGCACTGCCAGCCGACGTACCTTTCCGCTGCCTGTTGCCAGCTGTTGCGCACGCGATCCCTTTTGCGAGGAATAGTGTGCGTGTTGACATAACACAGTGTGCTCACGAGGGGGTTAAGGCGCTGACGGCACCACCCGTTTCAGCCAGGACTTCGTTGCGCCGGTTTACGATGCGGCCCCCGCATAACACATTGTGTCAAAGACATTATAGTTAAGCACTGTATAAATTAACAGTAATTTATAGACAGAACGGAGCTTCTGATCCATACTCAAATTCATCAAAATTCGCGCCGAAATTGCGCGTTCTGCACAGAACGCGTATACTTCTGCTGTTGACATAACACAGTGTGCTTCGCGGCTACCACCCGCATTACGCTGTAAGAACCTCGCTTCGGCGAGGTTTTTTGTTTTCCGGCATTGTGAAACGCGTGATCATCAATCCCGGCGATTACCGGAGGGCGCTACGCTTATCACGCCTATACTCAAAGCGTGTAAATTCGTAGAAAAATGTGATCGCTGAAGCATTTTTGTGCAGATGAAAATTTTTCCGTTGTCATGCTGAAAGCGCTGTGCTTGTATAAAACGTGTTAATAACAAACAGACAAGGCCCCTAATGAACCCTTCCATGCTGAACGCGACCCTACTAACAACTGCGCCATCTCGCGCAGTGGTCGTCGTGCGTGTGGTGGTGGTCGTCGGCAATGCGCCGTAGGGTCCGGAACACACACGATTCCAAAACCCCGCCGGCGCAAACCGGGCGGGGTTTTTTGTTTAAGACACCTTCCCGGAACGTCGGCTCAGAATAAAAGGAATGGAGCATGGCAAGTTCGGGCACAACATCTACACCTCAGCGCTTTACGGGCGCGGAATTCATTGTTCATTTTCTGGAGCGTCAGGGGATTCGTATCGTCACCGGCATTCCCGGCGGTTCGATCCTCCCCGTTTACGACGCGTTAAGCCAAAGCACGCAAATCCGTCATATTCTGGCGCGCCACGAACAAGGCGCGGGGTTTATTGCGCAGGGGATGGCGCGGACGGAGGGTAAACCTGCTGTTTGTATGGCCTGTAGCGGGCCGGGCGCGACCAATCTGGTCACGGCCATTGCCGATGCGCGCCTGGATTCCATTCCGT
Organism: Salmonella sp. 741265116_PST; assembly: GCF_046567715.1. NCBI lineage: Bacteria > Pseudomonadati > Pseudomonadota > Gammaproteobacteria > Enterobacterales > Enterobacteriaceae > Salmonella > Salmonella sp. 741265116_PST. The sequence continues at coordinate 44,603 of NZ_JBKFPH010000025.1, read as the reverse complement.
TAATCTGCATTACCGGGCAGGTTCCGGCGTCCATGATCGGTACTGACGCGTTTCAGGAAGTGGATACCTACGGTATCTCTATCCCCATCACCAAGCACAACTATCTGGTCAGAAATATCAACGAGCTGCCTCAGGTGATGAGCGATGCTTTTCGTCTGGCGCAGTCGGGGCGTCCTGGCCCGGTGTGGATAGACGTTCCTAAAGATGTGCAGACGGCGACAATTGAGCTGGATGCGTTGCCGTCGCCGGCGGAAAAATCACCCCCGCCGGAGTTTAGCGCGGAGAGTATCCGCGAGGCCGCCGCAATGATTAACGCGGCGAAGCGTCCGGTGCTGTATCTGGGCGGCGGCGTGATCAATGCGCCGACACGCGTGCGCGAACTGGCGGAAAAAGCGCAACTGCCGACGACAATGACCTTAATGGCGCTGGGAATGCTGCCTAAGGCGCATCCGCTGTCGTTAGGAATGCTGGGGATGCACGGCGCGCGCAGTACCAATTTTATTCTGCAAGAGGCCGATTTACTGATTGTCCTGGGCGCGCGTTTTGATGACCGGGCGATTGGCAAAACGGAGCAGTTTTGTCCGAACGCCAAAATCATCCATGTGGATATCGATCGCGCCGAGTTAGGCAAAATTAAGCAGCCGCATGTGGCTATTCAGGCGGATGTCGATGATGTACTGGCACAGTTAATTCCCCATATCGAGGCACAGCCGCGGGAAGCATGGCATCAGTTGGTGGCGGACTTGCAGCAAGAATTCCCTTGCAGTATTCCCCAGGAAAATAACCCGCTTAGTCACTATGGGCTGATTAATGCGGTCGCCGCCTGTGTGGACGACAACGCGATTATTACCACTGACGTAGGTCAGCATCAGATGTGGACCGCGCAGGCTTATCCGCTCAACCGTCCGCGTCAGTGGCTGACTTCCGGCGGGCTGGGCACCATGGGGTTTGGTCTGCCCGCGGCGATTGGCGCGGCGCTGGCGAATCCGGGCAACAAGGTGCTGTGTTTTTCCGGCGACGGTAGTTTGATGATGAATATTCAGGAGATGGCTACCGCCAGTGAAAACCAGTTGGATGTGAAAATTATCCTGATGAATAACGACGCGCTGGGACTGGTACATCAGCAACAGAGTCTGTTCTATAAACAGGGCGTTTTTGCGGCAACCTATCCGGGAAGCATCAATTTTATGCAGATTGCCGCCGGGTTTGGTCTGGATACCTGTGATTTGAATAACGAAGCCGATCCGCAGGCGGCGTTGCAGGCTATCATTCGTCGTCCTGGACCGGCGTTGATCCACGTGCGCATTGATGCGGAAGAAAAAGTGTATCCGATGGTGCCGCCGGGCGCGGCAAATACAGAGATGGTGGGGGAATAAGCCATGCAGAAACAATCACATGATAACGTTATTCTGGAGCTGACCGTTCGCAACCATCCTGGCGTGATGACCCACGTCTGCGGGCTGTTCGCCCGACGCGCTTTCAACGTTGAGGGTATTCTCTGTTTACCGATTCAGGGTAGCGATCAGAGCCGCATCTGGCTTCTGGTCAATGACGATCAGCGGCTTGAACAGATGATCAGTCAGATCGATAAACTGGAAGACGTGGCGAAGGTGGTACGAAACCAGTCCGATCCCACCATGTTCAATAAAATTGCCGTCTTTTTTGAGTAAGTTATTCACTTTCCGAATCAGGCGTGATGACTTTGACGGAACCATTCCGACAGTGAACGGCATAATCTGTCGGTAATGGGCGATCGCTAATCAGGACATCAAAGGCAGAAAGCGGACCAATGCTGGCAGGCGCGACCTCATCAAACAGGGCGTGACGCGCCAGCAAAATTTTGCGCAGACCGCGCTCCATCGCTTTACGTTTGGCGGCAAGATCATCCGGGTTAAACCAGCTCACGCCAAAATGTTCATGTACGCCGCTGGCGGAAATAAACACTTTGCGCGGATTGAGCGAATCCAGCGCCGAAGGATTATTGGCATCATAAAAGGCATCGCTCTTGGCCCGATAGGTGCCGCCGCACAGAATCGCCGTGGCATTAGGCTTTTCATTCAGCGCGATAAATACCCGATGCGAGTAGCAAATCCCGGTAAAGGTAATATCATCCGGTATCATGCTGATAACTAATGGCATTTCCGGACCGTTATCAAAAAAAACCAAATCGTTTTCACGCACCAGGCCGGCGGCCAGGATCGCAACGGGAAGGTCGTCCCTATGATGCGTCTTTTTCGCCGGCAGCGGCATATTGGTTGAAGACGTAGGCTTATTTACCATGACGATATAGCCGCCGAGCAGCGTCAGCGGTAAAGGGTCATCATCCTGGCTGAGATCGCGGCGAATGGTCATCACCGAAACTTCCAGCATCCGCGCGGCGTCTTTCAGATGGATTCGATCGGTCTTTTTCAGTAACTCCATCAAGCGTCGGATACGTTCTTTTTGCTTGGTCTCCATTCACCCTCTCCGCAAATCATGTTGTTATGTTCCATCAGTAACATTTATGTGTTTCTGAGAACATTACAGTGTGGCACTACTATACGTCTGGCCGTCAGGAAATAAAAGTGGGTTTATTCGCGTTTTATAACAATAAATAGTTAATTTTCAGTAAATTGTAACCATAAAAATGATTTGTTCCGCCAGGGATTGTTCACGAAGTAAATGGCAAAATGATCCTCTAATCGCGATCATAGTCACAAATGATACGGAAGTAACATGATAATGTTATTTTAATATCATTGTCGTGTGACGATTTCTGAGAGGGAGTAAAATGGATATCGCGGTTATTGGCTCTAACATGGTGGACCTTATCACTTACACCAACCAGATGCCCAAAGAAGGGGAAACTCTGGAAGCGCCGGCGTTTAAAATCGGCTGCGGCGGAAAAGGGGCGAACCAGGCCGTGGCGGCCGCTAAGCTCAATTCGAAAGTATTGATGTTGACCAAAGTGGGCGACGATATTTTTGCCGACAACACCATTCGTAATCTCGAATCCTGGGGGATCAATACGACGTATGTAGAAAAAGTACCGTGTACCAGCAGCGGCGTAGCGCCGATTTTCGTCAACGCCAACTCCAGCAACAGCATTCTGATCATCAAAGGCGCTAACAAGTTTCTCTCGCCGGAAGATATCGATCGCGCGGCGGAAGATTTAAAAAAATGCCAGCTTATTGTTCTGCAACTGGAAGTTCAGCTTGAAACGGTTTATCACGCAATAGAATTTGGCAAGAAACACGGGATTGAAGTGTTATTAAATCCTGCGCCAGCATTACGGGAATTAGATATGTCTTATGCCTGTAAATGCGATTTCTTTGTACCCAATGAAACCGAGCTGGAAATATTAACCGGTATGCCAGTGGATACCTATGACCATATCCGCGCAGCGGCACGTTCGCTGGTGGATAAAGGGCTGAACAATATTATTGTCACCATGGGTGAGAAAGGCGCGCTGTGGATGACGCGTGACCAGGAAGTCCATGTCCCGGCGTTTAGAGTGAGCGCTGTTGATACCAGCGGCGCGGGCGATGCCTTTATCGGCTGTTTCGCGCATTATTATGTCCAGAGCGGGGATGTGGAAGCCGCCATGAAAAAAGCCGTTCTCTTTGCCGCTTTCAGCGTCACCGGGAAAGGCACCCAATCCTCTTATCCAAGTATTGAGCAATTTAATGAGTATCTTTCGTTGAACGAATAACAATCACCCTGCACTGTTAAAGGTAGCACTATGAACGATAAAAACATCGTTCAGATGCCCGACGGGTATCTGAATAAGACACCTCTGTTCCAGTTTATTTTGTTATCCTGTTTATTCCCATTATGGGGATGCGCAGCCGCGTTAAATGATATTCTGATTACGCAATTTAAAAGTGTATTTTCGCTGAGCAACTTTGCTTCGGCATTAGTACAAAGCGCCTTTTATGGCGGTTATTTTTTAATTGCTATTCCGGCCTCGCTGGTCATTAAAAAAACCAGTTATAAAGTGGCGATACTTATCGGCCTGACGCTATACATTGTCGGCTGTACGCTCTTTTTCCCGGCGTCGCACATGGCGACCTACACCATGTTCCTCGCGGCGATTTTCGCCATTGCGATTGGCCTGAGTTTCCTGGAAACGGCGGCGAATACCTACAGTTCGATGATCGGGCCGAAAGCCTACGCCACGCTGCGGCTGAATATCAGCCAGACCTTTTATCCGATCGGCGCGGCGGCAGGCATTTTATTGGGTAAATATCTGGTCTTTTCCGAAGGGGAAAGCCTGGAAAAACAGATGGCGGGCATGAATGCTGAGCAAGTCCACAACTTCAAGGTGCTGATGCTGGAAAACACTCTGGAACCCTATAAGTACATGATTATGGTTCTGGTAGTGGTGATGGTACTGTTCCTGCTGACGCGTTTCCCGACCTGTAAAGTCGCGCAAACCGCGAGTCATAAACGCCCTTCGGCGCTGGATACGTTACGCTATCTCGCCAGCAACGCCCGTTTCCGTCGCGGTATTGTGGCGCAGTTCCTGTATGTGGGAATGCAGGTGGCGGTCTGGTCGTTCACTATCCGTCTGGCGCTGGAATTAGGCGATATCAATGAGCGCGATGCCTCAACCTTTATGGTCTACAGCTTCGCCTGCTTTTTTATCGGCAAGTTTATCGCCAACATTCTGATGACGCGCTTTAACCCGGAAAAAGTCCTGATCCTTTACTCTGTGATCGGCGCGCTGTTCCTGGCCTATGTAGCGCTGGCGCCCAGCTTTAGCGCGGTATACGTGGCGGTGCTGGTCAGTGTTCTGTTTGGCCCCTGCTGGGCGACCATTTATGCCGGAACGCTCGATACCGTCGATAACGAGCATACCGAAATGGCGGGGGCGGTGATCGTGATGGCGATTGTCGGCGCGGCGGTGGTTCCCGCGATTCAGGGCTACGTGGCGGACATGTTCCACTCGTTACAGCTCTCATTCCTGGTTTCCATGCTGTGCTTTGTTTACGTTGGCGTTTACTTCTGGCGCGAAAGCAAAGTGCGCGGCAACCTGGCTGAAGTCGCCGCGTCCTGAGGAGATCAACCATGACAACACGTATTACATTATGGCGGGAGCTTTTTAGCGAGCAGCCGCGTATCTTGCTGGAAAATGACGATTTTACGGTTACGGCGTTTCGTTACGCCAGCGGCGTGGAAGGATTGAAAATACAAAACAGCCGCGGTCATCTGGTGATTCTGCCCTGGATGGGGCAGATGATTTGGGACGCGCAGTTTGACGGTCATGACCTGACTATGCGCAACATGTTCCGCCAGCCGAAGCCGGCTGCGGAAGTGGTGGCAACGTATGGTTGCTTTGCTTTCCATTCCGGACTATTGGCGAATGGCTGCCCGTCGCCGGAAGATACACATCCGCTGCACGGCGAGATGCCCTGCGCTGCCATGGACGACGCCTGGCTGGAGTTAGAGGGTGACAGTCTGCGCGTGACCGGTCGCTACGAGTATGTGATGGGGTTCGGTCATCATTATCAGGCGCAACCTGCGGTGGTGATGCGTAAATCAAGCGCGCTGTTTGATATTCAGATGACCGTGACTAACCTGGCTTCAGTCGCCATGCCGCTACAGTACATGTGCCACATGAACTATGCCTATGTGCCGAACGCCACGTTCCGCCAGAATATCCCGGATACCGCGCTGAAGCTACGCGAGTCGGTGCCGGCGCATGTCAAACCCACGGCGCAGTGGCTGGCGTTTAATCAACGACTTTTGCAGGGTGAAGCCTCGCTGGCAACGCTCAACGAGCCTGGCTTTTACGACCCGGAAATCGTGTTCTTCGCCGATGAACTGGACAAGTACACGGATACCCCGGAATTCAGTATGATCGCCCCGGATGGCACCACGTTCGTGACACGTTTCGCCAGCGCGGAGCTGAATTACGTGACCCGCTGGATTCTTTATAACGGCGATCAGCAGGTTGCCGCCTTTGCCCTGCCCGCGACCTGTCGGCCTGAAGGTTTTCTCGCGGCGCAGCGAAATGGAACCTTGCTTCAACTGGAACCGCAGCAAACCCGGACGTTCACCGTCACGACAGGCATTGTCTGACCGCTCAAGGCTTGAACAGCCGCGCGCTTATCGTTAAGGTAAGCGCGTTTTTTTTATCCATCAGGACAGAACCCATGATCACCGTTGCCCTTATCGACGACCACCTTATCGTCCGCTCCGGCTTTGCACAGCTACTGGGGCTGGAACCTGATTTGCAGGTGGTCGCTGAGTTTGGTTCCGGGCGCGAAGCGTTGGCAGGCTTACCGGGGCGCGGCGTACAGGTGTGTATCTGCGATATCTCGATGCCGGATATTTCCGGACTGGAGCTGCTAAGCCAACTGCCAAAAGGGATGGCGACGATCATGCTCTCGGTTCACGATAGCCCGGCGCTGGTGGAACAGGCGTTGAACGCCGGCGCGCGCGGTTTTCTCTCTAAACGCTGTAGTCCGGATGAGCTGATCGCCGCGGTGCATACGGTGGCGACGGGCGGCTGCTATTTGACCCCCGATATTGCCGTGAAACTGGCGGCGGGTCGGCAAGATCCGCTGACCAAACGCGAGCGTCAGGTGGCGGAAAAACTCGCCCAGGGTATGGCGGTAAAAGAGATTGCCGCCGAGCTGGGGCTGTCGCCAAAAACGGTGCATGTCCATCGCGCGAATCTGCTGGAAAAATTAGGCGTCAGCAATGACGTTGAACTGGCGCATCGCATGTTTGACGGTTGGTAATGAACACCTTTTTTTCCCGTTTAATCACCGTTGCTGCCTGCTTTTTTATTTTCTCCGCCGCGTGGTTCTGCCTGTGGAGCATCAGCCTGCATCTGGTAGAGCGCCCGGAGCTGGCGGCGCTGCTCTTTCCCTTCGGCCTGCGCCTGGGACTTATGCTGCAATGCCCGCGTGGATACTGGCCAGTATTGCTGGGCGCGGAGTGGCTACTGGTGTACTGGTTAGCGCAGGAAGTTGCGCTGGCCCATCTGCCGCTTTTGATGATCGGTGGTGTGTTGACGCTACTGCCCGTGGCGCTGACTTCGCGTTACCGCCATCAGCGCGACTGGCGCACGTTATTGCTTCAGGGCGCGGCCCTCACCGCCGCGGCGCTACTGCAATCCCTGCCCTGGCTGGGGCAGGGGGAAGCGGCATGGAACGCGCTACTGCTGACCCTCACGGGGGGGCTGACGCTGGCCCCCATCTGCCTGGTTTTCTGGCACTATCTCACCAGCACTACCTGGCTGCCGCTGGGACCATCGCTGGTATCGCAGCCGGTAAACTGGCGCGGGCGGCATCTGATCTGGTATCTGCTGCTGTTTATCGTCAGTCTGTGGCTGCAACTGGGGTTACCTGCTGAACTTTCGCGCTTTACGCCGTTCTGCCTGGCGTTGCCGATTATCGCGCTCGCCTGGCATTATGGCTGGCAGGGCGCGCTCATTGCCACACTGATGAACGCTATCGCGCTGATCGCCAGCCAGACCTGGCACGATCATCCCGTCGATTTATTACTTTCGCTGTTGGCGCAAAGCCTGACCGGGCTACTGCTTGGCGCGGGCATTCAGCGTCTGCGCGAGCTGAACCAGTCGTTGCAAAAGGAGCTGGCGCGCAACCATCGGCTGGCGGAGCGTCTTCTGGAGACCGAAGAGAGCGTGCGGCGCGATGTTGCGCGTGAGCTGCACGATGACATCGGGCAGACCATCACCGCGATTCGAACCCAGGCGGGCATTGTGCAACGACTGGCGGCGGATAACGGCGGCGTGAAGCAGAGCGGGCAACTTATCGAGCAGCTTTCGCTGGGCGTGTATGACGCCGTGCGTCGCCTGCTGGGGCGCTTGCGCCCGCGCCAGCTAGACGACTTAACGCTGGCGCAGGCCATCCGTTCGCTGCTGCGCGAAATGGAGCTGGAAAGCCGCGGTATTGTCAGTCACCTCGACTGGCGAATTGACGAAACGGCGTTGAGTGAAAGTCAGCGCGTGACGCTGTTTCGCGTCTGTCAGGAAGGGCTGAATAACATCGTAAAACATGCCAATGCCAGCGCGGTGACGCTCCAGGGCTGGCAGCAGGATGAGCGGCTGATGTTGGTGATTGAGGATGACGGCAGCGGCCTGCCGCCGGGCTCTCAGCAGCAGGGCTTCGGCCTGACCGGAATGCGCGAACGCGTGTCGGCGCTCGGCGGGACGCTAACCATCTCTTGTACCCACGGTACGCGGGTGAGCGTCTCGTTGCCCCAGCGTTACGTTTAAGGAAGGATAATGCTTTCGTTTTTAAAAGCCCCGGCCAACGCGCCGCTCATCACCGATAAGCACGAGGTTGACGCCCGCTATCGCTACTGGCGGCGGCACATCCTGATCACCATTTGGTTGGGTTACGCGCTGTTCTATTTCACCCGTAAAAGCTTTAACGCCGCCGCGCCGGAAATCCTTGCCAGCGGCATTCTGAGTCGCAGCGATATCGGCCTGCTGGCGACGCTGTTTTACATCACCTACGGGGTGTCGAAATTTGTTTCCGGCATCGTTAGCGATCGCTCTAACGCTCGCTATTTTATGGGCATCGGGCTGATTGCGACCGGCGTAGTGAATATTCTGTTCGGCTTCTCGACCTCGCTGTGGGCCTTTGCTCTGCTATGGGCGTTGAATGCCTTTTTCCAGGGGTTTGGATCGCCGGTTTGCGCCCGTTTGCTGACCGCCTGGTACTCGCGTACCGAACGCGGCGGCTGGTGGGCGTTATGGAACACCGCGCACAATGTCGGCGGGGCGCTGATCCCTCTCGTTATGGCCGCTGTCGCCCTGCATTATGGCTGGCGTGTCGGGATGATGGTGGCCGGATTGCTTGCCATCGGGGTGGGCATGGTCCTCTGCTGGCGGCTGCGCGACCGTCCGCAGGCGATTGGTTTACCGCCGGTAGGCGACTGGCGGCACGATGCGCTGGAGGTCGCCCAACAGCAAGAGGGCGCGGGGCTAAGCCGCAAAGAAATCCTCGCTAAATATGTGCTGTTGAATCCCTATATCTGGCTGCTTTCGCTGTGTTACGTCTTAGTGTACGTGGTGCGCGCGGCGATCAATGACTGGGGCAACCTGTATATGTCCGAGACGCTGGGCGTGGATTTGGTCACGGCCAACACGGCAGTATCGATGTTTGAGCTGGGGGGATTTATCGGCGCGCTGGTGGCGGGCTGGGGCTCGGACAAACTCTTCAACGGCAACCGCGGACCGATGAATTTAATCTTCGCCGCCGGGATTCTGCTCTCTGTGGGTTCGCTGTGGCTGATGCCGTTCGCCAGTTACGTGATGCAGGCGGCCTGTTTCTTCACCACCGGTTTCTTTGTTTTCGGCCCGCAGATGCTCATTGGCATGGCGGCGGCGGAGTGCTCGCATAAAGAGGCGGCGGGCGCGGCCACCGGCTTTGTTGGCCTGTTCGCCTATCTCGGCGCGTCGCTTTCCGGCTGGCCGTTAGCGAAAGTGCTGGAGATCTGGCACTGGACCGGTTTTTTTGCGGTCATCGCCATCGCGGCGGGGATCTCCGCGCTATTGCTGCTGCCATTTCTGAACGCCCAGGCCCCGCGCGAGACCAGCGAAGCGTGATGCACCTCACCTTTTTGCGCTGAATGGGGCAAAACTAAGAAATTTTCCCGGTTTTGCCTGGACGCTGTCGCAGGCCCCTTTTCCTGTGGATTTTTACAATGCCTGCCATTCGCAGGTATAAAAATTAGCTCAGGAGTAATCCATGCTGGCCTTCTTAAACCAGGTGCGCAAGCCGACCCTGGATCTGCCGCTCGATGTGCGGCGTAAAATGTGGTTCAAGCCGTTCATGCAGTCCTATCTGGTGGTTTTTATCGGCTACCTGACCATGTACCTGATCCGCAAAAACTTTAACATCGCGCAGAACGACATGATCTCTACCTACGGGTTGAGCATGACCGAGCTGGGGATGATTGGCCTGGGCTTCTCGATCACCTACGGCGTGGGGAAAACGCTGGTTTCCTACTACGCTGACGGTAAAAATACCAAGCAGTTTCTACCGTTTATGTTGATCCTCTCCGCTATCTGTATGCTCGGCTTCAGCGCCAGCATGGGCGCGGGGTCAACCAGTCTGTTTCTGATGATCGCTTTCTATGCCCTGAGCGGTTTCTTCCAGAGTACCGGCGGATCGTGCAGCTACTCGACCATCACCAAATGGACTCCGCGTCGTAAACGCGGCACCTTTCTCGGCTTCTGGAATATCTCCCACAACCTCGGCGGCGCGGGCGCGGCAGGCGTGGCGCTGTTCGGCGCCAACTACCTGTTCGACGGTCACGTCATCGGCATGTTTATCTTCCCGTCGATTATCGCGCTGATTGTTGGCTTTATCGGTCTGCGTTTTGGCAGCGACTCCCCGGAGTCTTACGGTCTGGGTAAAGCTGAAGAACTGTTCGGCGAAGAGATCAGCGAAGAGGATAAAGAGACTGAAGAAAACGAAATGACCAAGTGGCAGATCTTTGTTGAATATGTATTGAAAAACAAAGTGATCTGGCTGCTGTGTTTCTCCAATATCTTCCTGTATGTGGTACGTATTGGTATCGACCAGTGGTCAACCGTCTACGCCTTCCAGGAACTGAAACTTTCTAAAGAGGTGGCGATTCAGGGCTTTACCTTGTTTGAAGTGGGCGCGCTGGTCGGCACGTTGCTGTGGGGCTGGCTCTCTGACCTGGCGAACGGTCGTCGTGCGCTGGTAGCCTGTGTGGCGCTGGCGTTAATCATCGCCACCCTCGGCGTCTACCAGCACGCCAGCAACCAGTATGTCTATCTGGCCTCGCTGTTCGCGCTCGGTTTCCTGGTGTTTGGGCCGCAGCTGTTAATTGGCGTGGCGGCAGTCGGTTTCGTACCGAAAAAAGCCATCGGCGCTGCGGACGGTATCAAGGGAACCTTTGCTTATCTTATCGGCGATAGCTTTGCCAAGCTGGGTCTGGGCATGATTGCCGACGGCACCCCCGTTTTTGGGCTGACCGGCTGGGCGGGCACCTTCGCCGCGCTGGACGCCGCCGCGATCGGCTGTATCTGCCTGATGGCGATGGTCGCCGTGATGGAAGAGCGCAAAATCCGCCGTGAGAAAAAAATTCAGCAAGTCAATATCGCTTAAATGTGTGCATTTGGTAACGCTTTGCCCGGCTTAACGCCGGGCTTTTTTATGCCTTGCGTTCGTCAGACAGGATATCCGGCGTCTGGCGTAAATGAAGACAGGCGTTAATAAATCACATCCTGACAGGCCAGAACGTCGACAGTTATAAATTTACCGTTATGATGGGCATCCTGTTTGGTGACGGATGTGCGCATGATTTGGTTGATTCTGGCCACGTTTGTGGTGGTGTTTATTGTGGGTTTTCGGGTGCTGACATCGGATACCCGCCGGGCGATTCGCCGCCTGAGCGAACGGCTGAATATTGATGTAGTGCCGATAGAATCGATGATTGATCAGATGGGTAAAACGGCGGGCGGTGAGTTTTTACAGTATCTGCATCGCCCTGATGAGTCGCATTTGCAAAATGCCGCTCAGGTGTTACTTATCTGGCAAATGGTGATTGTCGATGGCGGCGATCAGAATTTGCAGCGGTGGCATCGGTTGCTGCAAAAAGCGCGTTTAGCTGCGCCGATCACCGATACGCAGGTACGGCTGGCGCTGGGCTTTTTGCGCGAAATGGAACCCGATATGCAGGAGATCAACGCGTTTCAACTGCGCTATAACGCCTTTTTTCAGCCGGAAGAGGGTGTCCACTGGCTGCATTGATACTCTTCACTATCTCGTTAACAAAAGACGAGATGAATGAGGCTGGCAAGGGCGGCGAGCCACGATTAACGGCCGGATGGCGCGATTCATCGTTAGCCAAATAAAGCGTAGCCGCCATCGTATTTGCTAAGGGTGAACCACAGAAGTAACGCACCGAATAACCGCTAACGACGCCAAAACATCAGAGACTTATAGCTCATCATTTCCGTGACATATATCACGGAAATGTGATCTTGTTTTGAACACTAAAACTGTGACTCCTTGCCATACCTCCTGTCTCAAAATTTCTTATCATAAACTCGAAGTTGTACATGATTGTCTATAGACAACTCTAAATGTTTAGGCGCGCACCATGAAAACATTGAGTAAAAGTTCACACATCCCACTGTATCAACAGGTTGTGGAGTGGATAAGGGAAAGTATTTATAGCGGAGAATTAGTTGAGGATGACCGGATACCTTCAGAGTTTCAAATCATGGATATGCTGGAGGTGAGTCGTGGTACCGTTAAAAAAGCGGTTGACCAACTTGTCCGGGAAGGTGTTCTTGTGCAAGTGCAGGGTAAAGGAACTTTCGTAAAGAAGGAAAATGTTGCTTACCCACTGGGTGAAGGTTTGCTCTCCTTTGCTGAAGCCTTAGCCAGCCAGAAGATAAACTTCACAACCAGTGTTATAACCTCCCGACTGGAGCCCGCTAACCGCTTTGTAGCAGAGAAACTGAGTATCAAACCGGGACAAGATGTTTTATTTCTTAAACGCCTTCGTTGTATTGGCGATGAAAAAGTCATGTTGATTGAAAATCGTATCAACATTGATCTCTGCCCCGGTATTATTGATGTAGATTTTACCAGGGAGAATTTATTTTCAGCAATAGAAAGATTATCTGATAAGAAAATAAGTTTTTCTGAAAGCCGTTACGCAGCCAAATTAATTGGTAATGAGCGAGGCCATTATCTTGATATTGGTGAAGACGCACCTGTTTTGCATTTGGAACAGTTGGTATTTTTCTCTAGTGGATTGGCCATTGATTTTGGTAACGTCTGGTTAAAAGGTAATAAATATTATCTTGGCACTATTTTACAGCGCCTGGATGCCTAACTAGCAAAGAGGAATCTATGCAGGATATTCATTTTCGCCGTCATTATGTTCGCCACCTCCCTAAAGAGGTGAGTCAGAATGACATAATCAAGGCTCTTGCCAGTCCGTTAATTAACGATGGTATGGTTGTATCTGATTTTGCCGATCACGTCATTACGCGAGAACAGAATTTTCCAACGGGTCTACCGGTTGAGCCTGTAGGTGTCGCTATTCCACATACTGATCACAGGTATGTTCGCCAAAACGCCATTAGCGTTGGAATACTGGCAGAACCCGTCAATTTCGAAGATATGGGCGGGGAACCAGATCCCGTACCTGTCAGGGTGGTGTTTATGCTTGCTTTAGGTGAAAGCAATAAGCAGCTCAACGTACTGGGTTGGATTATGGATGTGATCCAGGATGAGGATTTTATGCAGCAGTTACTGGTCATGAATGATGATGAAATTTATCAGTCAATTTACACACGCATATCTGAAAGAGGTGAAGTATGAGTAAAATGATACTATTTGTTTGCGCAACGGGTGTTGCTACTTCCACGGCTGTGGCAGAAAAAGTAATGGAATATTGTAAAGACAATGGGCTTGATGTTAATTATTCACAAACTAATGTAGCCTCATTGCCAAACAATACCGATGGTGCAGCTTTGGTTGTATCAACAACGAAAGTTCCTTATGAACTGGATATTCCGGTTGTTAGTGGCCTGCCAATCATTACCGGAGTAGGTGAAGATAAAGTTCTTGAAAAAATAGTTTCAATCCTTAAAGGCCAAGCCTGATTTCATAAATAAAAAACAGATAAATTACCCAGGCGCTAACGCGAGGTCTGGTCACATCTGAATAAGAGGTCGGATATGAATGATATAGCACATACTCTCTATACCGTTGTGCAATATGTCCTGGGGTTTGGCCCAACGGTTTTATTGCCGCTGGTCCTTTTTTTCCTGGCATTGTTCTTCAAAGTAAAACCCGCTAAAGCACTTCGCTCATCGTTAATTGTCGGAATAGGGTTTGTCGGAATTTATGCCATCTTTGACATACTTACCAGCAACGTAGGCCCGGCTGCACAGGCAATGGTTGAGCGAACTGGTATTAGCCTTCCTGTTGTCGATTTAGGCTGGCCACCATTGGCCGCAATTACCTGGGGCTCACCAATCGCACCCTTTGTCATTCCACTGACGATGCTGATTAATGTCGCCATGCTGGCCCTGAATAAGACACGTACTGTTGATGTCGACATGTGGAACTACTGGCACTTTGCCTTGGCTGGAACGCTGGTTTACTACAGCACAGGGAGTTTTGTTTTGGGTCTGTCCGCAGCCGCTATTGCCGCGATCGTGGTTCTCAAACTGGCGGACTGGTCAGCGCCATTAGTGGCAAAGTACTTCGGTCTGGAAGGTATTTCACTTCCGACCCTGTCATCTGTCGTCTTCTTTCCAATTGGATTGCTGTTCGACAAAATTATCGACAAGATCCCTGGTGTTAACCGTATTCATATTGATCCGGAAAACGTTCAGAAAAAAATGGGAATCTTCGGCGAGCCTATGATGGTGGGTACTATTCTGGGGGTCTTGTTGGGCATCATTGCCGGGTATGACTTTAAACATATCCTGTTGCTGGGGATCAGCATTGGCGGTGTCATGTTCATTCTTCCGCGTATGGTACGAATTTTGATGGAAGGTTTATTACCTCTGTCTGAAGCCATTAAGAAATATTTGAATGCCAAATATCCTGGCCGTGATGATCTCTTTATCGGACTGGATATCGCGGTAGCAGTAGGTAACCCAGCCATTATATCTACAGCACTGATTCTGACACCCATCTCTGTCTTTATTGCATTCCTTCTTCCTGGCAATAAAGTCCTGCCACTCGGAGACCTTGCGAACCTGGCAGTCATGGCTTCCATGATTGTACTGGCATGTCGTGGCAATATTTTCCGGGCTGTGATAACCGCAATTCCTGTTATTGTCGCCGACTTGTGGATTGCGACCAAAATTGCGCCATTTATTACCGGTATGGCTAAAGATGTCAATTTCAAAATGGCTGAGGGGTCAAGTGGTCAGGTATCAAGCTTCCTTGATGGCGGTAACCCCTTCCGTTTCTGGCTGCTTGAAATTTTCAACGGAAATATTATTGCTATCGGGCTGATTCCTGTGCTTGCGCTGGTTATTTATGGTGTTTTTCGCCTGACAAAAGGAACGGTCTATGCCTGATTACCACGCAGCGCTTGTCATTGACATTGGTACAACTAACTGCAAAGTCAGCTGCTATTCCTGTCATGACGCGTCAGTTCTGGAAGTCCGCAAGTTTCCGACGCCAACAATATCGTCGGACAAAGGCGAGGTAGATTTCGATATCGAAGCGCTGTGGCAGGCACTGCGACTGGTAATGGCTGAACTGGTGGCTTCAGTACCGTTTCCGGTAAAAAATATCAGTATTGCGAGTTTCGGTGAGTCTGGCGTCTTTGTGGATAAGGAGGGCGTCATTCTTACCCCGATGCTGGCCTGGTATGATCGACGTGGTGAATCTTATCTCTCGTCATTAAGCAAGGCAGAGGCTGAAGAACTGTATTCTATAACGGGATTGCCACCTCACAGTAATTACTCAGCATTTAAAATGAGATGGTTGCTTGATAATTACTCCTTGCATGAAAGAAAAGATATCTGCTGGTTACATGCACCAGAAGTGTTGTTGTGGCGAATGACAGGTGCGAAAAAGACGGAAATATCCCTGGCCAGTAGAACGTTGTGTCTGGACATTGCTCGCCGTACCTGGTCTCGTAATGCTGCCGGGATTCTCGGCATACCGTTCGGTGTACTGGCTCCGTTGATAAAGCCAGGTGAAGTGGCCGGATGGGTGACGGCAACGCTTAGAGAGGAATTGGGCTTCTCTCATGAGGTAAAAGTTACCCTGGCCGGGCACGATCATATGGTCGGTGCCCGCGCATTACAGATGCAACCGGGCGATGTGCTGAATTCTACCGGCACGACAGAGGGTATTTTACTGCTGAATACACAGCCAACGCTTGGTGTGCAGGCTCGCAGGGATAAGCTGGCAAATGGTTGTTACTCCGATGGTGAATTTTTCACGCTTTTCGCTTCTCTGCCTGTCGGCGGTTATGCGCTTGAATGGGTGAAAAAAACCTTTCGTTTAACTGATAAGGAAATAAGCGCAGGCCTGGAAAAAGCCATGGAGCAATACCTCAAACCTTCCTGGTCTGTCGAGCATGTGCCGGTATTTATTCCTCATTTGCGGGGCTCGGGTTCGCCAAATAAAAATCGGCACACCCGTGGCCTGCTTTTTGGTCTGACGGATTCACTTCCTCCGGAGTCTCTGCTTGAGAGTGTCTTTATTGGCCTGGCGATGGAGTTTGCACACTGTCACGGGTGCTTTAATATCCCGGCGGGCAGGACAGTAAAAGTCATTGGCCCTGCGGTGAAAAACCCATACTGGCTCCAGTTGAAGGCTGACATCCTCCAGTGTCCAATTGAGGCCATTGCTTTTGATGAAACCGTCTCCCTTGGAGCATTGTTGATAGCCTGTCCGAATGTTGTCCCCCCGACTGTTCCTGTGGCTGAGCGATATTTTCCTGACGCGGTTCGTTCTGCAAAGTTGAAAATATATCAGCAGCAATGGCTGTCATTTTACCAATTTAAACTGCGGCAAGAAGGGGCGCTTATTGGTGAATGATTGTGATAACTCAATAGTTCGATAATTTACTTACACTGCTCACATAAATATCTGGAGTTAATATGCCTTTAGTCAATGGTAGGATCCTGCTCAATTGTATTCAGGAAAAACATGTCCTTGCGGGTGCATTTAATACAACGAACCTGGAGACAACAATTTCCATTCTTAATGCAATAGAACGTTCCGGATTGCCCAATTTTATTCAAATTGCTCCTACTAATGCACAGCTTTCAGGTTACGATTACATTTATGAAATAGTTAAGCGACATGCCGACAAAATGGATATTCCTGTCAGCCTGCATCTGGATCATGGGAAAACTCTGGAAGATGTTAAGCAGGCTGTCCGGGCCGGATTTACCTCAGTAATGATTGATGGCGCGGCGCTACCGTTCGAAGAAAATATTGCATTTACCCGAGAAGCTGTCGATTTCTGTAAATCATTTGGTGTTCCCGTCGAAGCGGAATTAGGCGCTATTCTGGGTAAGGAAGATGATCATGTCAGCGAGGCTGACTGCAAAACTGAACCTGAGAAGGTTCAGCGCTTTGTTGAGGAGACAGGGTGCGACATGCTGGCAGTGTCAATTGGTAATGTACATGGTCTTGAAGATATCCCACGCATTGATATCCCGCTATTACAACGCATCGCGTCTGTCAGTCCGGTCCCTTTGGTTATTCATGGAGGTTCTGGTATTGACGCGGATATTCTTCGCAGCTTTGTTAATTACAAAGTAGCCAAAGTGAATATTGCGAGTGATTTGCGCAAAGCCTTTATTACTACTGTTGGTAAGGCTTGGGTAAATAATAACAACGAGGCTAATCTGGCGCGTGTCATGGCGAACGCAAAACAGGCAGTTGAGGATGATGTTTATTCTAAAATTAAGATGATGAATAAAAATCACTCAGCATTCCGCAAAGTCTCTTAAGGAAAATATATGATTAGACAAAAAGTACGCGTTATGAACAGTACGGGGCTTCATGCGCGGCCAGCCGCTACGCTTGCGAAAATTGTCAAAAAATACCAGTCTTCATTAACGCTAGTTAATAATGACAAAGAAATTCCCATTAAAGGAATGATGAGTATTTTGGGGGCTGGCGTAAAGGGAAACACAATGATTGATTTAATTTGTGATGGACAGGATGAACTGGCTTTTATGGATGAATTAAAATCTGCATTTGCTGATGGCTTTGGTGAGTCAGTATAGTGCAATTCCCGTCAAACGGCGCAGGAAGTTGTAGAGGCTTCCTGCACTCATTATCGTATGAATAGCCTTAACAGACCATCGGTAAAACCCTCATACCAGCACCTTTAGCCCGTGTTTTTGGACAACATTAAGTAGTTTCAGTGACATCCCGCTGGGACGCTTGGCGCCGCTTTCCCACTTTTGAACCGTTGATACGCTGGTATTCAGGTACCGAGCGAAAACCGGCTGGCTAACGTTGAGTTCTTCTCGTAACGCTTTTATTTCAAGTGGCTGCAGGTCTTTGATGCTGCTTAAGCAGGCCGTGTCAAAACTGCGCATTGTCTCCTGGGGAATGGCATCCACGCTAAATAATCCAGATGCCGCGCTATGAATCGCTTCAAAGGCAGGGCTTTTGAATTTAGTTTTTGCTGACATGGCGCACCTCTACCAGTTCTTTGTTATTAATGAGTGCCGTTATCTGATCTTCGGTCAGGCAAGCATAGTGTTTTGCTAACTCACGGAAACCCGCGAGTTCGCGATAGCTAATGTTGGCCATATCCTGTTTGGCATACAGGAAGGTGTAAAACCAATGTTCGCCTCCCTTTGCCAACACGATTGCGCGATCGCGGTTTTGATTGAGACGTTTTTTATAAACTCCGCCGCCAAGATTATCTGCTTTTCCTTGCAGTACGGCGTTGATGGCCTCGCTTAACTCGTCGTCTTTTATCGTGTGGGACTTCGCTTCTCTGTTAAACCACCTGGTTTTGAAGATTCGCATCAGGTTGACATCCTGTAATCTAAAGTATAGCACCAGGTGATACACTATGTCTTACCTTTTGGTTTTGCACGCAGCGAGAGAAGATAATTCTCAACGCTCGACCAGCCTCGCAAAATGCAGCGCAACAATGTCAGTTGCTAAAACGTTAATCAGATCACATTTTGTAATGTTACACTGCATGAATTTTCCGCACTAAAACGACGCAGGTAACCACAATGAATGAAAATATCGCAGAAAAATTCCGCGCTGATGGGGTTGCCAGGCCTAACTGGTCAGCCGTTTTTGCCGTGGCGTTTTGTGTCGCCTGCCTGATTACCGTTGAGTTTTTGCCCGTTAGTCTGTTGACGCCGATGGCGCAGGATCTGGGGATCTCCGAGGGCGTCGCCGGTCAGTCGGTCACCGTTACGGCGTTTGTCGCGATGTTTTCCAGCCTGTTCATTACCCAGATTATTCAGGCGACCGACAGGCGTTATATCGTTATTCTGTTCGCCGTTTTGCTGACGGCTTCTTGTCTGATGGTCTCCTTTGCCAACAGCTTTACGCTGCTATTGCTGGGCCGCGCCTGTCTTGGGTTGGCGCTGGGCGGATTCTGGGCGATGTCGGCGTCGCTGACCATGCGACTGGTTCCCGCGCGTACCGTGCCGAAAGCGCTGTCGGTGATTTTTGGCGCGGTTTCCATCGCGTTAGTGATCGCCGCGCCGCTGGGCAGTTTCTTGGGCGGTATTATTGGCTGGCGTAATGTCTTTAACGCCGCTGCGGTGATGGGCGTACTGTGCGTCATCTGGGTGGTGAAATCACTGCCGTCGCTGCCGGGCGAACCTTCTCACCAGAAACAGAATATGTTTAGCCTGTTGCAACGCCCTGGCGTGATGGCCGGGATGATCGCCATCTTTATGTCTTTTGCCGGGCAGTTCGCTTTCTTTACCTATATTCGCCCGGTCTATATGAATCTGGCGGGCTTTGACGTTGATGGTCTGACGCTGGTGTTGCTAAGTTTTGGTATTGCCAGCTTCGTTGGCACTTCTTTCTCATCTTATGTCCTGAAACGTTCGGTAAAACTGGCGCTGGCCGGTGCGCCGCTGCTACTGGCGCTGAGCGCGCTGACGCTCATTGTGTGGGGAAGCGACAAAACCGTGGCGGCGGCAATAGCGATTATCTGGGGACTGGCGTTTGCGCTGGTGCCGGTGGGATGGTCAACGTGGATCACTCGTTCCCTTGCCGATCAGGCGGAAAAAGCCGGTTCCATCCAGGTCGCGGTGATTCAACTGGCAAATACCTGTGGCGCGGCGGTGGGCGGTTATGCGCTCGACAATTTCGGGCTGCTTTCACCGCTGGCGCTTTCCGGCGGTCTGATGCTGTTGACAGCGTTAGTCGTGGCGGCGAAAGTCCGTATTACGCCAATGAGTTGATATTGCTGCCATTTGTAGGCCGGATACGACGTTAGTCGTTATCCGGCAATAATAAACGCTTAATCAAAACCGTTATGCTCTGCGGTGGCGGCAAACCATTCTCCGCTTTTTTTCACCGTGCGCGTTTGGGTGGCTAAATCCAGTTGTACAAAACCATAGCGATTTTTATAGCCGTTCAGCCATGACCAGTTATCGATAAAGGTCCACATGTGGTAGCCAAGACAGTGACAGCCCTCGCTAATGCCTTTATGCAGCCATTTAAGATGCTCAGAGATAAAGTCAATTCGGTAATCATCGTGAATTTGTCCCGCTTGCACAAAACGTTGCTCGTTCTCAACGCCCATCCCGTTTTCGGAGATAAAACAGCGCGGATTGCCGTAATTATCCCGCAGGTTGGTGATGATGTCGTAAATTCCTGGCGCGTAAATTTCCCAGCCGCGGTAAGGGTTCATCTTGCGCCCCGGCATGTCGTAATAGTCAAATAACCATTCCGGTATAAACGGCGCTTGCGGATTCACAGCCGTATCACGGCATTTCACGCGGCGCGGCTGATAATAGTTAATCCCCAGTAAATCGATTTTGCCGTCGGCAATAAGCTGACGGTCGCCTGGCTGACAGGCAGGCAACTGGTCATAGGTTTTCAGCAGCGCCACCAAGTCCGCCGGGTATTCTCCCTTTAATACCGGGTCAAGAAAACTGCGGTTGAATAACAGATCCGCATGATGCGCGGCTTGCACATCGGCGGGATGCTGCGAGCGTGGGTAGGACGGCGTCAGATTCAGCACTACGCCGATTTCACCGTCGTAGCGCCCGGCGCGCCAGGCGCGCACGGCGGTCGAGTGCGCCAGCACGGTATGGTACGCCACGGTGGCCGCACGTTTAAAATCCACCACATTGGGATAGTGGAAGTCGTACAAATAGCCGCCTTCCACCGGCACAATCGGCTCGTTAAAGGTAAACCAGTGCTTCACGCGGTCGCCAAACAAGGTAAAACACGTTTGCGCGTACCGACCAAACGCCTCTACGACGTCGCGATTTTCCCAGCCGCCTTTCTCCTGCATGACCATCGGCATATCAAAATGGAACAGCGTAATAAACGGCGTGATGCCCTGCGCCAGTAGCTCGTCGATGACGTGATTGTAGAAGCTCACCGCTTGTGGATTCACCTCGCCTACGCCGTCTGGAATGAGCCGCGCCCAGCTTAGCGAGGTGCGAAAACTGTTATGTTTTAACTGTTTCAGTAGCGCGATGTCTTGCTTCCAGTGGCGATAGAACGTTGAGGTTTCCGCTGGACCGATGCCCTGATGAAAACGACCCGGCTGGCGCTCGAACCACACATCCCACGTGGTCTGGCTTTTACCGCCATTCAGACTATCCCCTTCGGTTTGCAACGCTGAGCAGGCGCTGCCCCACCAGAAGTTATCGGGAAAACGGTATCGCATTGTCGTACTCCTTGATCGCGTAAATTCGCTCCAGAATACGCGCTTTTGGCGAACAGAAACCGGTTACAGTCCGCATTTTCGCGACCAAAAAACGGAAAAGGTGTGCTACATCTCCGGGCATTCCACCTTGCCGAGAGCCTGCCAGTAGTTATGCTGATTGTTGCGCTCTATCGCGATCATCGCCTCCCGAATATGCTGCTGGTTCCCCTCGCTCGCCATGATTTTTTTCTCCCAGGCTTCATCGGTTAACGCGCCTTTGGGCGTACACATTTTGCGCAAATCCTTTAAAATCGTGTTTTTTTCATGTGCCGTCTGAAGCGAGCTAAACGGAGAGTCGGCATACGTGACGCCCGGTAGCGCGACAAGTGTGGCAATAAGCAGAAGCGTTTTTCGTTTCATAAACGGTATCCTTATCGGTTTGCACTTTTTCAAGAGTAAGTATAGACCGTGCGACGTTCACTCATCGGGGCGTGCTATCCGTTGGCGTTGAAGTCAGGCAAAAGTGGGAAGGCGGTTTCTCGCTGCGCCTTCACTTTCTTGCGTGGCAGAATAGTGTATGTTCTGACTACTCTTTTATTTCGTAAGCGGTAGTGTAATGAGACGTATTGAGATCGTACTGGGAGAGCTGGAACGGCTGACGCACGGGCTATGCCTTGCCGATTTGGCGCAGGAGACGGCGTTTACGGCGGAGGCGATAGGTTTCAATCTTGGGCTGGCGCGTAACTCCGTCAGCAAAGATCTCAATCAGTTATGGAATGACGGCCTGGCAATCAAAAGCCGTGGCCGCCCGGTCTATTTTCTGCATCGCCAGGCGCTGGAAACGTTGCTAGGACGACAGCTGGAAGAGTCTGAACGCGAGGTGCGGTCGGTGGCGGATGTGCTACCGCATGAAGAGCATTACGCGCCCGACGATCCGTTTACCAGCCTGATTGGTTACGATCGCAGCCTGCGCGATGCGGTAGAAAAAGGCCGTGCGGCGGTGCTCTATCCGCACGGTTTACACGTTCTGCTTACCGGGCCGTCCGGCGTCGGTAAAACCTTTTTTGCGGAACTGATGCACCGTTTCGCCTGTGAACAGGCGAGCGGCGCTATCCCGCCGCTGGTCTACTTTAACTGCGCGGAATACGCCCATAACCCGGAACTGCTCTCCTCGCATCTGTTTGGTCATCGGCAGGGGGCGTTTACCGGCGCGAATGAACATAAAACAGGCCTCGTGGAGCAGGCGGACGGTGGTTATCTGCTGCTGGACGAGGTGCACCGTCTGTCTTATGAAGGGCAGGAAAAGCTGTTCTCTATTCTGGATAAAGGCGAGTACCGTCCGCTCGGCGTGAGTAGCCAGCCGCGATCAATTTCGGTACGCCTGATTTGCGCCACTACTGAGCCGGTCGGGTCGGCGCTGTTACGTACTTTCCAGCGGCGTATTCAGGTATGCATTGATTTACCGGGCATTCGCCAGCGCTCCGTTGAAGAACAGATCGAACTGATCGTGGGGTTCTTACAGCGGGAAAGCCGCAAAATAGAACGCACGGTCAGCATTGATAAACCGTTGTTGCTCTGGTTGCTGAATAAACCCCTGGAAGGCAATATCGGTCAGCTAAAAAGCGATATTCAGTTTCTTTGCGCTCAGGCGTGGGCATCGGGAATGACCGAGCATAACGACACGCTACAGCTGGATAAACGGCTGGCGGAGATGTCGGTTAACCCGACGCCGGAACAGCGTCTATTGGTGGATACTCTGTTTGACGGTAAAGCGCGGCTAAATATAGACGCGCGCACGCTGCCCGCATTGAAGACGTCGCTGGCGACCGGGGCGGAAATTGAAGAGAGCGACCTCTTTTACAGCTTCCTAACGCGCGAATATGTTAATTTGCGCAACAGTAACGTCCCCCCGGCGGAGACGCTGGCGATCCTGAAAAATAAACTCAGCTCGATTTTTGAATACGGTCTCTACAGCCGCGACAGCGTGGCGCATCCGCCGCGCTATGGCGACCAGATTGAAGAGCGCGTGACGCTGCTGATTGGCTGCGTAGAGCAGGTGTTGGGCTTTTCGCTGCCGGAAAATCTGGTTAACCCACTGCGTAAACACTTCCTGGCGCTGATAGGCTACGTGCAGCGCGGCCTGATCCCGCAGCTTTACTCTTCCAGTTTGATCCTGGATCGCTGCAAAGACGAATATGACAACGCCGCGCTGCTGTGTCGGAAAATCAACGAACTGCTGCATATTCAGTGTCCGGCGACGGAAGTGGTCTGGCTATGCCTGTTCCTGAAAGAGTGCCGCCATTATCGTCAGCGCATCGATGCCAGCCCCGACTGCGGGGTCATTTTGATCGCCCACGGCGCGACCACCGCCACCAGTCAGGCGCAATATGTCAACCGTGTGCTGGAGCGCGAGCTGTTCAGCGCCATCGACATGCCGTTTGAGCAGTCGGTACATGACACGCTGGAAACGCTGACCCAAATGATTCAAACCCGCCAATATCGGCGGCTTATCCTGTTGGTGGACATCGGTTCATTAATCCATTTCGGCAGTACGATCAGTAAGTTATTCCAGATAGATGTTTTGCTCATGCCGAACATCACGCTGACCAGTCTGCTGGAAGTCGGGCTGGATTTAAGCTATGAAACCAGCGACTTACCACAGTTGACGGCGCTCCTGCAGAGTAAAAATATCCCCTGCCAGCTTTGTACGCCGCAGCAGGAGAACGGCGGCAAAGTGCTGGTCATCTCCTGTATTACCGGCATGGGAACGGCGGAAAAAATCAAAAAGGTGCTGGAGGAGAGCTTTGGCGAACTGATGTCGCAAGATACCAGGATGGTGATCCTTGATTATAACGAGGTACGTAGTCTGGAGCGCGTTCAGCAGGCATTGAATGCCAGCGAGCGGCTGGCGGGGATTGTCGGCACTTTCCAGCCGGGGCTGCCGGATATTCCGTTTATTTCGCTGGAAGAGCTTTTCTCCGAACAAGGGCCGGAACTGGTGTTGAGCCTGTTAACGCCCGATCTGTCCAACGCTGAACGCCGTCTGGAGATGGAGCGCAGCGCCATGCGCTTTATCAGCGCGCTAACGATGGAGAGCATCATCAACCATATTTCCGTGCTTAACCCGCAGCGTATTCTGAAAGAGATGGAGGGCGTTTTTAACCATCTGACGTCTTCGCTTTCCCTGAAACCAAGCCGCCAGGTGACACTGCGCTTCCTGATCCACTGCTGCTGTATGGTAGAGCGTATTGTGATTAACCGAAAACCGTTACAGATGGCGCTGGAAAGTCAGCCGAATCTGGACGCGCGCGCGTTTAGTGTCATCAAATCCGCTTTTCTGCCGATCGAAGACGCCTACGCCATCCGTTTATCGGATGCGGAATATTTTTATATCTACGAACTGCTCTATAGCTAATCCTTTTACTGGCGGGGCTTCGCGCCTCGCCAGACCTTTCTTCTTCCTCACGTGACACAAATTCTGGCACAACCTTTGCTCTTCTGATGATGCGTTATGCCGGATAGCGGCGTAAACGCCTTATTCGGCCTACCGGGAGTGTCCTGTAGGCCCGGTAAGCGCAGTGCCACCGGGCAATATATGCCGGTGTTCTCATGTAATTGCGCCAGGAGGCCATTTTGACTACCACACAACCGTTGCCCCACATCCTGCTGCTGACGCATGGCGGCTGGGGACAACCGCTTTGCAACAGCCTGCGTATGGTCACGGGCGAAATTAAAGGCGTGACGGAAATCGCGCTAATGCCTGTCGATACGCTGGGCGAGTTTTATCAACGCGTCGAGGCCGTGGTGAAAACGCTGCCGGAAGGCTCGCTGATCCTGACGGATTTTGTCGGCGGCACGACGTCCAACGTCGCGGCGCGGCTAAGCGCCGATTATCCGGTGGCGGTGATTGCCGGACTGAATGCGTCGCTACTGCTGGAGGCGCTGGACAGGCGCGAACAAGGGATGCTAACCGCCTGCGTGGATGAGTTAGTTGAGGCCGGGCGCAGTAGCTGCCTGGATGTGGTCGCCCATGTACGTCAGCTACAACAATCACTCTAAGGAAAACATCATGGCCAATATCGTTTTATGCCGCATCGACAGCCGTCTCATTCATGGGCAGGTTGTCACGAAGTGGGTCGGACAATCTCAGGCGAACCGGATAGCCGTTGTGAGTGATGAACTGGATGCCGATCCGTTTATGAAAAATATCTACCTGATGGCCGCGCCGCCAAATATCAAAGTGGATTGCTTCGGCAACCAGAGTTTTGCCGCCGCATGGAAAGAAAATCAGCTTGGCGACGGTAACGTGCTGGTGCTTTTTCCCTCACTGGCGGCGGTGCAGGACGCCATACAACTGGGCTTTGACGTCACTCGCATTCAGGTTGGCGGTCTCGGCGGCGGGCCAAACCGCAAGGCGGTTTTTCAGAATATTACGCTGGATGAAAAAGACGTCGGCATTCTTAACGACCTGAAAAACCGTGGCGTTCAGGTATTTTTCCAGACCATCCCGGAAGATAAGCCGCAGCCGCTCGACGATATCCTGAAAAAATTCTAACCCTTTAATAGACACAAAATCATTCTGGATGCATCGAGGCGGCAACTGAGTGAATCCCCTGGAGCTTACTAAAGTAAGTGACTGGGGTGAGCGAAGGCAGCCAACAAAGAGGCAGCCTGAAGGATGAAGTGTATAGGATAACACTATGGATACCTTACTCTTTGCAAGCCTGATGGGGTTGTATTACTGGTTTGCCCGTTTACGCCTCGGCTACACCTTCTCCGCGATGCTGTTACAACCGGTGGTGATCGCGGTATTTGTCGGGCTTTTGCTTGGCAATATGCAGACCGCGATGATCATCGGCGCAGGGATGCAGCTCGTTTATTTGGGCGTGACCTCAACGCCGGGCGGCAACGTGCCGTCGGACCCGGCGCTGGCGGCCTGTATCTCCATTCCTATCGCGGTGAAGGCCGGTATGGACCCAAACCTGGCGATCGCGCTGGCAATCCCGTTTGGCGTGATTGGCGTGTTTCTCGATCAGCTTAGGCGCACGCTGAACGCCGCCTGGGTGCATATGGCGGATAAACACGCGGAAACGGCAAACATGGCGGGCATCATGCGTTGCGCCTTTCTTTACCCGGCATTATTGGGGCTGGTGCTGCGCTTCCCGGTGGTCTTTGCCGCTAACTACTTTGGCCAGGATGTGGTGGAAAGTTTCCTTAAACTGATGCCGCACTGGTTAACCCACTCCTTTGAAATCATGGGCGGCATTCTGCCGGCGCTGGGCTTTGCCATCACCATTATGGTGATCGGTAAAAAGAGCCTGCTGCCGTGGTTTATCGGCGGGTTCTTCGCGGTGTTGTACCTCAAGGTCGACATCATGGCGATGGCCATCTTCGGCACCTGTGTCGCCTTCCTGATTAAAGGCCTGGCGAAAAATGAAGGAGCAGCATGATGAGCAGTGACGTAATGCAACATGAACTGGTTGAGCGTGCGCGGGAAAGCGGGGCGCTGACCAAAGCAGATATCACCAAAGCCTGGTTTATCTACTGGCTGGGCGCCGAGGTTTCCAGCTCCTATGAGCGCTTACAAAGCCTGATTTTCTGCGCCTCGATGACGCCGATCATCAAAAAACTCTACCCGCAAAAAGAGGAGCAGGTAGAAGCGCTAAAACGCCACCTTAACTTCTTTAACTCCGAGCAGACCTTCGGCGCGGTGATTCAGGGCATCTCTATTGCCATGGAAGAACAAAAAACGCGCGGCGAGCCGATTAACGACTCGTCTATCACCGGCATTAAAACGGGCCTGATGGGGCCGCTTGCCGGGATGGGCGACTCGATTATCTGGGCGGCGGTGATGCCGCTGTTGATAGCGATCTTTATTCCGTTCGCGGCAAATGGCAGCGCGATGGGCGGTATTATCCCGCTGATTCTCTACCCGGCGATCACCCTGGCGATCAGCTACGGCATGGTCCACAAGGGATATACGCTGGGGCGTGATTCGATTATCGGCCTGCTGCAAGGGGGGCGAATCAAAGAACTGATCTACGGGGCCAACGTGCTGGGTTTGATCATGATGGGCGCGCTTTCCGCCAGCTACGTCAAAATCACCACGCCGTTAAAAATTAGCGCCTTGAAAGGATCTGAAGTGGTGGTTCAGCAGATCCTCGACTCTATCGCGCCGGGCTTACTGCCACTGACGGCGGTATTCGCCATCTACTTCTATCTGGTAAAAAAAGGGCCGCGCTACACCACCATTTTGCTGTCGATTGTCGCACTGAGCATAGTCTGTTCGTTGTTGGGAGTGCTGTAAATCATGACGCCGAATATCTATCAACAACTGGGGTTGAAAAAGGTCATTAACGCCTGCGGCAAAATGACCATTCTGGGCGTCTCAAGCGTCGCGCCGGAGGTCATGCAGGCCACCGCGCGCGCGGCTTCCGCTTTCGTCGAGATTGACGCGCTGGTGGAAAAAACCGGCGAACTGGTATCGCGCTATACGGGTGCTGAAGATAGCTATATCACCTCGTGCGCCTCGGCGGGTATTGCCATTGCCGTCGCTGCCGCTATCACCCACGGCGATCGGGCGCGCGTCGCCCTGATGCCGGACAGTACCGGTATGGCCAATGAGGTAGTGATGCTGCGCGGGCATAATGTGGACTACGGCGCGCCAGTCACCAGCGCCATTCGTCTTGGCGGCGGGCGCATAGTGGAAGTGGGGTCGAGCAATCTGGCGGCCCGCTGGCAACTGGAAAGCGCCATTAACGAAAAGACCGCCGCGCTACTGTATGTGAAATCACACCATTGCGTACAGAAAGGCATGTTGAGCATTGACGATTTTGTACAGGTGGCGCAGGCCAACCACCTGCCGTTGATTGTCGATGCCGCGGCGGAAGAGGATTTGCGCGGCTGGGTAGCGAGCGGCGCGGATATGGTTATCTATAGCGGCGCGAAAGCCTTTAATGCGCCAACCTCCGGGTTTATCACTGGTAAGAAAACGTGGATTGCCGCCTGCAAAGCGCAGCACCAGGGGATTGCCAGGGCAATGAAAATCGGCAAGGAAAACATGGTTGGGCTGGTGTATGCGCTGGAGAATTACCACCAGGGCCAGATGACCGTGACCGCCGCACAGTTACAGCCGGTCGCGGAAGCGATTTCCGCCATCCATGGGCTTTATGCCGATATCGAACAGGATGAGGCCGGGCGTGCAATCTGGCGTATTCGTGTGCGGGTGAACGCGTCAGAATTGGGGCTGAACGCGCAGGACGTCGAAGCGCAGTTGCGCGGCGGCGAGATAGCGATTTACGCCCGCAAATATCAGCTTCATCAGGGGGTTTTTAGCCTCGATCCACGCACGGTAGCTGAAGGGGAAATGGCATTGATTGTGGCGCGACTCAGGGAGATTGCAGAACATGCAGCAGATTAATTTTTATCGTCAGCGGGTAGCGATTAACGTGCTGGCAAAGGATATCGCCAACGCGAAGGCTATCTATGAAGCCGCCGAAGGCCATGCGGTCATTGGCGTACTTTCCGCGCAGTTCGCTACGGTAGAAGAGGGTGTGCCGGAGGTGAAACGCTGGATGGCGGAGGTGCCGTCTATCTCGGTGGGTCTGGGCGCAGGCGACCCGGCGCAGTACTACAAAGCGGCGATGATTGCCGTCCATACTCACCCGGCCCATGTCAATCAGACCTTTACCGGCAGCGGCTTCGCAGCGGGCGCACTGGCGGCGACAGGCGGCGAGCAAACACATATTAACGCCCTGGTCAGCCCGACGGGAACGCCTGGCGAGGTGGTGATTTCTACCGGCGTCAGCAGCAGCCAGGGAACGCCAGCCCGCGTTTCCTGTGAAGCGGCGGTACGCATGATGCAGGATATGGGCGCACATGCGGCGAAGTTTTTCCCGATGGGCGGCGAAAAGTCGTTACCGGAACTCTATGCGCTGGCGACCACCGCCGCCCGCCACGGCATGACGCTCATCGAGCCGACCGGCGGTATCTCACTGGATAATTTCGGTATTATCCTGCAAACCTGCCTGGAAGCAGGTGTGCCGCGCGTCATGCCGCATGTTTACAGCTCGATTATCGATCCGCAAACCGGCAATACGCGCCCCGAAGACGTCATTCGGTTGATGGAGATAGTCAAAGCGCTGGTGTGAGATTTATCGCCGAAGAGCGCTGCGTTTACCTGGCCTACAGATGACGTGTATTTGTAGGCCCGGTTAGCGTTACGCTATCGGGCGATAATGCGTAGCAGGCTGGGCAAAAATGTACGTATTGCAGCCGTCAGTGATTCCCTTTCGAGCCTCCTCGCAGGGTTAAATTTTCCTGAATGCTGTCTGTATTTTTGGCGAGTACAGTGGCGTCATCTTATGCCTCAGGTGACGGATCGCCATGAAAAAAAGCCCCACGTCCACGCCTCATGATGCGGTATTCAAAACGTTTTTACGCCATCCGGATACCGCGCGGGATTTTCTCAATATTCATCTTCCCCATTCGCTAAGAATACGTTGCGATCTGACGACGTTAAAACTGGCGCCGGACAGTTTTATCGAGAAAAATTTACGCGCGTTTTATTCCGACGTCCTTTGGTCGCTAAAAACGTGTGAAGGCGACGGTTATATCTATGTCGTTATAGAGCATCAGAGTACGCCGGACGCGCATATGGCGTTCCGGTTAATGCGTTACGCGACTGCCGCGATGCAGCGCCATCTGGATGCTGGCCATAAAACGTTACCGCTGGTGATTCCCATGCTGTTTTACCATGGCGCGAAAAGCCCGTATCCCTTTTCGCTGTGCTGGCTGGATGAGTTTGACGATCCTGCACTGGCGCGTCAGCTTTATGCGACGGCATTTCCACTGGTAGACATTACGGTGGTGCCGGATAACGAGATTATGCAGCATCGACGTATCGCGATGCTGGAGCTGGTACAAAAGCATATACGTCAGCGCGACCTGATGGGATTGGTCGAGCGCTTAGCGGTACTTCTGATTACGGGAAACGCTAATGACAGTCAGCTAAAAGCGCTGTTTAATTATTTGCTAATACAGCATGGCAGCACGCCTCGTTTTGGCAAGTTTATCCGCGAGGTGGCACGTCGTGTTCCCCAACACAAGGAGAGATTAATGACGATCGTAGACAGAATACGTGAATCGGGGCGCAGAAAAGGTAAGCGTGAAGGCGTGCAACAAGGCATACAGCAAGGTATACATCAAGGTAAGCAGGAGGAGGCCTTGCGTATTGCGCATACGATGCTGGAACAGGGGATCGAGCGAGAGATGGTGCTGATGATTACCGGGCTTTCTGACGAAGAGATTAAGGCAAAGCGCCATTAAACTTTTCCCTCTTCCGCCCGGTCATCGTGATTATCAACGGCGTTAAGCGGCCCGCGCGCGTCGACGGGAATCGAGGGAGATCAGAATCACTGACGAGAGAATGAGCAGCGTGCCCAGCCAGTCCGGCAAGGTAAAACTAATCCCCAACAGCAGCAGCGACAGCAGGGCGCTGCTTAACGGTTCCGCGCAGCTTAAAATGCTGGCTTTGGGGCCACCAA
This sequence comes from Salmonella sp. 741265116_PST, assembly GCF_046567715.1. Classification (NCBI taxonomy): domain Bacteria; kingdom Pseudomonadati; phylum Pseudomonadota; class Gammaproteobacteria; order Enterobacterales; family Enterobacteriaceae; genus Salmonella; species Salmonella sp. 741265116_PST. The sequence continues at coordinate 13,740 of NZ_JBKFPH010000025.1, read as the reverse complement.
TCAGTTGCGCGCCTTTCAAATACAGGCTGAACGTCAGCGACGTACCAATCACCACCAGGTAGAAAAAGGCCAGAATCAGGCTGCCGCTTACCGCAAAGTGCGTTCCTTCTTTAGCGTAGAAGGGCAGCAGAATAAGGCCGCCAAAGGACATACTCCAGCCGACCACTGGCAGCGTGCCGTATTGGGCGATTAGCCTGGAAGGCCAGGTCGTATAAAAGGCGGCGGCAAATGCGGAGGCGATACCCCAGAACAGCGCGCCTGAAGAGATCGACAGCGATGTTGGATTGCCGTGAGTCACCAGTAAAAAGGTGCCGATAAGCGATGTAAGAATGGCGGTTAAGACCAGAATGCCTGGTCGTGTTCTTCGCGCTAATGCAAACCACGCCACAATAATGGTCGGCGATAAAAATTGCAGCACTGTCGCGGTGGCGGCATTGGATTTTTCAATCGTGAGCAGGAAGGTTAGCTGAACGGTGAGCGCGCCCACCACGGAGAAAATCAGCAGACTCAGTGCATCTTTGCGGTTTTTAAGAATCGAAAATATCTTATCGCCGTGCATAAAGGAGAAGGTCACCAGTATCAGCCCGGCGAATAACAAACGTATCATCGTCAGGAACTGTGACGACATACGGCTTTGCTCCATGATGTACTGCGCGCAAACGCCTGAACTCCCCCACAATACGGCGGCAATCAGGACGTTTAGCATCCCTTTTCTGGTGGAACCCATTTTTTCCTCGTCATGTTGTTTTATTTTTTTACGTGCAGGCATCATAACAGAGCTATCGTTGGTATTAAGCAGGAATTTATTGTTTAATGATTTCAGGCGAGCCTGTTATTGACATAATATTGTCATTTTTTTGTCATAGGCAAATATCAAACAAACTTAAACAAATCGTCACTATCCCCGCCTTTGCACTTTACAGAACATATTGACTGACTATAATAAGCGCAAATTCATGCAGGAGTAATATGTTGGACAGTCACTTTTACGTAAATCATCTGGCAAGTTAACGCACGCTATTCCTGCGCTGCTTGCCGAACCGGTGGGCAGCAATCTCCCTTTGTGACGATTGTCATCCCAGTAATATTACAACACGCGCATTGTCGCGAGGTAATCGTCATGTTCATGTTTAAACACGCTTTATTTCCTCCGCCGTTAACACGACGCTAATTGCCTCAGGGCAGAAATTTGTCGTGTGCTAAATATAGCACGTACTTATTCTTCCAGAAAAAATGGAGGAACGTATGTTAATGTTTCCTTATATTTTGAATTTACTGGCCGCTATGCTGTTGGGCGCGCTGATTGGCGCGGAAAGACAATGGCGTCAACGTATGGCGGGATTACGCACTAATGCGCTGGTGGCGACAGGCGCCGCCGTTTTTATTCTGAGCTCCATGACGACATCGCCAGACAGCCCCGGGAGAATTGCGGCGCAGATTGTCTCTGGTATTGGCTTTCTGGGGGCGGGTGTCATCATGCGCGAAGGGATGAATGTGCGCGGACTGAACACTGCGGCAACGCTATGGTGTTCGGCGGGCATCGGCGTGTTATGCGGCTTAGGGCAGTTCAAAAATGCGCTGGCGGCGACGATCATTATTCTTTGTGCCAATATTTTACTGCGTGAAGCGGCGCAGCGTATAAATCAACTCCCGGTATCCGCCGAGGGAGAAAAACGTTATATCCTGAAAGTAACCTGTAATAAAGAAGATGAAAGCGCGGTTCGTCAGTGGTTACTGAATATCGTAAAAGAGGCCGCGATCTGTTTACAAGGGTTAGGTTCGGTCCCCGCTCAGGAACAGGGTTATAAAGAAATTCGTGCCGAGCTCGTGGGTCATGCTGATTATCGTAAAACGCGAGAACTGATTATATCCAGAATAGGTGATAACGATAATATCACCGCAATTCACTGGAGCATTGATAGTCAATAATAGTTTTTTATTCAATTGCAACATTACGCCAGGCGTATAAGGAGGGAATGATGGATATTCCCGAGCCGATAAAATAAAACTCACTCAAATAGAGAGTAAGCAATAACTCTTTTTTATGCATAGATAATTCTCCCGGGGCATTCACCTTGAAATCGTGAGTTTACTATTCCCCGGGCGTGATATGCAGGAAACACTACACCTTAATTTTGGGGATTCATCATGACTGACATGAACATTGAAAACCGGAAACTCAATCGCCCGGCGTCAGAAAATGATAAGCAGCATAAAAAAGTATTTCCGATCGAAGCGGAAGCTTTTCATAGCCCGGAGGAGACACTGGCGCGGCTGAACAGCCATCGTCAGGGCCTCACGATAGAAGAGGCCAGCGAACGGTTGAAAGTGTATGGGCGCAATGAAGTGGCGCATGAGCAAGTTCCTCCGGTGCTGGTTCAGCTTCTGCAGGCATTCAATAACCCGTTTATTTACGTTCTGATGGCACTGGCAGGGGTCAGTTTCATCACGGATTACTGGCTCCCGTTACGCCGTGGCGAAGAGACCGATCTCACCGGCGTGCTGATTATTCTGACGATGGTCAGTTTGAGCGGGTTATTGCGTTTCTGGCAGGAGTTTCGCACTAACAGAGCAGCACAGGCGCTGAAAAAGATGGTGCGCACCACCGCCACGGTGTTGCGTCGTGGACCGGGCAATATAGGCGCGGTGCAGGAAGAGATTCCCATTGAAGAGCTGGTGCCGGGCGATGTGGTTTTTCTGGCCGCAGGCGATCTGGTGCCCGCCGACGTCCGACTGCTGGCGTCGCGCGATCTCTTTATCAGTCAGTCAATTCTTAGTGGTGAATCATTACCCGTAGAAAAATACGATGTTATGGCTGATGTGGCAGGTAAAGACAGCGAGCAATTGCCTGACAAAGATAAAAGCCTGCTAGATTTGGGCAATATCTGTCTGATGGGAACCAATGTAACCAGCGGCAGAGCGCAAGCGGTCGTGGTTGCGACGGGAAGCCGTACCTGGTTCGGCTCGCTGGCGAAATCCATTGTGGGTACGCGTACCCAGACGGCTTTCGATCGCGGAGTCAACAGCGTGAGCTGGCTGTTGATACGCTTTATGCTGATCATGGTGCCGGTTGTCCTGCTAATCAATGGTTTCAGTAAGGGAGACTGGGTAGAGGCTTCGCTGTTCGCGCTGGCGGTTGCGGTGGGGTTGACGCCGGAAATGTTGCCCATGATTGTCAGTTCCAACCTGGCAAAAGGCGCGATTGCGATGTCGCGGCGCAAAGTGATCGTCAAGCGCCTGAACGCTATTCAAAACTTCGGCGCGATGGATGTGTTGTGTACAGATAAAACCGGCACCTTAACCCAGGACAATATTTTTCTGGAGCATCATCTGGATGTGAGCGGTGTAAAAAGCAGCCGGGTATTGATGCTGGCCTGGCTGAATAGTAGCAGCCAGAGCGGCGCCCGGAATGTGATGGATCGCGCCATACTGCGTTTTGGCGAGGGTCGCATCGCACCATCGACAAAAGCGCGCTTCGTTAAACGCGATGAACTGCCATTCGACTTTGTACGTCGCCGGGTATCGGTCCTGGTGGAGGATACGCAGCATGGAGACAGATGCCTGATCTGCAAAGGCGCTGTTGAAGAGATGATGTTGGTAGCCACCCATCTTCGCGAAGGCGATCGTGTGGTGGCGCTGACGGAAACACGCCGCGAGCTGCTGCTGGCGAAAACCGAAGATTACAATGCGCAGGGATTCCGTGTATTGCTGATAGCGACACGTAAGCTGGATGGTTCCGGGAACAATCCGACATTAAGTGTGGAGGACGAGACCGAACTTACCATAGAAGGGATGCTCACTTTTCTCGACCCGCCGAAAGAGAGCGCCGGAAAAGCGATTGCCGCGTTACGGGATAACGGCGTGGCGGTCAAAGTCCTCACCGGCGATAATCCGGTCGTGACGGCGCGTATCTGTCTGGAAGTGGGTATTGATACGCACGATATCCTGACCGGAACCCAGGTTGAGGCGATGTCAGATGCCGAACTGGGGTCTGAAGTGGAGAAACGCGCAGTATTCGCCCGGCTGACGCCGTTACAAAAAACGCGTATTTTGCAAGCGCTACAGAAAAATGGTCATACCGTTGGTTTTCTTGGGGATGGGATCAACGACGCGCCCGCGCTTCGTGATGCGGATGTGGGGATTTCCGTCGATAGCGCCGCCGATATTGCTAAAGAGTCATCAGATATTATTCTGCTGGAAAAAGATCTCATGGTGCTTGAGGAAGGCGTCATCAAAGGGCGGGAAACCTTTGGTAATATCATTAAATACCTGAATATGACCGCCAGCTCTAATTTCGGCAATGTTTTTTCGGTACTGGTAGCCAGCGCGTTTATTCCGTTTCTGCCGATGCTGGCGATTCATCTGTTGATCCAGAATTTGATGTACGATATTTCGCAGTTGTCGTTGCCGTGGGACAAAATGGATAAAGAGTTCCTGCGTAAGCCGCGGAAATGGGACGCGAAAAATATTGGTCGTTTTATGCTATGGATTGGCCCAACGTCTTCTATTTTCGATATCACAACCTTTGCGTTGATGTGGTACGTCTTTGCGGCTAATAACGTAGAGGCGCAGGCGCTCTTTCAGTCCGGCTGGTTTATTGAGGGTCTGCTCTCGCAGACACTGGTCGTGCATATGCTAAGGACGCAGAAAATACCGTTTATCCAAAGTCGGGCGACGTTGCCGGTATTATTGACGACCGGCTTGATTATGGCGATAGGCATTTATATTCCATTCTCACCTTTGGGTGCGATGGTTGGACTGGAGCCGCTGCCGCTGAGCTACTTCCCGTGGTTGGTGGCGACATTATTGAGCTACTGTCTGGTGGCGCAAGGCATGAAGCGCTTTTATATCAAACGCTTTGGCCAGTGGTTTTAATGATGTTTGAGGATCGCCCAGATGAATCGCTCACCCGATAAAATCATCGCGCTGATATTTTTACTGATTAGCCTGTTGGTGTTGTGTTTAGCCCTCTGGCAAATCGTTTTCTAACGAGGTGACGCCATGCAAAAAAGAGGGTTGGACAAAATTTTTTATCAGGTTGTCCTGATAGCAATCATCCTGATTTTACTGACTATCTGGATACGATAAGCTGCTGTTGGCGAGCCCCGCTTAAAATAAGAATCGATGTAGTTGTTCTTTTTATGGCGGGGCGCTATTTTCATGGTATCCCACATCAGAAGGGCAATATCATGAATAATCGTCGTGGTTTAACCGCCGTCCTGGCGACGTTGATTACGTTTTCCCTGAGCGCTACGCCTGTGCTGGCGAATCCGGGAAATGGCAATGGCGGCGGACATGGTAATAACGCGGCTAATCAGGGTAATAACGGTAACGGCCATAAAGGAAATGCCGGGCAAAAAACGGAACACCGTAAAAATGGCGGTAAACCGGATCACGTCGAGTCGGACATTAGCTATGCTGTCGCCAGGCAACTGGCAGTGAATTTAGGGCTGACGGGTTATCAGTCTTTACCTCCGGGGATTGCGAAAAATCTGGCGAGAGGAAAACCGCTGCCGCCGGGAATCGCTAAAAAAACGGTGCCGGCGTCTATGCTGGGACAATTACCTTATTATCCGGGCTATGAGTGGAAAATCGTTGGGGATAATCTGGTGCTGATCGCGCTCAGTACCGCGGTGGTCACGGCGATTATTAATGGCGTATTTGATTAAGAGCCTATCCCACCAGGCGTTATTGGCGCAGCCAGTTTGGACACGGACAGCGCGCAAAAACCGGAGCGTACACGTAGTACGTGAGGTTTGACTCGCTACGCTCGCCCTTCGGGCCGCCGCAAGCGGCGTTCAAAACGCTAACGCGTTTTGGCGAGCACTGCCCAGGACCAAAATGGCAAGTAAAATAGCCCCATTAAATAGGGCTATTTAGCCTCTTCAGGACGTTATTTATGCGCGCTGAGAATCCAGCAGTTCATTATTTTTTACTACTTCCTGCGCTTTGGTATAACTTTCAATCAGTAGCTGATAGGCCGGGAATATTTTGGTATATACATCCGCCCATTCTGCGGCATCATCCCGATTCCAGGTACGTTGCAGCTCAGAGGCTACCGCCGCGGTATCCATTGGTACTACGCCCGCCTGCACCACGCGGGCCATCGTAATTTCCTGCGCCATTTTACTGTACGTACCGGAGGCATCAATTACCGCAAATACCTTGTACCCTTCCGCGACGGCGCTGATGGCTGGAAAAGCCATGCAGACACTGGTAATAGTACCGGCGATGATCAGCGTTTTACGGCCTGTCGCTTTTACCGCTTGTACAAAATCGGCATTATCCCAGGCATTAATTTCCCCTTTACGCGCGACATATTGCGCGTGGGGCGCATTCGCATGGATTTCCGGAATCAGCGGACCATTCGGTCCCTGTGGTACGGATGCGGTAGTAATGACCGGCATATTGCATAAGGTAGCGATCTTAGCCAGCGCCGCGGCGCGCGCGCGTAATTCCGGCATCGGCATGTCGCCGACGGTCTGAAACAGGCCACTTTGGTGGTCAATCAGCAGCATTACTGCGTCGTTAGCATCAATGGCAGGGCGTTGACCGTTAAAATTCGCGGGTGTAGACATAATTCATTCCTTGTTGTTGCCTTTCACTGATAATCACTATCAGTGTTAAAGTCATTAATCGCCGGGGCGATTTCCGTTTTTAAGCTGATGACAGTAATCCGTTGCCGATCCTGGATTACCCTGTTGAGTTCTTTCTGAAGGAATATTCATCGGCATCTCCTTCAGTCGATTTACTTTCACGCGAATCTGTTATCACAACAATATTCATATTATGAATAAATGTTTCTATTTTACATGTCAGAGAGGATTATTGATTGAAAAAACAAACTATGCCCCTACAAATTGTTTCTGATGGATAGTTTTAAAATTATTTAGTATAAGTTTGAAATAGTTCAATTAAGAGTTAACTTATTTATATTTAAATAACATAAAGCACAGCTTAAATATTAAGTGGGAAGCGTGCTTTTATTAAGTATGGCTACTGTAACTCTTAATAAATTGGAAACTATCCCTACATAACGAGTGCTGCTTTTTTGGATATTACAAGCTATTATAAAGAACACATTCAATAAAACCCTGTCTTTCATAGGATATAGATTGTCAGGATATATTTTCTCATGATTTATCTATGAGATATTAAAGCGTAGTGGCACAGTAAATTTGGCTACCTGATTAAAGGTGATATTCTCACCTCAATACAAAACAGGAGACTTAACGAACAAGAAAACTATACCCAAAATAATTCGAGTTGCTTAAAGGCGGCAAGGGAGTGAGTCCCCAGGAGCATAGATAACTATGTGACTGGGGTGAGTGAGCGTAGCCAACACATAAGCGACTTGAAGTATGAAGGGTATAAACGTACTTTCACCCCTGAGTCTGCTATAATGAGAAAAGCGGTGTCTACGCTTACCTGTTAATGTCTTATGCCTCTCGCTCTTCTATATGATCGGTATGTGCAGGGGACAATCCATGTCCTGCTACGCAGCCACAGCATCAGACTATACTCAGTGGTGTCTATTAACCCTCTCCAACTACGTTATGTTTTGGCATGGTAACAATGCGATGTTATGGATAATTAACGATAATATTGAATTTAATCCAGAAATGAATCGCCTGGCGTCATTATCGAGGCCAGATCTCAACATTATTCTGACAACGCCCGCCAGCCGCTGCTTGCGCCTTCTGCTGGAAAACGCCCCCTCCGTCGTCTCACAACAAACATTCTTTCAAAAAGTGTGGGAAGAAGACGGCATGGTGGTGTCGGCAAATACGCTTTATCAGAATATCTCCATTATTCGCCGCGGATTACGTACCGTTGGCGAAAATGAAGATACGCTGATAATCACGGTTCCGCGTAGAGGCTTTCAGATTGAGCCTGGTGTGAGCCTCATGACCATCCGCAAAGACTTCGCTCAGACAATAGAAAAAAAGGGTGAGACGCCGCCACGTATGTCAGGGCGTTGGTTTAAACATTATGTACCTGTACTTTGGATGACCGGGACATTTGCTGTCGGTATTTTGCTTGGCGCTATAAGCTGGCAAACCGTTCCCGATAAGGATTTTTACGATCGCTACACGCTGGTTGAAACAACTCAGGGCTGTCATTTTTTCTCGCGAAATGAAGATATCGAAAGCGGTAGCCGCTTTGCAAGCTATAAGTCAATGATTCTAAAAACCGGTATGGATTGTCAGAAATACCCATGGGTCTATTTTCCTTCCAGCAGTCGCACCCCAGCGGTTACGGCATTGATTTGTCAGCAACCTTATAAAACGCGCGGTGATACAGGCTGCGTGACGCTTTTTTTCCGCGGGGTGACACATGGGTAAAAAGGCACTGATGTTAGCCTGCCTGACGCTACTGTTTCTGGGAGTAGGGCTTGGGCATCTTGTTCATTTATATACGGAAAAGAACCGGGATCCAGAGAAATGTACGGCGCCTGTGATTGTGTTTTATAACAACACTCAGGCTAACCTGACGCTGGACTTTATGTATTCGCTGAAAAAACGCACTGGGGTGGTTTCCATCAGCGGAACGTATTACGTCGATAATAAAATGAGCGGCGTGATCCGCCGTGATGTTTCCTATGTATGGAGTGAAAATAAAGACAGCACCCATTTTATATCGACGGATATCAACAAAGTCACGCGTGACGAAACACTGTCCGATGCGGTTATCGAGACGGTTTTACCCGATTTTTATGTCTATCCAGGGAAAAGTATCAGTTACACCATCCTGACTCAGGGCCATCGTGGCTTTATGTTCACCATCGGGAAACGCCCGATATTTTTCTGTACACATTAAGCGGTTTTGGGAGCCGTTCATGGAACGTATCAGCCAAATGAAAGCGCTTCCGGGTAAAAGCCGCTGAAGATCAGCGGCTCTGTTGTTACCGGAGTCAGAAACTGTATTTAACCCCCAGTAAGCCTTGGGTATTACTATAGCCCTGGTCACCTACCTGTTGCGCCACGTTACCCCATACGTTCAGGCGCGGGGTAATTTGCCCTTCAATACCCACTTTCAGTTCACCAATATTTTTCGTACCACGCATATCGCTGCTGACATCGTCCATCTTCACGCTGGCAGGCTGCGTATTATGGATCCAGTTCGCCTCCACGAACGGCTGGAACTCTCGAGATTTATCGTTATCAATAGCATTGTGGCCGTTAATATAGGCTTTTACGCCCATGCGGGTTAGCAGATTACCGGCGGTATCATCCTTGACGAGGGTACCATTGGCTTCGCGATGGTCGTCAGCCTGCACGCCCATCCATACCACCTGCGCTTTGGGCTGCAACCAGTAGCTTTGATGCGCGCTTTCACCTAACCTGAAGCTGTAACCGGCTTCAACCGAGGCGGTAATTCCTTTGGATTTATATTTCTCAGCGGCCTGATCCTGACCCATGACCTTGTTATCAAACCAGTTGTACAGCATCCAGGTATCCACATAAGCCCCAGACCGATCGATATTGTTAGCATACCAGGTGCCGTAAAGGCCGACGCTGTAACCGGTGACTTGACCACGGGAATGATAGTCACTCACGGACGACTGCGTGCGGTTCTGGCTGTTGGCATAACCTGCCATTGCACCAATATGCCAACGGTCAAGACCGTCAGTGCTCCACTGTGCCAGATCGCCTCCCACTTGTAACACATAGCTGTTGATGCGGGTTTTTAGCTGCCCGCTGCCATCGTTGAAGCGAGTATGGGCGCCGACGTTACGCATCCACAGGCTGGTGACCTTCTTCTCACCCGTCAGCATGTCGGTGTACTGGGTTTCACCCAGACGGTCATGGAGACGCGTCATGAACAGCGTATTTGCCGCATAGTTGTTGGCAAGATAGCTGCCCACTTCCGGACGGAACTGATGTTCTGTTATCGGCGGTGTGTCAGATTGCCCTATGTCAGGAATGACCGGATCAGGGATGACCGGGTCTACTGGCTCAGGGTCTACTGGATCAGGGTCCACCGGATCGGGAATAACAGGGTCAGGGATAACCGGGTCTACTGGATCAGGGTCTACCGGATCGGGAATAACAGGGTCTACCGGATCGGGAATAATCGGTTCGTCCGGCTCAATGTAGCTGGTCAGATACCAGTTTTTACCTTTCTGCACCACGTTGTAGTCATAGGCTCCGGCAACAATACGGCTTGCTTTTTCGAAAGTACCGTTAGAATTACCAGCAACGTTAACAATTTCAATACCTTCAATGGTTTGCGCCCCGGCTCCTCCAATATTATTTACTGCAACAAATGTGTTGCCTGAAGTATTGCCGAGAACCTGCAGCCTGTCCGTTTCGGAATCATCATCGTTGAGCACAGTATTAAAGACCAGCTTACCGCCGTTGCCTACATAATCTTCATTGATGGTGAGCGTTTGCCATGGCTCGCCATCTTCATGGCTGAAGTTAATGGTTGCGCCACTATTCAGCGTCAGGTCAGTGAGCGTTGAGCTGCTGGTCATATTCCAGGTCGCATCGCTCATTTGTACAGAGATAACGCCTGTGCCCGCCGTAGCGCTGGTGATGTACGACGCCCCGTCCCATCGCGAGTTGTCCGTCATATTGAGCTTAATTGTACTGTTCTGCTGCGGTAGCGTACCGCTGGCAGCGGTGGCGCCAGCAGCACGAATATCACCGTCGATGACGAAACGACCTCCTGAAGAACCGTCAACAATGCCGCCAGTCTCCGTGCTGATGGCGTAACTTTCGTTACTGTTATCGCCCGCCATAGTAATAGCCGCACCGCCTGCCAGATTAATGGCGCCTCGGGAGAGGGCGTATAAACCGGCAGGGGCTTTACTATAGGATGCAGCCTTACTGGCGCTGTTAACGCTAATAGTGGCATTCTCTCCCAAACTAACGGTAGCGTTAGTTGCATATACCGCGTGTGCGCTGGCACCGTTCACCGTAATAGTAGCGTTGTTGCCAAGCTCGGTTCTGGAGGATGATGCTGCGTAAATCCCCGTTGAGGATGCGCCGGAGGTTTCGATGGTTGCATCGTCACCCAGACGAATCAACGAACCGCTTTGTCCGGTACGCAGCCCCTCCGAACTGTCGCCGGTAGTAACAATATGTGCACGATTGCCGACGACAATCGTATTTTTGGCACGTGACGCATCCCGCATGGCGTTAGCTGTAATTCCACGTCCCTGGCTACCTGTTGTTTTGATATACAGATCGTCGCCGACGTAAATATTGGCCGATCCGGTCCAACCCTGGCCCAGTGAGTTATATCCGGCGTTAATACCGTCACCATCCTGACCATCCACGTAGATGTTGGTACGGTCACCGGTAATAATAAATACCGGGTTATCCGGAGTATTTGCGCCGTGAGTACGGATGCCATCGACGTCTCTACCATTATTCGCGGCATTCGCCGACTGCGTCCGAATGGTCAGGTCGTTGCCAAAAATCACGCCCGGACTTCCCGTCCCGCTGTTCTGAATAACCGTGACAGTGTGTTCAAACGCCTCCGCGCCCGGCCCATTAAGCGTGAGGCCATTGCCATAAACCGGGATGGTACCGGTGTTCCACTGATAAACGTAGTTGGGCATGGTACCGACTTTGGTGAAACCGGTACTGGCCTGAGCGGGAATAATGGCCTGTAATTCCGGCGGCAACTGGCTGACTAGCCCACTGGATGGCAGACTATCAACGTCAACCCAGGCCGCCTGGGAGGGAAATACTATAGAGGCTAATGCTGCTGATACCGCTATGGCGATGAATGAGTAATTTTGGGGAGTTGGCATTCTGCCTCCTGCATTATGGCGTAAAGCGTCTTCCACATCGCAATAATATGGAAATAATAAAAATGGAAACGGATCTATAAAATATTTGATATTATTTTATGAATGCTATGCCCTAGCTTATTTTCAAGCCGCAGCTTATGCACATAAAGTTTCTTAATATCAATATTGTCAATATTTACAATCTGCTGAATACTTATTCCTGATACAAAGCGCTTCAGTAATATAAATTCCGTATAGTTAAGCGTTCGTCCACGTTTACTGTTGGCGAGCCGACCAGTAAACAAGCGGTGTATCTTTTGCTGTTGCACAATATCATCGTCATCGGAATAAATAATTCCTTGTATTTTATTGCTTTTCAAAATCCAGTAATTGGCCAGCGGAGTTAAACTTCTGTCAGAAATCAGGACAATATGCATACCACTGTCTGCCAGACTGTCAGCCCATTGCAAATCGGTAAATCGTCGAAGATTCGGGAAAGAAAAATCAACAAAGATAAAACCGCTGGATAAATGGTTGTGTCTATCAAGCAATAACTTTTCAATAAACCCTTTTTTCAGGAAAGCATTACCATCTGGCCAGATGGAAAATGCCGCATTATGACAGTATTGCACCCGTACTGCGCTGTCAGGGAATAATTGACAGGATAAATCGCAACTAATGCAATGGACAATTTGTGAAGGTTTTCTCATCATCCTGAACGACTCCCGTCGATGTTTCTGTTAATATTTCATTGGTAAATAAATGTGTCAATCCAGATAATATACAGTGCTACGGCTGTCAAAAGGCGCGAATTATTGTCAGTGTCATAAACTCCTGGAAAGACCTAAAATACAGCTTTAAGGAACCATGACAGATCCGACAGTCGTAATACATCATTTCGGATTTGTATTTCACCCATTGGGATTTTTATACATAATCTCCAATATCAGAAAAAATATTAAAACAGCACTATTTGCTAAATCATGAGAGCGATAAATAATGGTTCTCAATACCATCTGTCTGCTGCCTTCGTCACTATCGGGGTGATGTGATGAAATATAAAAGTAATTCCTGTAAACCTGTAATGAATTCTTATTATTAAAACCTAATTTAAGATTTTTTCTTTCATTGCATTGTTATTCAATGACTTAATGGTGATATTTGTGCTCTCATCAACTTCTTATATACAAATTTAAGACTATTTTATAGAGACGCATGTAAACTTTAAGGGGGTGTAATGCTAATGCCATGAGAAAATCTTGTAACTTAATGCCGGGGGTTATACCTTGCCAATAAGTTGATCTGACTTAATTCTGATCGTGATAGTCTGAGCAACCGACAGACTTATCGGTCGAGGCAACTTCAGCCTCTGGCTTCTCTTTTCAATTGCTCATCTGATGAAAACTCTTTCCCGGAGCACATTAGTGAGAAACAGAATGTGGTCAAACCTAATGTCCATAGATGTCGTCAGTCACTTCACAAATATCCGCCTCCTGGCAGATATCTTTAACCGCTCGTCCAGCTTCGACCAACTTAATTACGGCGATGTTCTGATGCTCAGGGAGACGGGCTTTACGCATAGAGATTCCTTCGTCAACAGATCGATGACGTGATCTCTAAATGTGAATGGCACGATTCTGTGGGATACTTACAGTCGCGTCAGTGTTTAGCGAAGCAGACGATGTGCAGTTTTATCTGCCGGAAGGACGAAGTACAGGGTGACCGCTGGCACTGGGCAATAATAGCCAGAGGCCCGATTACCCTCTGGGCGACTGTAGATGTAATGCCTGGTTTATTTTTATTTCTCAATATTTGCGAGCGCCATCACATTCTTTATCGCTAAAAATGTGATCTATGTTGTAAATATCTCTCTGAAGCTATCTCTTATATTATTTCTGTCCGGTATTCAGGACACAATTTAGTATTGTTTTACCGCCTTCGGGATTTTTTTATTCCAATTCCCCCCTCTCTCCCAGCATAACTTTGCATTACTT
>NZ_JBKFPH010000024.1:0-68896 GCF_046567715.1 Salmonella sp. 741265116_PST | reverse complement strand
CTATGCTCCTGGGGACTCACTCCCTTGCCGCCTTTAAGCAACTCGAATTATTTTGGGTATAGAATAGGTTTACAAGCTGTGTTATCGCGGAAGACATGATTAAGGCAACCGTGCGTGTGGATATAAAGAGAGTACCCCTGTAAACTGTGTCTGAAAAAAGTATGCGCTATAGTGCGGGCTGTTTATTTGAAATACTATCTGGAGCTGATTCTGGATGTGATTATGTGCCTCACACATTGAAGTGAGAGTTATTGTTGGCGGTATCTGGCTGGAGGCTGGGTGGTAAAAAGACGTAATTTATTGCATTTTAATAACGGTGCCCGGTCAGAGCGCGATCTTGGGGATCTGGTCACTAAAGTTTTTGAGAAAGCGGCGAAAAAAGAACCGCAACCGCTATACACATTTAGCCTGCCGTTGCTGAGTGTGCAGGATGAGATCCGTGTTTTCTGTAAGAAAAAAAATATCAAAATAGGGTACGATACGCTGTTTATGGAAATAACCTTTTCTGCTGACAGAGAAGCGGTAGATGAACTCATTAAACACTTTTTTACTGAAAATAAGCTCTATTTGAGAGGGCGGTATTATCTGTCCGCGGCGGTGGTATAAGTTAGCATGAGTATAATATAGCGAGAAACCCATCTCTCGCTTTTGTGTGGGGCGAGCGCTTCCTGGCGGAAAATCTGCGCCCTGATCCTCCTTTTGTGCGTTAACTTCCGGAATCCTCCTCATTTCGTGTTAATCTGGCCCCTGATGGTTGCCATCCAAACTGCCTGCAAAAAAATTATTTTTATCCGCTGCAATGTAAGAGGCCTACAGGCGGAAGTCATCACTGAGGAAAAGCGTTATGAAAATGGAACCATTAAACGAGAACGAGCTGGAATGGCTGGATGATGTGCTGACGAAATACAATACCGATCAGGCCATTTTGGATGTCGCGGAGCTGGACGGTCTGATTACTGCGGTACTAAGTTCTCCGCGTCCCATCGAGCCGGAACAGTGGCTGGTCGCGATATGGGGGGGGCCCGCGTACGTACCGCGCTGGACATCTGAAAAAGAAATGACGCGATTTATGGATCTGGTGTTCCAGCACATGGCGGACACCGCCGCCCGGCTTGAAGACTATCCAGAACAGTTCGAGCCGCTGTTTGGCCTGCGAGAAGTTGATGGCCATGAATTAACGATTGTTGAAGAATGGTGCTTTGGTTACATGCGCGGAGTGTCGCTGTCCGACTGGTCTGACTTGCCGGATACGCTAAAACCGGCGCTGGAAGCGATTGCCTTACACGGCACTGAAGAAAACTTTGCTCTGTTGGATAAAATGAGCCAGGAAGCGTTCGATAAAAGCGTTGATGCTATCCGTATCGCGGCGCTTGAGCTGCATGCCTGGTGGATGGCGCATCCGCACACGACGCCGCTACAGATGCCGATAAAAGCAGAGGTGAAAGTGGGGCGTAACGATCCTTGCCCATGCGGGAGCGGCAAAAAATTTAAGCAGTGCTGCCTGCATTAATGGCTCGTACACGGCCATAGCGTGATGATTATCGCGCCTGGACGGCGTCCGGGCCCGGTAATCTTTGCCTGGCATTAACCTGGATCGGGCAGGAACCCCAGAGCGATCGAAAACTGGACGCCAATCACGACAATGCCGCAGATAAACACCAGCGCCAGCGCTGGCGTGCCGCCTGCCACACGATATCCCGCCTGAGGGTTCTGTTTACGGCATTGCCAGACCAGCATGGCAGGGATGAGCAGTGCCAGCACTGCCAGCGCTACGCCGGCATAGCCTAATGCCATCACAAATCCGCGTGGGTAGAAAAGCGCAAACGCCAGCGGCGGCAGAAAGGTAATCAGGCCGGTTTGCAGACGTCCGGACACCGTACTGCGGCGCTGGAAGAGATCGGCCAGGTAATCAAATAATCCTAGCGCTACGCCCAGAAAAGAAGTCGCCAGCGCCAGATCGGCGAACAGGTGGACCGCCAGTTCGACATGTGGCGAAGCGACCACTTCTCTGAGCGCCTGCAGCAGGCCATTTAACCCGGCATGGCTGGCCAGTAGCCCTCTGAATGTCGGCGAGTCGATGCTTCCCAGCGTGGCGAGCTGCCAAAAAATATAGGCCACTAACGGAATGGCGCTACCTGTCATAAAGACCCAACGCAGCTTGCGAATGTTGCCGTTCATATAACTCACAATACTCGGTACGCTTCCGTGAAAACCAAACGAGGTGAAAATGACCGGTATGGCGGATAACGCCAGTCCCTGCTGTAAAGGAAGCGTAAGAAGATTTACTTTATGAATATGTGGCGTGAGCAACACAAGCATGATGACCAGAAAAATGATCTTTGCGCTAAACAGGAAACGGTTAAAAAGGTCGACCAGCGAGGTGCCCACACACACCACTCCACCGGCAACAAAGGTGAACAGCAGCACCCCGGCAGCGGGCGAGAGCGTGGCGCCAAGCCAGTTATTAATACTGGATGCCAGTAATTCTCCGGCTCCGGAAATGTAGGCGGCGGTGAGCGCATACATTAAGAACATCATACTGAATCCCGTAAGCCACTGTCCGTAACGTCCGAGATAGCGTTTTGCCAACGAGCCCAGCCCGGTATCCGCCGGAACGTGTTGATATACTTCCAGTAATAGTAGCGCGGTATAACACATCAGCGCCCACAGGCCAATCAACAATCCCAGCGTGACGCTGAAACCAACGCCAGCCGCTGCCAGCGGCATTGCCAGCATCCCGGCGCCGATAGTGGTGCCTGCCACGATAAAAATACTGCCCAGAGTTCTGTTTTTCACGCTTTCTACTACCCAGGTAACAAAGAACGGTGATATCCGCGGCGCAGGGTAAGGCATTACGCTATTTTCGTCAAATGGTCGTTACAATGAGTGTACTGTAAAATTTACAGTTCCGGGCATAAAAGCGAATATAGGAAGAGACGCGGACAACCGCCGCAAACCTGCGCTAGCGCAAAGTCGCTCGCACAAGGACACATTAGGCTACGAGTTTTATTCAGGAGGGGTTATGGATTCCATTCACGGTCACGAAGTACTCAACATGATGATTGAGTCTGGCGAGCAGTACACGCATACCTCGCTGGAAGCGGCAATAAAAGCGCGCTTTGGCGAGCGGGCACGATTTCACACCTGTTCAGCGTCAGATATGACGGCGGCGGAACTGGTCGCGTTTCTGGCGGCGAAAGGAAAGTTTATTGCGGTAGAGGACGGTTTTTCAACGCATGAGAGTAAAATCTGCCGCCATTAATACGCCACGGTGAGAGCGCGTCTCACCGTGTAAGGACGTGCTGGATTAATTTTGTGTATCCAGTGTGGAGAGTTCTTTATCAATGAAATAAAGCCCTTCGCCGCTTTTTCCCGCCAGCGTTAATTTATCAATAATAGATTTGAACAATTTTTCTTCTTCATGCTGCTCGGCCACATACCACTGCAAGAAATTAAATGTCGGATAATCCTGGCTGGTCATTGCGGCATGAGCCAGTTCATTAATTTTTTGCGTAATAATCTGCTCATGCTCATAGGTCGCGCGGAACAGCTCATCCAGTGAGGCGTATTCAGCGAAGGGCGAAGAAACGGTATTAATGCGCGGCAGGCTTCCGGTATCGGTAAGGTAGTCAAACAGGCGCTGCATATGCGTCATCTCTTCTTGCGCATGGCGACGAAGAAATGCGGCCGCGCCTTCAAAGCTGTGATAGCTGCACCACGCGCTCATTTGTTGATAGAGCAGGGAGGAGTACAACTCCAGATTCATTTGCTCATTCAGTTTGTCGATCATTTCTGTTTTCAGCATGGTTCCGCTCCACAAATAGCAAAAGATATACGGTAATGTGGCGCCACTATAATTTGTTATTTTATTATTTGCAAAAGGTAAAATATTATTTTTAATTATTAAAAATACGAATGGGAATAAAACGCATTAGCGCCAGTGTATAGCGTATAGAAATAAAGGAAAGCCAGCACCTTCATGCTGGCAATAGCGACCCTGCACTCTCCTCCATTGTACATGGTGTCGGCGTTAAGCCAGCCGCCTTAATAATAAAGCGGCATGATTTGCGGGACGGCAACGCCCCTGCACTGCCAGGAGAGAGTAAATCGGGTGTTCAGACACAACGAGCCCGCATAAATGCTACAGGTTCCTACCGGCTGACCAAACGAAACGGCATCGGCATAGCCCATCTGCTGGCATTCGCGTGTTGCCGTCCCGTGAGATACATAGTCATCTGTCCGTGAAGTAAAAAATAGCGGCTGGTTATACGTCAGGCGCACGATGCCGCTTATCGGGCTGGCTTCGCTGACCTGCGCTTGTCGAGTAATGGTGCATCCCGTCAGGGCTAGCAGTGAAAGAGTAAAAATAAGAGGCTTCATAAAATCGCTCCGACAGTTCGGTATCAGACCATGCTACCTCGTGTCTTGCACCGTCAATGGCTGGAATAACTTACGGATTCGCCTTGATTAAAGGTAACGGCAGGAGATTTACAGCGGGAACAGAAAATGTGTGAGCGTCTTTTCATTTAATGAAACTTCGTTTCATTAAATTTGAATGTGCGTTCGCAAATGTGTAATGTGGGCAAAACGTCATGATTTACGCAGGCGCGACCGTCTGCATTCAGGAGGAACACGATGAAAATTGCACTGATGATGGAAAATAGCCAGGCCAGCAAAAATGCCATCATTTATAACGAACTTAGCGCCGTCGCCAATGAAAAGGGATTTCCCGTTTTTAACGTTGGCATGTGCGACGAAAATGACCATCACCTGACGTACATTCACTTGGGCATCATGGCAAGTATTCTGCTTAATGCAAGCGCGGTTGATTTTGTGGTCACTGGCTGTGGCACCGGTCAGGGCGCGCTGATGTCGTTAAATATTCATCCAGGTGTCATTTGTGGCTATTGCATCGATCCGGCAGATGCTTTTCTGTTTGCGCAGATCAACAACGGCAATGCGTTGTCCCTGCCGTTTGCGAAAGGCTTTGGCTGGGGCGCTGAGCTGAACGTGCGTTTCATCTTTGAAAAAGCGTTTACCGGGCGTAAAGGCGAGGGGTATCCGCCTGAGCGCAAAGCGCCGCAGGTACGCAATGCGGGCATTTTGAACCAGGTTAAGGCCGCGGTCGTCAAAGAGAATTATCTGGATACACTGCGGGCTATCGATCCTGAACTGGTTAAAACGGCGGTTTCAGGGCCGCGTTTCCAGCAATGTTTGTTCGAAAACGGCCAGAATAAAGAAATAGAAGCGTTTGTACGTGAGATGCTGGGGTAATGCCCAGACAAGCCAGAGACGTTTCGCGCATGTCGGCTGGCATGATGTGCCGATAATACGCCAGTAGCGACAGGCACCACCTCTGGCAAACAGATCAGAAACGGTATAGGCCGGATAAGCTGCTTCGCGTTGCTATCCGGCTAATAACGTCTCAATATTGTCGCTCGGGGAGCCGCTATCAGTGATGCTGATAGGTCACGACGTTAAGGAGATGCTGATCGGTTTGCGCCAGGCATAACCCTGCTCGTTTAGCGCTGCGAACTTCTTCGAGAATAGTTTGTAAAAGTACGCCATCCTGCTGCTGCTCTTTTTCCAGGGTATGGAGAAAATCGAGCGTTGAGGCATCATTCAGCGCTTTCGCTTCATCTGCCAGACGCGACAGCGTGCTGGCGCGTTGCTGATAATCCTCCAGGGTTTTCTGGAATAATTCTTCCAGAGAGCAGAGCTCTTCACCCGGAACGTCAATGGCTTTAACGATAGGGGTGGCACCGGCGTTTTTCATAAAATTAAACATGCGCATCATTTGCGTCACGTTGCCTTGCGCCTGGGTACGAAGAAAGGTGGCGGTGCCTGTTAAACTGTGTTCAGAACACCATTCGCTTAGATGGAGGTAAAGATTTGATGCGTAAAACTCAAGGTTCATTGGCGTGTTGAGCTTTTGAACCATTCCTACAGCTGCCATAACAATATCCTTATTTCCAGAAAGTGTTGATGTGCATGACAGACGAGAATGCAACGGGCCGTTGTCACATTCTTACCTCTATGCACAATAAATACTCTTAGCAGAAGAACTCCGTTCCGCCAGTCCCTTATGCGATCTCATTTCCTGTTTATCGATCGGTAATGAGAATAGCGCGTCAATAAAAATAAGAAAATCCTTAAATGCCATTGTTTATCTTTTTTTACATTTTCAGCGGTGTGATTTTTTCAGGTGTAATGATTTTTGACGCGGTATGATTTCAACCATTTGAAATATAAAGAATATTATGTTTTTTGTGATTTATGAAACATTGTTTCAGATCATGTGATGGGCCTTTCAAGTATGGTAATCTCAATAAAATAAACATTAGCCAGTCTGGATATCACACGCATGAATGGTTGATAGCAAATATGCCTGTTTTTATAAAATAGCCAATTTTGCGGTAGATCATTTTTAATGTCATTAATCATACGAGCACGTTATTCGATTGAGCGCAGTTTTGATGGGTGACTCGTTAACAAGGAGCAGTCAATGAAAAAGGTCGCGGTGCTGTTGGCACCAGGATTTGAAGAAGCAGAGGCCATTGTTACTCTTGATATTCTGCGACGTTTGCATATCGACGTCGAAACGCTGGCGTGTGCTGAATCACGGGCGGTGGTGAGTTACCATGATATTCCTATGGTTGCGGACAGCACGCTGAGTGAACGCCAGCAGGCGCTTTTCGATGCGGTAGTGCTGCCGGGCGGTCCGCAGGGGAGCGCTAATCTGGCGGCTAATCCGGCGGTGATCGCTTTCGTTGCGCGTCATGATGCGGCAGGCAAATTAATTTGTCCTATCTGTTCCGCGGCGGCAAGGGTGCTGGGTGCTCACGGATTGCTGAAGGGGCGTCGTTATGTCTGTTCCGGCGACCTGTGGAAAGCGGTTCCGGAAGGTGTCTATGTGGATGCGCCCGTTGTTGAAGATGGTAATTTAATTAGCGGCAAAGGCTTGGGTCATGTCTTTGATTTCGCGCTAACCCTTTCCGCCAGACTGTTGGGAGATGATGTGCCGGTTCGCGAACAGGCTGAACATATCTATTATCCCTGGTAATCGTTATTCACCCAGGGCCGTAAGGATTAGCTGGCTGATGTTATGGATTAATGTGCTGGCTTTCCTGCCTTTTGGCTGATGAATTCGCTCTGGGTTATGTCAGTTTCCGCTAAAACTATTCCTGCCATCAGCATTTATCTAATGAATGAAAGACAGTGCACCGTTTTACGTCTTCTCTAACAAGAATCGTTTGATTTTACCCTACATAAAAAACGCTAAAGCAGGTCAATGACTTTCCTGGGTTATGAGTTAATCGTTATTTCTGCGTGCGTATTAGGGGGCGTTTTCCTGAGAGGCGGCCTCGGAAAAATCTCATATGTGGTGGAGAGCGTACTGATATCAGGAACGGTGGAGAACGCGATGAACCTGCTCAACATTTCACCT
This sequence comes from Salmonella sp. 741265116_PST, assembly GCF_046567715.1. Taxonomy (NCBI): domain Bacteria; kingdom Pseudomonadati; phylum Pseudomonadota; class Gammaproteobacteria; order Enterobacterales; family Enterobacteriaceae; genus Salmonella; species Salmonella sp. 741265116_PST. Next base: position 61,449 of record NZ_JBKFPH010000024.1, on the reverse strand, counting down.
TTTGCACAGTACGTGGTTCGCGGCTGAATCCTTCTGGCAGCAGTTATCTTCGACCATTATAAGCAAAAAGCGAAGCGTATGATTTGATGAATTAACACTCAACTAAACAGTATAGCTTCACGTCATCGCCAACCGCTACCCCGGCTGGCGATGGTCTTTCTAAATGGCGAGCAGCGTCACACTGTCTATACTTACATGACTAATGAGACCGTTTGTGAGTCTCAATATGATGATAAGGAGGAGACCAGGGTGGCAGAACCGTTAACCGTATCCCCCGAACTCACTGCGAACTATGCGTATTTTTTTGACCTTGATGGCACATTGGCAGAGATAAAGCCTCATCCCGATCAGGTAGTGGTACCGCATAAAATCCTTCAGTTGTTAGACCGTCTCGCGGCGCACAACGCAGGGGCACTGGCATTGATTTCAGGGCGTTCAATGACTGAGCTGGATGCTTTGGCGAAGCCTTTTCGCTTTCCGCTCGCTGGCGTTCACGGGGCAGAGCGTCGTGACATCAATGGTAAAACCCATATCGTGCGCCTTCCTGAAGCGGTAGTCCGTGAGGTGGAGGCGTTATTACGTTCGACGCTTGTAGCGCTGCCCGGAACGGCGCTGGAGACGAAGGGGATGGCGTTTGCGCTGCACTACCGTCAGGCTCCGGAACATGAAGCGGCGCTATTGGCGCTTGCGCAACACGTTACGCAGCACTGGCCGCAACTGGCGTTGCAGCCTGGTAAATGTGTTGTGGAAATCAAACCTAAGGGAACCAATAAAGGCGAAGCGATTGCCGCCTTTATGCAGGAGGCGCCCTTTGCGGGACGGATTCCCGTTTTTGTGGGCGACGATTTGACCGATGAGGCTGGCTTTGGCGTGGTGAATCACGCTGGCGGAATTTCCGTAAAAGTGGGCGTCGGGGCAACCCAGGCGGCATGGCGGCTGGAAAGCGTACCCGATGTCTGGCGCTGGCTGGAGCAAATCAATTATCCACAACAAGAACAACAAGTAATGAATAACAGGAGAGATGGCTATGAGTCGTTTAGTCGTAGTATCTAATCGAATTGCCCCCCCGGATAATAAAGGCGGCGCCGGCGGCCTCGCCGTTGGCGTGCTTGGCGCGCTAAAAGCGGCTGGCGGGTTGTGGTTCGGCTGGAGTGGCGAGACAGGTAACGAGGATGAGCCATTAAAAAAGGTGACAAAAGGTAATATTACCTGGGCATCGTTTAACCTGAGTGAACAAGATTACGAAGATTATTACTGTCAATTTTCCAATGCGGTTCTCTGGCCAGCGTTCCACTATCGTCTGGACCTGGTACAGTTTCAGCGTCCTGCATGGGAAGGCTATATGCGGGTGAATGCGTTATTAGCGGATAAGTTATTGCCCCTCATTAAAGAGAACGACATTATTTGGGTGCATGACTACCACCTGTTACCGTTTGCCAGCGAGCTGCGTAAACGCGGCGTGAACAACCGAATTGGTTTTTTCCTGCATATTCCATTCCCGACCCCGGAGATTTTTAACGCCTTACCGCCGCATGATGAACTGCTGGAGCAGTTGTGTGACTTTGATCTGCTCGGGTTCCAGACCGAAAATGATCGCCTGGCTTTTCTGGATAGCCTTTCGAGTCAAACGCGAGTCACGACTCGCAGCGGCAAGCAGCATATCGCGTGGGGTAAAGACTTCCAGACAGAAGTGTATCCTATCGGTATTGAGCCCGATGAGATTGCTCTACAGGCTGCCGGGCCGTTGCCGCCAAAACTGGCGCAGCTCAAGGCGGAACTGAAAAATGTAAAGAATGTTTTTTCCGTTGAGCGGCTGGATTATTCGAAAGGGCTGCCGGAACGCTTCCTGGCGTATGAAGCGCTACTGGAAAATTACCCGCAGCATCGGGGAAAAATTCGTTATACCCAAATTGCGCCTACGTCACGCGGCGAAGTACAGGCATATCAGGATATTCGCCACCAGCTTGAGACGGAAGCAGGCCGGATTAATGGGAAATATGGACAATTGGGCTGGACGCCGCTCTATTATCTGAATCAGCATTTTGACCGTAAACTGTTAATGAAGATATTCCGTTATTCAGACGTCGGGCTCGTCACCCCGTTGCGTGACGGGATGAACCTGGTGGCGAAAGAGTTTATCGCCGCGCAGGATCCCGCTAATCCTGGCGTACTGGTACTGTCACAGTTTGCCGGCGCGGCGAATGAACTGACGTCGGCGTTAATCGTCAATCCTTACGATCGGGATGACGTGGCGGCGGCGCTCAATCGCGCGTTAACGATGCCTCTTGCCGAGCGTATTTCGCGTCATGCGGAAATGCTGGACGTGATCGTTAAAAATGACATTAACCGCTGGCAGGAGCGTTTTATTCATGACCTAAAGGAGGTCACGCCGCGTAGCCCTGAGCGTCAGCAGCAGAACAACGTGGCAACGTTCCCTAAGCTGGCCTGAGATATCGCGAGCGGCGACTAGTCGCCCGCTAACGGCACCAGCAACACATCTACCTGGCTGGCGCTGACGACACTTTTTGCCGAGCAGGACGCGCGCGAAAAGAAACTGTGGTTATGGTTGCCGCAAATGACCAGATCAATATGGTGTTTGCGGCACACAGCCAAAATATGCTGGCTTAACTCACCTGATGCGATGAAAGTTTGTTCAATCGGATAATCCGCCTTTTCCCCCAGCATCTTAAGAAAATTCTCGGTTTCCTCATGCATAACCGCGCGTAAATCCTCCATCATGGGCGCGGCGAACTGGTTATACAGTTCAGGATCGGAAGCGAGAGTAATCAGGCTTACTTTCGCCTGGACAGGGCGGGCGATAGAGACCGCTTTAGCCAGTAGCTGGTGACTTTCCGGGGTGACGGCAACGGCGACAAGAATATGGGTGTAGCTCATAACTCGCTCCTTTATTGCAAGAATATGAGATTGTGCTTTAGCTTTACTCTGTTTATCGCATTTCTGCAATACGGTAATGCCGCATTAATGTGAAGGGCATCATAATTAATCATTAATTATTCTTATGTAAAGAATCGTGGCATAAGACACTTTTTACACACCACCAGGATACTTTATTTAAACGGGTGAAAAATGAAAGCTAAAAGTTAAATCAAATGAGCTTATTTTTAACAGAAGAGGGCGTATGCTTTGACGAGATTAATTAATAACGCTTAATATTTAAGCCACTGTTTACTAAAGGTAAAATAAAAACGTTTCTACAATAGAAATAATAGCCTTCTATCTATTACTCTGGGGGTATTTTAACAGAGAGAAACAAAAAATAATTTGGTGTTGACGTGCCCCTATTCAGCTGTGTGGAATAGAAAAAGTGAACATTAGGTTATTAATTAAACAAAGTAAAAGCCATGCTGATGGTTTTATCGTAAGTATTCTGTTAAATTATGTGATGTACATCACATATTTTCTAAAATCGCCGTCCCGCTCCGTTGTATGTCACGAAGCTGACGAGTAGAGTTGCGTCGAATTAGGAAAAATCTTAGGCATTTGTAAAAATTGATGTAAACGTGTAAGGCGAATCTCAGTGGGAGGCTGCGTTATACGTCACAATGTCTGAGCGCTGCTATGCATTTGACCTTTTTGCTTCTTTTACCGGGCCTTCCCGGCGACATCACGGGGTGCGACTACGTCGCACAAAAATAAAGTTGGTTATTCTGGATGGGAACAATGCATACATCCGAGTTGCTAAAACACATTTATGACATCAATTTGTCATATTTACTCCTTGCACAGCGTTTGATCGTCCAGGACAAAGCATCTGCGATGTTCCGCCTCGGTATCAACGAAGAGATGGCAAACACATTGGGCGTGTTGACCCTGCCGCAGATGGTCAAACTGGCGGAGACGAACCAGTTAGTTTGCCATTTCCGGTTTGACGATCATCAGACGATCACCCGTTTGACTCAGGATTCGCGCGTCGATGATTTACAGCAGATTCACACAGGTATCATGCTTTCAACGCGTCTGCTCAATGAAGTGGACGATACGGCGCGTAAGAAAAGGGCATGATAATGAGTGAAAAAAGCATTGTTCAGGAAGCTCGCGATATCCAGTTGGCGATGGAGTTGATTAATCTTGGCGCTCGTCTGCAAATGCTGGAAAGCGAAACACAGCTCAGCCGTGGTCGCCTCATCAGGCTGTACAAAGAATTACGCGGTAGCCCGCCGCCTAAAGGGATGCTGCCATTTTCGACAGACTGGTTTATGACCTGGGAGCAAAATATTCATGCCTCCATGTTCTGCAACGCCTGGCAATTTTTACTGAAGACCGGCTTATGCAGCGGTGTGGATGCGGTGATTAAAGCTTATCGGCTTTATCTTGAGCAGTGTCCGCAACCACCTGAAGGGCCGTTGTTGGCGCTGACTCGCGCATGGACGCTGGTGCGTTTTGTTGAAAGTGGGTTGCTTGAATTGTCGAGCTGTAACTGCTGCGGTGGGAACTTTATTACCCATGCGCATCAGCCCGTGGGCAGCTTTGCGTGTAGTTTATGCCAGCCGCCATCCCGCGCAGTAAAAAGACGTAAACTTTCCCAAGATGCTGCCGATATTATTCCACAACTGCTGGATGAACAGATCGAACAGGCTGTTTAACCGAAACGGTGTGGACAAACACTCCAGCAGCGGTAAGTCGTTACCGCTGCTTTTTTTTGCCTTGCCTTCGCGTTAATCGCCCGACTGCGCATCCTGTCATAGTCAACAGCGGAAGGATGATGTCGTGCTTATCTTATTAGGTTACCTGGTGGTTATCGGTACAGTTTTCGGCGGTTATGTCATGACCGGCGGACACCTTGGGGCACTCTATCAACCCGCTGAACTGGTCATCATTGGCGGCGCGGGGATAGGGGCGTTCATTGTCGGCAACAACGGGAAGGCCATCAAAGGCACGATGAAAGCGATCCCGTTGTTATTTCGTCGTTCGAAATACACAAAATCTATGTACATGGATTTGCTGGCGTTGCTCTATCGCCTGATGGCCAAATCACGCCAGCAGGGGATGTTCTCCCTTGAACGCGATATTGAAAATCCGAAAGAGAGTGAAATCTTCGCCAGTTATCCGCGTATTCTGGCCGATGCGGTAATGCTTGATTTTATTGTCGATTATCTGCGCCTGATCATCAGCGGCAACATGAATACGTTCGAAATTGAAGCGTTGATGGATGAAGAGATTGAAACCCATGAAAGCGAGGCGGAAGTCCCGGCCAACAGTCTGGCGATGGTGGGGGATTCGCTGCCTGCCTTTGGTATCGTCGCGGCGGTAATGGGGGTGGTTCACGCTCTGGCTTCTGCCGATCGCCCGGCAGCGGAGTTAGGGGCGCTGATTGCCCATGCCATGGTAGGTACGTTCCTCGGTATTTTACTGGCTTATGGATTCATTTCACCGTTAGCGACCGTTTTGCGCCAGAAGAGCGCCGAAACCACCAAGATGATGCAGTGCGTAAAAATTACACTGCTGTCTAATCTGAACGGCTATGCGCCGCCGATTGCCGTGGAATTTGGACGTAAAACGCTTTATTCCAGTGAGCGTCCATCATTTATTGAGTTGGAAGAACACGTTCGCGCAGTGAGAAATCCAAACCAGCAGCAGACGACTGAGGAAGCATGAAAAATCAGGCTCATCCCATTGTCGTCGTAAAACGCCGCAGGCACAAACCGCACGGCGGCGGGGCGCACGGCTCCTGGAAAATTGCCTATGCCGATTTTATGACGGCGATGATGGCTTTTTTTCTGGTGATGTGGCTGATTTCCATCTCCAGCCCTAAAGAATTAATTCAGATTGCCGAATATTTTCGTACGCCGTTGGCCACCGCGGTAACGGGGGGGAACCGGATTGCCAATAGCGAGAGCCCGATACCAGGCGGCGGCGATGATTACACCCAACAGCAGGGTGAAGTGGAAAAGCAGCCGAATATCGACGAGCTGAAAAAACGGATGGAGCAGAGTCGCTTAAACAAACTGCGTGGCGATCTGGATCAACTGATCGAATCCGATCCCAAACTGCGCGCGTTACGTCCGCATCTGAAAATTGATTTAGTTCAGGAGGGGTTGCGCATCCAGATTATCGACAGCCAGAACCGCCCGATGTTTAAAACCGGCAGCGCCGAAGTTGAGCCGTATATGCGCGATATCTTGCGTGCGATTGCGCCAGTGTTAAACGGTATACCTAATCGCATTAGCCTGGCCGGCCATACCGATGACTTTCCCTACGCGAACGGCGAAAAAGGCTATAGCAACTGGGAGTTATCCGCCGATCGCGCCAATGCCTCGCGTCGCGAACTGGTCGCTGGCGGGCTGGATAACGGAAAAGTATTACGAGTGGTTGGCATGGCTGCCACGATGCGGCTGAGCGATCGCGGTCCTGATGACGCCATCAACCGCCGTATAAGCCTGCTGGTGTTAAACAAACAGGCGGAACAGGCCATTTTGCATGAAAACGCTGAAAGCCAGAATGAGCCGGTAAGTGTATTACAACAGCCTGCGGCAGCCCCGCCGGCAAGCGTACCCACATCGCCAAAAGCGGAACCGAGGTGATAGCGTGAGCATGGATATTAGCGATTTTTATCAGACATTTTTTGATGAAGCTGACGAGCTGTTGGCTGATATGGAGCAGCATCTGCTGGATTTGGTGCCGGAAGCCCCGGACGCTGAACAACTGAACGCCATTTTTCGCGCGGCGCACTCCATTAAAGGCGGCGCGGGCACATTCGGCTTCACTATTCTGCAGGAAACCACGCATTTAATGGAAAACCTGCTGGATGAAGCCCGACGCGGTGAAATGCAGCTCAATACCGACATTATCAACCTGTTTTTGGAAACGAAAGATATTATGCAGGAACAGCTCGACGCCTATAAAAACTCCGAAGAGCCGGATGCCGCAAGCTTCGAATATATCTGCAATGCGCTACGCCAGTTGGCGCTGGAGGCGAAAGGCGAAACCACGCCGGCGGTCGTAGAAACCGCGGCACTAAGCGCGGCGATCCAGGAAGAGAGCGTAGCCGAAACCGAATCGCCTCGTGACGAGAGTAAACTGCGCATTGTACTTTCACGGTTGAAAGCCAATGAGGTCGATCTGCTTGAAGAAGAGTTGGGCAATCTGGCTACTCTGACGGATGTCGTTAAGGGGGCGGATTCACTGTCGGCAACTCTGGATGGCAGCGTCGCGGAAGATGACATTGTCGCGGTGCTCTGTTTTGTCATCGAGGCCGATCAGATCGCTTTTGAAAAAGTGGTTGCCGCGCCGGTTGAAAAAGCGCAAGAGAAAACCGAGGTAGCGCCGGTAGCACCTCCGGCAGTCGCTGCGCCAGCCGCCAAAAGCGCGGCCCATGAACATCATGCGGGGCGTGAAAAACCTGCGCGTGAACGCGAGTCCACCAGCATTCGCGTGGCGGTAGAGAAAGTGGATCAGCTCATAAACCTGGTCGGCGAGTTAGTGATTACCCAGTCAATGTTGGCCCAGCGTTCTAACGAGCTGGACCCGGTAAACCACGGCGATCTCATTACCAGTATGGGGCAGTTACAACGTAACGCCCGCGACTTACAAGAGTCGGTGATGTCGATTCGTATGATGCCTATGGAGTACGTCTTCAGCCGTTTCCCGCGTCTGGTACGCGATTTAGCGGGCAAACTGGGCAAGCAGGTAGAGCTGACGCTGGTGGGGAGCTCCACTGAACTTGATAAAAGCCTGATCGAACGCATTATCGACCCGCTGACGCACCTGGTGCGCAACAGTCTCGACCACGGGATTGAAATGCCGGAAAAACGCCTTGAGGCGGGGAAAAATGTTGTCGGCAACCTGATTCTTTCCGCAGAACATCAGGGCGGGAATATTTGTATTGAAGTGACCGATGACGGCGCGGGGCTTAACCGTGAGCGTATCCTGGCGAAGGCCATGTCGCAGGGGATGGCGGTGAATGAAAACATGACCGACGATGAAGTAGGCATGTTGATCTTCGCGCCGGGATTCTCAACTGCGGAACAGGTCACGGATGTCTCCGGTCGCGGCGTTGGCATGGATGTGGTGAAACGTAACATTCAGGAGATGGGCGGTCACGTTGAGATCCAGTCAAAACAAGGCTCCGGCACCACGATTCGTATTCTGCTGCCGCTGACGCTGGCCATCCTTGATGGGATGTCGGTTCGCGTGGCGGGGGAAGTTTTTATCCTGCCGTTAAATGCGGTGATGGAGTCGCTGCAACCGCGTGAAGAGGATCTTCATCCGCTGGCGGGCGGCGAACGGGTTCTGGAAGTTCGCGGCGAGTATTTGCCGCTGGTCGAATTGTGGAAAGTGTTTGACGTGGACGGGGCGAAAACCGAAGCCACGCAGGGCATTGTTGTGATTCTGCAAAGCGCGGGACGCCGTTACGCGCTGCTGGTCGATCAGCTCATCGGTCAGCACCAGGTGGTGGTCAAAAATCTGGAAAGCAATTATCGCAAGGTACCGGGTATTTCCGCCGCGACGATCCTGGGCGACGGCAGCGTCGCGCTGATTGTTGATGTTTCCGCATTGCAGGGTTTAAACCGCGAACAACGTATGGCGATCACAGCCGCCTGATTGAGTGAGAAGGGAATAATATGACCGGTATGAGTAATGTAAGCAAACTGGCCGGCGAGCCGTCAGGTCAGGAATTCCTGGTGTTTACACTGGGAAATGAAGAGTACGGCATCGATATCCTGAAAGTACAGGAGATCCGTGGCTATGACCAGGTGACGCGCATCGCCAATACACCGGCCTTTATAAAAGGGGTGACTAACCTGCGCGGCGTGATTGTACCCATTGTCGATCTGCGCGTGAAATTCTGCGAAGGCGACGTTGAGTATGATGACAATACGGTAGTGATCGTACTGAATCTGGGGCAACGCGTCGTCGGGATAGTGGTAGACGGCGTGTCTGACGTACTGTCGTTAACGGCGGAACAGATCCGTCCGGCGCCAGAATTTGCCGTGACCTTGTCAACAGAATATTTGACGGGATTAGGCGCGCTCGGCGAGCGTATGCTGATTCTGGTGAATATCGAAAAACTGCTTAACAGCGAAGAGATGGCGCTGCTGGATATCGCAGCATCACACGTCGCGTAATAACGTTGCCGGATGGCGTCGCGCCATCCGGCAATCCTAACCGTTATGCTTCCGCCAGCGGTGAGAGTGCCTCTTCATCGCCCGCGCCCAGCCCCTGCATTTTGCGCTGGCATCGCCGCTGCGACACTATTATTGTCAATATCGTCTTCCGGAACAGCGTATTTCCTTTTTGCAAAAGTAAAGTTATCACCGCAGGTGCCGATAACGTTGATAACTCGTTATCAGGAAGGTGCCTTATGTTTAACCGTATCCGCGTTGTCACAATGCTGATGATGGTGCTGGGGGTTTTCGCACTGCTACAGCTTGTTTCCGGTGGTTTGCTGTTTTCTTCATTACAGCATAACCAGCAAGGTTTTGTTATTTCTAACGAATTACGCCAGCAACAAAGCGAACTCACGTCGACATGGGACTTAATGCTGCAAACGCGCATTAACCTGAGCCGCTCCGCCGCACGCATGATGATGGACGCTTCTAACCAGCAGAGCAGCGCCAAAACGGATTTACTCCAGAATGCAAAAACGACCCTCGCACAGGCGGTGGCGCACTACGCCAATTTCAAAAACATGACGCCATTGCCAGCGATGGCGGAGGCCAGCGCGAACGTCGATGAAAAATATCAGCGCTATCAGGCCGCATTAGCCGAACTTATTCAGTTTCTGGACAATGGCAATATGGATGCCTACTTCGCCCAGCCAACCCAGGGAATGCAAAACGCGTTGGGCGAGGCGCTGGGCAATTACGCCCGGGTGAGCGAAAACCTGTACCGCCAGACATTTGATCAAAGCGCTCATGACTACCGTTTTGCGCAATGGCAACTGGGGGTTCTTGCGGTCGTGCTGGTGCTGATTTTGATGGTGGTTTGGTTCGGCATTCGTCATGCCCTGCTTAACCCATTAGCGCGAGTGATTACTCATATCCGTGAAATTGCCAGCGGCGATCTGACGAAAACGCTCACCGTCTCAGGGCGTAATGAAATTGGCGAACTGGCGGGAACAGTTGAACATATGCAACGCTCGCTGATTGACACCGTGACGCAGGTTCGCGAAGGTTCGGATGCGATTTATTCCGGCACCAGTGAAATTGCCGCCGGTAATACCGACCTCTCTTCCCGTACCGAACAGCAGGCCTCCGCTCTGGAGGAGACGGCTGCCAGCATGGAACAACTGACGGCCACCGTGAAGCAAAACGCCGATAACGCCCGTCAGGCTTCGCAACTGGCGCAAAGCGCCTCCGAGACCGCGCGTCATGGCGGCAAAGTGGTTGACGGCGTGGTAAACACCATGCACGAAATTGCCGACAGTTCGAAAAAAATCGCTGACATTATCAGCGTTATCGACGGTATTGCCTTCCAGACTAACATTCTGGCGCTGAACGCGGCGGTAGAAGCGGCGCGCGCGGGAGAGCAGGGGCGCGGTTTTGCGGTCGTGGCAGGCGAGGTGCGTAATCTGGCCAGCCGCAGCGCCCAGGCGGCGAAAGAAATAAAAGCGTTGATTGAAGATTCCGTCTCGCGTGTCGATACCGGTTCTGTGCTGGTGGAAAGCGCCGGGGAAACCATGACTGACATCGTCAATGCCGTTACGCGCGTCACGGATATCATGGGCGAAATCGCCTCCGCCTCGGATGAGCAAAGCCGGGGTATCGATCAGGTCGCTTTGGCCGTTTCCGAAATGGATCGCGTAACGCAACAGAACGCCTCGCTGGTTCAGGAATCCGCAGCGGCCGCTGCCGCGCTGGAAGAGCAGGCCAGCCGTCTGACCCAGGCGGTATCGGCTTTCCGCCTGGCATCGCGACCGCTGGCGGTAAATAAACCTGAGATGCGTTTGTCAGCGGACGCTCAGTCCGGCAATACGCCGCGGCCATTAGCCGCCGGGGATGATGCGAACTGGGAAACCTTTTGATCGACGTGTGCTGTCGGTTATCGATTAATTTGCGAACCTGCCGATCCCTTTCGACTGGTTCGCGATAGATAAAAGTAAAAAATGTGTAATACGGGAAGCATGGCGCTGCCGCAGGGCGCGCCCGTTGTATTTTGAATGTGATTAAGAAGGCGCTATGACATCATCTCTGCCCTCCGGGCAAACGTCAGTATTGTTACAGATGACACAGCGCCTCGCGCTGTCCGACGCGCATTTTCGTCGGATATGTCAATTAATCTACCAGCGCGCAGGGATCGTGCTGGCCGACCATAAGCGGGATATGGTTTATAACCGCCTGGTCCGCCGGCTGCGTACCCTGGGACTGGATGATTTTGGCCGTTATCTCAGTATGCTGGAGGCTAACCAAAACAGCGCTGAGTGGCAGGCTTTTATCAACGCTCTGACCACCAACCTGACCGCCTTTTTTCGCGAGGCGCACCATTTTCCGATCCTTGCGGAACATGCGCGTCGCCGCCACGGCGAGTACCGCGTCTGGAGTGCGGCGGCATCGACGGGAGAAGAACCTTACAGCATCGCCATTACGCTGGCGGATGCGTTGGGGATGGCTCCCGGTCGCTGGAAAGTATTCGCCAGCGATATTGATACTGAAGTGCTGGAAAAAGCGAGAAGCGGTATTTATCGCCTCAGCGAACTGAAAACGTTATCGCCGCAGCAGTTACAGCGTTACTTCATGCGCGGTACGGGGCCGCATGAAGGACTGGTGCGCGTGCGTCAGGAACTGGCCAATTATGTTGAATTTTCCTCCGTTAATTTGTTGGAAAAGCAGTACAACGTACCCGGTCCCTTTGACGCGATTTTTTGCCGTAACGTCATGATCTATTTTGATAAAACGACTCAGGAGGACATTCTGCGCCGTTTTGTTCCACTCCTTAAACCTGACGGACTGTTGTTTGCCGGTCACTCAGAAAACTTTAGCAACCTCGTGCGCGAGTTTAGCTTGCGCGGACAGACGGTGTATGCGCTAAGTAAGGATAAAACATGAGTAAAATCAGGGTATTGTCAGTTGATGATTCCGCGCTAATGCGCCAAATCATGACTGAAATTATTAATAGCCATAGCGATATGGAGATGGTGGCGACTGCGCCGGACCCGTTGGTCGCCAGGGATCTCATCAAAAAATTTAATCCGGACGTATTGACCCTGGACGTTGAGATGCCGCGTATGGACGGCCTCGATTTTCTGGAAAAACTGATGCGCCTGCGACCGATGCCGGTGGTGATGGTCTCTTCGCTGACCGGGAAAGGTTCCGAAGTGACGCTACGGGCGCTGGAGTTGGGGGCCATCGATTTTGTCACTAAACCGCAGCTTGGCATTCGTGAAGGTATGCTGGCGTATAGCGAGATGATCGCCGAAAAAGTGCGTACCGCCGCGCGGGCCCGCATCGCCGCACATAAACCGATGGCGGCCCCGACAACCTTAAAAGCGGGTCCGCTGCTCAGTTCGGAAAAACTGATTGCTATCGGCGCTTCAACGGGCGGTACTGAAGCTATCCGACATGTGCTGCAACCGCTGCCGCTTTCCAGTCCGGCAGTGATTATTACGCAGCATATGCCGCCTGGCTTTACCCGCTCGTTTGCCGAGCGTCTGAATAAACTCTGTCAAATCAGCGTGAAGGAGGCGGAGGACGGCGAACGCGTATTGCCAGGTCATGCCTACATTGCGCCCGGCGACAAGCATATGGAGCTGGCGCGTAGCGGGGCGAATTATCAAATCAAAATTCATGATGGCCCGCCGGTAAACCGGCATCGGCCTTCCGTGGATGTGCTGTTTCATTCGGTGGCGAAACACGCGGGGCGCAACGCCGTAGGCGTCATTCTTACGGGGATGGGCAACGATGGCGCCGCTGGAATGTTAGCGATGTACCAGGCTGGCGCCTGGACCATTGCGCAAAACGAAGCAAGTTGTGTGGTGTTCGGCATGCCGCGCGAGGCCATCAATATGGGTGGCGTAAGCGAAGTGGTCGATCTTAGCCAGGTAAGCCAGCAGATGTTGGCGAAAATCAGTGCCGGACAGGCGATACGTATTTGAACCAGGAGTAGTATTTTATGGCGGATAAAGAGCTTAAATTTTTGGTTGTGGATGACTTTTCGACCATGCGTCGTATCGTGCGCAACCTCTTAAAAGAGCTTGGATTTAACAATGTGGAAGAGGCCGAAGACGGCGTCGACGCACTGAACAAGCTCCAGGCGGGCGGCTTTGGTTTTATTATCTCCGACTGGAATATGCCGAACATGGATGGCCTGGAGCTGCTGAAAACCATTCGCGCCGATAGCGCCATGTCGGCGTTACCCGTGTTGATGGTCACGGCGGAAGCCAAAAAAGAGAATATTATCGCCGCCGCACAGGCTGGCGCCAGCGGTTATGTCGTAAAACCGTTCACCGCAGCGACTCTGGAAGAGAAGCTCAACAAAATCTTTGAGAAACTGGGCATGTGAGGATGCGATGATGATGCAACCATCTATCAAGCCTGCTGATGAAGGCTCAGCAGGAGACATCATTGCGCGCATCGGTAGTCTGACCCGAATGCTGCGCGACAGCCTGCGTGAACTGGGGCTGGACCAGGCGATTGCCGAAGCGGCGGAGGCGATCCCTGATGCGCGCGACCGTCTGGATTATGTCGTCCAGATGACGGCGCAGGCGGCGGAACGCGCGCTAAACAGTGTCGAAGCCTCGCAGCCGCATCAGGATGCGATGGAGAAAGAGGCGAAAGCGCTAACCCAACGTTGGGACGAGTGGTTTGACAATCCGATCGAGCTTTCCGACGCCCGTGAACTGGTGACGGATACGCGCCAGTTTCTCAGGGATGTCCCGGGCCATACCAGCTTTACTAATGCGCAACTGCTGGACATCATGATGGCGCAGGATTTCCAGGATCTGACGGGTCAGGTGATCAAACGCATGATGGACGTGATTCAGGAGATTGAACGCCAGTTGTTAATGGTGCTGCTGGAAAACATCCCGGAACAGAGCGCGCGACCAAAACGCGAGAACGAAAGCTTGCTCAACGGCCCGCAGGTGGATACCTCGAAAGCTGGCGTCGTTGCCAGTCAGGATCAGGTGGACGACCTGCTGGACAGTCTTGGCTTTTAAGCTTTTTTGACCTGATGGCGCGGCGCTTATCGGGTCCGAATCCGTCAACCCGGCCGGATACGAGACTTTCTTATCGTATCCGGCTATCTCTATTAACGCCATAAACCCCGCCTTTTTTACCGCTTACTCTGCCCATTGGCGTAAAGCGGTTCTGGCATCATTCTCGCTTATCAATCTATCCAGGGTTTGCTGCGTGGCAGAAGAGAGCGACGACGACAAAACAGAAGCCCCCACACCCCACCGACTTGAAAAAGCGCGGGAAGAAGGGCAGATCCCCCGTTCCAGAGAACTGACCTCACTGCTGATATTGCTGGTGGGCGTTTGTATTATTTGGTTCGGCGGCGAGTCGTTAGCGCGGCAGCTGGCGGGAATGCTCTCAGCAGGCCTGCACTTCGATCACCGTATGGTGAACGATCCTAACCTGATCCTGGGGCAGATAATTTTGCTGATTAAAGCGGCGATGATGGCACTGCTACCGCTCATCGCGGGCGTGGTGCTGGTGGCGCTTATCTCGCCGGTTATGCTTGGCGGCCTGATTTTTAGCGGTAAGTCGCTACAGCCAAAATTTTCTAAATTAAACCCGCTGCCGGGAATTAAGCGCATGTTTTCGGCGCAGACCGGCGCGGAACTGCTAAAAGCGGTGTTGAAATCCACGCTGGTCGGCTGCGTTACCGGCTTTTATCTCTGGCATCACTGGCCGCAAATGATGCGCCTGATGGCGGAGTCGCCGATCGTCGCAATGGGGAATGCGCTGGATCTGGTTGGACTCTGCGCGTTACTGGTGGTACTGGGCGTGATTCCAATGGTGGGATTTGACGTGTTTTTCCAGATCTTTAGCCACCTGAAAAAATTACGCATGTCGCGGCAGGACATTCGCGACGAATTTAAAGAGAGCGAAGGCGATCCGCATGTTAAGGGTAAAATTCGCCAGATGCAACGCGCCGCCGCGCAGCGCCGCATGATGGAAGATGTGCCGAAAGCGGACGTCATTGTCACCAACCCGACGCACTATTCCGTGGCGCTGCAGTATGACGAAAACAAAATGAGCGCGCCGAAAGTGGTTGCGAAGGGAGCTGGATTAATAGCGCTGCGCATTCGCGAGATCGGCGCTGAACATCGGGTTCCCACTTTAGAAGCGCCGCCGCTGGCGCGGGCACTATATCGCCACGCCGAAATCGGCCAGCAAATTCCCGGGCAGTTATATGCTGCCGTTGCGGAAGTGTTGGCCTGGGTCTGGCAGCTTAAACGCTGGCGGCTTGCGGGCGGGCAACGTCCTCCACAACCTGAGAACCTTCCGGTGCCAGAAGCGCTGGATTTTATGAACGAGAAGAATACTGATGGCTAATCTGGTCGCGATGCTGCGCCTGCCCAGCAACCTGAAATCGACGCAATGGCAAATTCTTGCCGGGCCGATCCTCATTCTGCTGATTTTGTCGATGATGGTGCTGCCGCTACCTGCTTTTATCCTCGACTTATTGTTTACCTTTAATATTGCGCTATCGATCATGGTGCTGCTGGTGGCGATGTTTACCCAGCGTACTCTGGATTTTGCCGCGTTTCCGACCATCCTGCTGTTTACCACGCTACTGCGTCTGGCGCTTAACGTGGCCTCAACGCGTATTATTTTGATGGAGGGGCATACCGGCGCGGCGGCGGCGGGAAAGGTGGTGGAGGCGTTTGGTCATTTCCTGGTCGGCGGTAACTTTGCGATCGGGATTGTGGTTTTTATCATCCTCGTCATTATCAACTTCATGGTCATCACCAAAGGCGCCGGACGTATTGCCGAAGTCGGCGCGCGCTTTGTGCTGGATGGTATGCCCGGTAAGCAAATGGCGATTGACGCCGATCTTAATGCCGGTCTGATTGGTGAAGACGAGGCCAAAAAACGGCGTTCGGAAGTCACTCAGGAAGCCGATTTCTATGGCTCGATGGACGGGGCAAGTAAATTTGTACGCGGTGACGCCATCGCCGGTATTCTCATCATGGTCATTAACGTGGTCGGCGGGCTGCTGGTCGGCGTATTGCAGCACGGAATGAGCATGGGCAGCGCGGCGGAAAGCTACACCCTGCTGACCATTGGCGACGGCCTGGTCGCCCAGATCCCGGCGCTGGTTATCTCCACGGCGGCGGGCGTCATTGTGACCCGCGTCAGTACCGATCAGGATGTAGGCGAGCAGATGGTTGGCCAACTGTTCAGCAATCCAAGGGTGATGCTGCTGGCGGCGGCGGTGCTGGGGCTGCTTGGCATGGTGCCAGGAATGCCTAACCTGGTATTTTTACTCTTTACCGCCGCTTTGCTCGGCCTGGCATGGTGGCTGCGCGGGCGCGAAGAAAAAGCGCCGGAGGAGCCGCAGCCGGTAAAAATGCCGGAAAATAACTCGGTGGTCGAAGCCACCTGGAATGACGTACAGCTTGAGGATTCACTGGGAATGGAAGTGGGCTACCGCCTGATCCCGATGGTGGATTTTCAACAGGATGGTGAATTGCTCGGACGTATTCGCAGCATTCGTAAAAAATTCGCTCAGGATATGGGGTTCCTGCCGCCGGTGGTCCATATTCGCGACAATATGGATTTACAGCCTGCGCGCTACCGTATTTTGATGAAAGGGGTAGAGATCGGCAGCGGGGACGCCTATCCGGGACGCTGGCTGGCTATTAACCCCGGCACGGCGGCGGGAACGCTACCGGGCGAGAAAACCGTCGATCCAGCTTTTGGCCTTGATGCCATCTGGATTGAAAGCGCCCTGAAAGAGCAGGCGCAAATCCAGGGTTTTACCGTCGTGGAAGCCAGTACCGTTGTGGCGACGCACCTTAACCACTTGATTGGCCAATTCTCCGCCGAACTGTTTGGCCGCCAGGAAGCGCAGCAACTGTTGGATCGTGTCTCTCAGGAGATGCCTAAACTCACGGAGGATCTGGTCCCCGGCGTCGTGACCCTCACGACTTTACACAAAGTCCTGCAAAACTTACTGGCGGAAAAAGTCCCGATTCGCGATATGCGCACTATTCTGGAAACGCTGGCGGAACATGCGCCGTTACAAAGCGATCCGCATGAATTAACCGCCGTGGTACGCGTGGCATTAGGACGAGCGATTACGCAACAGTGGTTCCCCGGTAATGAAGAAGTGCAGGTGATTGGCCTGGATACCGCGCTGGAGCGTTTGCTGCTTCAGGCATTGCAGGGCGGCGGCGGTCTTGAGCCGGGTTTGGCAGATCGCCTGCTGGCGCAGACGCAAGAGGCGCTTTCTCGCCAGGAGATGCTTGGCGCGCCGCCGGTATTACTGGTTAACCATGCGCTACGTCCATTATTGTCCCGCTTTTTGCGGCGCAGTTTACCGCAGCTAGTGGTGTTGTCGAACCTTGAGCTTTCCGATAACCGTCATATCCGCATGACGGCGACCATTGGAGGAAAATAATGCGTAAATGGCTGGCGTTGTTGCTCTTTCCCCTGACGGTTCAGGCCGCAGGCGAAGGCGCGTGGCAGGATAGCGGTATGGGCGTAACCTTAAATTACCGGGGCGTTTCCGCATCGTCTTCGCCATTGTCGGCGCGTCAGCCGGTTTCCGGTGTGATGACGCTGGTCGCCTGGCGTTATGAACTGAATGGCCCGACTCCCGCGGGATTACGGGTACGTTTATGTTCCCAGTCCCGTTGCGTAGAACTTGATGGTCAGAGTGGCACGACCCACGGTTTTGCTCATGTTCCCGCAGTCGAGCCGCTCCGCTTTGTCTGGGAGGTCCCCGGCGGCGGCCGACTTATCCCGGCGTTAAAAGTGCGGAGCAACCAGGTGATTGTGAACTACCGCTAACCGCCCCTTTCTTTGCCAGGTAGCAGACCTGACTCTCTTTTTGAATAAATAGAAACGCCGTTTTATAAAATGGTGAGATAGGTTGCCGGACTCTTTGCGTTTTTGCCATTTACGCTCTGGCAATGGCAGAAACAAAAAGGTTTCCGCCCAGCTTAGCTTTTACTGTAGCGAATCGACTGCGTTGGCGGTAAAACTGCACGCAGCACTGAATTCGACATTACACAGAGGTTAAGCAAATGATGGTTTATCCAGTCAAACACAGTCCGCTATTGCGCCAGCCTGAGCATTTTATCGCCAGAGATGAACTAAAAGCCTTGATTCAAAAGGTGACGCATAATCTGGTCAATATTAAAGATGAGACAGGCGAATTTTTATTGCGACTGGACGACGGACGCGTGATCGATACTAAAGGCTGGGCCGGATGGGAGTGGACGCACGGCGTGGGCCTGTACGGAATGTATCACTATTACCAACAGACCGGCGACCAGACGATGCGTAAGATTATTGATGACTGGTTTGCCGATCGTTTTGCGGAAGGCGCGACGACGAAAAACGTTAATACGATGGCGCCGTTTTTAACGCTGGCGTATCGCTATGAAGAGACGCGCAATCCAGCGTATTTACCGTGGCTGGAAACGTGGGCCGAATGGGCGATGAATGAAATGCCCCGTACCGATCACGGCGGTATGCAGCACATCACGCTGGCGGAGGAAAATCATCAGCAGATGTGGGACGACACGCTAATGATGACGGTGCTGCCGCTGGCGAAAATCGGTAAGCTGTTGAACCGGCCGGAATATGTGGAAGAGGCAACCTATCAGTTCCTGCTACACGTGCAGAATTTGATGGATAAAGAGACGGGGCTATGGTTCCACGGCTGGAGCTATGACGGTCATCATAACTTCGCTAACGCTCGCTGGGCGCGCGGCAACAGTTGGCTGACCATTGTGATCCCGGATTTTCTTGAACTGCTGGACTTGCCGGAAAATAATGCCGTGCGCCGTTACCTGGTCCAGGTACTGAATGCGCAGATCGCCGCGCTGGCGAAATGTCAGGATGAAAGCGGTTTGTGGCATACGCTGCTTGACGATCCGCACTCTTATCTTGAGGCGTCGGCGACGGCGGGTTTTGCCTACGGTATTCTTAAAGCGGTGCGCAAACGCTATGTCGAACGGCACTATGCGCAGGTGGCGGAAAAAGCTATTCGGGGGATAGTGAAACATATCTCGCCGGAAGGCGAACTACTGCAAACGTCATTTGGCACTGGCATGGGCCACGATCTCGATTTTTACCGTCACATTCCGTTGACCTCTATGCCTTACGGGCAGGCGATGGCAATGCTGTGTTTGACGGAATACCTGCGTAATTATTTCTGATGTATGCGGATATTCCGGGCGTATCCTTGTCTGATGGCGCTTTGCTTATTTGACTATGGCGCCTGACCCGGCTGCGTGGTATCAGCCTGTGGATCAAACAGGTGGTCAAGGATTTTTCGCATGACGGGCGCGGCGGTAACGCCGTCGCTTCCGCCGTTTTCCAGAATCAAGGCAATAGCGACCTTAGGGTTTTTATACGGTGCAAAAGCGGTATAAAACACATGATCGCGCAGGCGAATAGGGATCATTTTCGCGTTGTAGGTCTGATTTTCTTTCAGGCTAAATACCTGCGACGTGCCGCTTTTGGCCGCAATGCCGTAGGGCGCGGTGTGAAAGAACTTATAGCCCGTTCCGTTGGGTGCATTCGCCATGCCATACATCGCCTGACGTACCAGTCCCCAGTATGGCGACGCCGGATCGGCTATCTGTGACGGTGTTCCGGAAGGACGATACGGAACCACCGTTTTGCCGCTCTCTTCATTGAGTAACAGGTGAGGGGCAATCACCTTACCGTTGTTGATGAGCGCCACCATCGCTTTTACCATCTGGATGGGGGTGGCAATCCAGTAACCCTGGCCGATGCCGACAGAAATGGTATCGCCCTGATACCAGGCTTTTTTATGGACCCGCTGTTTCCATGCGCGGCTGGGAAGCAGCCCCTCATACTCTTCATTAAGGTCGATGCCCGTCGGTTTGCCATAGCCGAACTGAGACAACATCGTGTCGATACGGTCAATACCCATCATATAAGCGACCTGATAGAAAAAGGTATCCGCAGATTCCTCAATCGCTTTAGTGACATCCAGCATACCGTGTCCGGTTTTTTTCCAGTCCCGGTAATGTCGCTGCGTGCCGGGAAGCATCCAGGTTGGCGCGCCAAAGAAGGTAGTTTGCGGCGTAATAATCCCGCTTAGCAGCGCGGACATCGCCATATAGGGTTTAACCGTTGACGCCGGGGGATAAAGCCCTTGCGTCACGCGGTTGATCAGCGGCAGATTTTTATCGTGCAGCAGTTTGCCGTAATCCTGATAGCTAATGCCTTTTACAAAGGGGTTCGGGTCGTAGCTGGGCATAGATACCATCGCCAGCACTGAACCATCGTGCGGATCTTCAACCAGTACGGCAGCCCGCTGCCCAGCCAGCAAACTTTCAATGTACTCTTGTAAATGAAGATCCAACGTCAGGTGAATGTTCTTACCCGCGATGGGAGGAACGTCTTTCAGCAGGCGGACAATACGCCCGTGATTATCCACCTCGACCTCCTGATAACCGGTTTTGCCATGAAGATCGTTTTCGTAGTAACGCTCAATCCCCTGTTTACCGATGTTATGGTCCGCCGCGTAATTCTCTGCCAGCCCTTTTTTATCCAGCGCTTTAAGGTCGTTATCGTTTATCTTTGACACGTAACCGAGCACATGCGCCAGCTCCGCGCCGTAAGGATATTGCCGTTCCTGATAGCTATTGATCGTGACGCCGTTGAAATGAAACTGATTGACCGCAAAGCGTGCGATTTCAACATCCGTTAGCGCGTTTTTGAGCACCACCGGACGATAGCGGCTACTGGATTTTAGCGCATGGCGAAAGTCAGCGATATCATCGGGGGAGAGATCAACAATAGGGGTGAGCTGTTTTAGCAGCGCATCCATATCGGCAATTTTATAGGGCGTAACCGCGATATCATACCAGGTTACGTTACGCACCAGCGGAATGCCGTTGCGATCGTAAATGATGCCGCGCGTGGGCGCGACGGGCAGCATCTTGATATCGTTCTCATTCGAACGGGTAGTGTAGTAGTGGTGCTGACGGATTTGCAAGTTATAGAGGTTGAAGATCAGGATACCAAAGCAGACAACCACTACACCAAACGCCACAATCACACGTCTCAGGAAGAGTTTCTCTTCCGCATCAAAGTCTTTAAAAGTCATTACCTGTACCTGAACAATCCGCCGCCTAATGATACGGTGCGGTCAGCGCCAGCACAGGTAAAAGATGTTCCATCTCTCTATAGAAATGTGTCATTCCTTGTGATTTGTTACAGATATACCGCAGTGGCAATAAAAAGGCCTGAGTCCGTTACCCGGAGTCAGGCCTGATGATGTTAACGACGGCGCGTTTACATGCGTTCTACGGTTTCGATACCCAACGTATCCAGACCCAGTTTCAGCGTCTTCGCCGTCAGTTGCGCCAGTTTTAGGCGGCTATTGCGAACCGCGTCATTCTCAGCGCTGAGAATAGGGCAGTGCTCGTAGAAGCCGGAGAACAGCCCGGCGACGTCATACAGATACGCGCACATGACGTGCGGCGTACCTTCACGCGCGACCACCGTCAGGGTTTCTTCAAACTGCAGCAGACGGGCAGCGAGCTGCGCTTCGCGATCTTCGCTAATAATAACCGGCGCGCTCGCCAGCGCCTGCTCGTCGATGTCCGCTTTACGGAAAACAGACAGCACACGCGTATAGGCATACTGCATATAAGGTGCGGTATTACCTTCGAAAGCCAACATATTATCCCAGTCGAAGATATAGTCAGTGGTGCGGTTTTTTGACAGATCGGCGTATTTCACCGCGCCAATACCGACGGCGTTAGCCAGTTTTTCCAGCTCGTCAGCCGGCATATCCGGGTTCTTCTCCGCCACCAGACGACGCGCGCGCTCCAGCGCCTCATCCAACAGATCCGCCAGTTTCACCGTACCGCCCGCGCGAGTTTTAAACGGTTTACCGTCTTTACCCAACATCATGCCGAACATGTGGTGTTCCAGCGGAACGGAATCCGGTACATAACCGGCTTTGCGCACAATGGTCCAGGCTTGCATCAGGTGCTGGTGCTGACGGGAGTCAATATAGTAGAGCACGCGGTCGGCGTGCAGCGTTTCGTAACGGTATTTGGCGCAGGCGATATCGGTAGTGGTATACAGATAACCGCCATCTTTCTTCTGAATAATAACGCCCATCGGGTCGCCTTCCTTGTTTTTAAACTCATCAAGGAAAACCACCGTTGCGCCTTCGCTTTCAACCGCCAGGCCTTTGGCTTTCAGATCGGCGACAATGCCCGGCAGCATCGGATTATACAGACTTTCGCCCATCACATCGTCACGCGTCAAAGTGACGTTCAGGCGATCATAGGTGATCTGGTTTTGCGTCATCGTGATGTCAACCAGCTTACGCCACATCTCACGGAAATAGGTATCACCGCTCTGCAATTTGACGACGTAGTTACGCGCGCGCTCGGCAAACGCTTCATCTTCGTCATAATGCTTTTTCGCATCGCGGTAAAATCCTTCGAGATCCGCCAGCGCCATGTCGCCCGCGTTTTCCTGCTGCTGTTTTTCCAGCCAGGCGATAAGCATACCGAACTGGGTGCCCCAGTCGCCGACGTGGTTAGCGCGAATAACATGATGGCCCAGAAACTCCAGCGTGCGCACTGCCGCATCGCCGATAATCGTGGAGCGTAGATGACCAACGTGCATCTCTTTCGCGACGTTGGGCGCGGAGTAGTCGACGACAATCGTCTGACGAGTCGGCTGAGAAACGCCCAGACGTTCGGAGGCCAGCGCCTGTTGCACCTGTTCAGCGAGAAAAGCCGGTTCGAGGAAAATATTGATAAAGCCAGGGCCGGCGATTTCAACCTTGCTGGCGATGCCGCTGAGATCCAGATGAGTCAGCACCTGCTCTGCAAGTTGTCGGGGGGCCATACCCAGTTTTTTCGCAACTGCCATCATGCCGTTGGCCTGATAGTCGCCGAACTGAACTTTGGCTGACTGACGAACCTGGGGCTCGCAATCTGCAGGCGCGCCTGCAGCAATCATGGCCTGACTAACTTTTTCTGAGAGAAGAGCCTGAATATTCACCGGAATACCTTACGTTTATGAAGCGGACTGTATTGCCCGCGCCAGTTTAAGAATTAGGGCGGGAGTATACTGCAAATGCCCGTTGGCGTCAGCATTGCGCGCGCGGTGCGTCGCCTGAAATATACGCAACAATAATCTGCATAAGCATTCAATAAACGCCCAATCAAATCAAAGGTTGGTTGCCGGGGCGCAACAGCGTAAATTAGCGGTTTTCACAGCAAGAAGAGCGTCCTGATATGGCGAACTGGCAACACATTGACGAACTGCATGATATTTCCGCAGATTTACCGCGATTCACTCTGGCGTTCAGAGAACTTTCCACTCGCCTTGGTCTGCAGATTAGCGCCCTTGAGGCCGATCACATTTCATTGCGCTGTCACCAGAATACGACGGCGGAGCGTTGGCGTCGCGGTTTTGAACAATGCGGCGAGCTACTGTCGGAAAATATCATCAACGGCAGGCCGATTTGTCTGTTTAAACTGCATGAGCCGGTATGTGTGGAACACTGGCGGTTTTCTGTTATTGAATTACCGTGGCCGGGAGAAAAACGCTATCCACACGAAGGGTGGGAGCATATTGAAATCGTGCTGCCCGGCGAGCCGGAGACCTTGAACGCGAGGGCCCTGGCGTTGTTGTCGGATGAGGGGCTTAGTCAGCCGGGGATAGTGGTTAAAACCAGTTCGCCACAGGGCGAGCATGAACGTTTGCCAAACCCTACGCTGGCCGTGACCGATGGCCGCGTCACGGTAAAATTTCATCCATGGTCGATTGAAGCGATTGTCGCCAGCGAACAGGCGGCCCATTAACCTGCCGAGCGGAGTGAATATGGCGTTACTTGAGATCTGTTGTTACAGCATGGAATGCGCGCTCAGCGCACAGCGAAACGGCGCGGATCGTATCGAACTGTGCGCCGCGCCGAAAGAAGGGGGGCTTACGCCTTCGCTGGGCGTCTTACGCAGCGTGCGCGAGCATATTACGATTCCCGTACATCCGATTATTCGTCCTCGCGGCGGGGATTTTTATTACACTGACGGCGAATTTGCCGCCATGCTGGAAGATATCCGCCTCGTCAGAGAGTTGGGGTTTCCCGGGCTGGTTACTGGCGTGTTGACCGTTGATGGGGATGTCGATATGTCGCGAATGGAAAAAATAATAGCGGCGGCCGGACCGCTGGCGGTGACATTCCACCGCGCCTTCGATATGTGCGCTAATCCCTTCAATGCGCTAAAGAATCTGGCTGACGCAGGCGTAGCAAGAGTACTGACTTCCGGGCAAAAAGCCGATGCGGCGCAAGGTTTATCAATAATTATGGAACTTATTGCCCAGGGGGATGCTCCAATCATTATGGCTGGTGCGGGGGTTCGTGCAAATAACCTGCAGAATTTCCTCGATGCCGGAGTACGGGAAGTACACAGTTCCGCCGGAGTCTTACTGCCTTCGCCGATGCGCTATCGCAATCAGGGGTTATCGATGTCTGCCGATATACAGGCGGACGAGTATTCTCGCTATAGGGTAGAGGGTGCGGCGGTCGCTGAAATGAAAGGAATCATTGTTCGCCATCAGGCCAAATGATTTTTACCGTTGCATCATGTCGCCCAATATGATGCTTGCTCGTACCAGGCCCCTGCCAATTCAACAGGGGCCTTTTTTTCTCCTTCATATTTCAAGCCGCAGCAGCGTTGGCCGCCTCGCGCACCCCGGTCACGTAGCTACCTACGTTCCCGGGGATTTGCTGCGTTGCCGCCTTGCTGCAACTTGAACTATTTTGGAGAAACGGTGCTATACGTAACGGTCATTCGGCAATCCATCACGGTTTACGCGCAATCAGCACCGCGCGCTGCGGGGCGGGATAGCCTTCCACCGTCTTGCTGCGATCGTTCGGGTCGAGGAAATCGGCCAGCGACTCGGTAACCATCCATTCGGTACGGCGCTGCTCTTCGGTGGTAGTGACGCAAACGTCAGCGATATGCACATCAACAAAGCCGCATTTTTCCAGCCATTTTTTTAATGCCGGCGCGGAAGGAATAAAATAGACGTTACGCATCTGCGCGTAGCGGTCACCCGGCACCAAAACGGTATTTTCGTCGCCGTCGACGACCAGCGTTTCCAGTACCAGTTCACCCTCGTTGACCAACTGATCTTTTAACTGCCACAGATGCTCCAGCGGCGAGCGACGGTGATAAAGCACCCCCATCGAGAAGACGGTATCAAATGCTTTCAGTGCCGGGAGTTGTTCAATGCCCAACGGCAGCAGATGCGCGCGCTGATCGTTACCCAACAGTTTACGCACCGCCTCAAACTGGCAGAGGAAAAGCTGCGTAGGATCGATGCCGACCGCCAGATGTGCGCCCGCGCCAATCATCCGCCACAGGTGATAGCCGCTGCCGCAGCCGACATCAAGGATCGTCCGGCCGGTTAAATCTGACAGATGCGGCAGTACGCGATCCCACTTCCAGTTGGAGCGCCATTCGGTATCAATATCTACGCCATAAAGCGAGAACGGGCCTTTACGCCACGGCATCAGATTACGCAGCAATGTATCAATACGCTTTAGCTGACCTTCGCTGAGCGGCGTTTCGCTTTCCGCCGTGACGCTGTGCAGTAAATCCAGCCGCCAGGGCGTAATTTCCGGTAAAAATTCTACCGCGTTCGACCACTGTTTAAACAAGCCATGCTGCTGCTCGCGTTGCCAGGCGGCAATCTGCGCGGGCAATGTTTCCAGCCAGTGGGAGAGGTGATTTTTAGCAATGAGCTGATAAAAGTTACCAAACTCGATCATGCGGCAACTCCGGCTTTTAACGCGACAAGCGACCCGAAATTAAAGCACTGGAACCACAGTTCACTGTGTTCGAAACCCGCCTGACGCAGGCGCGCTTTATGTGTTTCCACCGAGTCGGTGAGCATCACGTTTTCCAGCATACTGCGCTTCTGGCTGATCTCCAGTTCGCTGTACCCATTCGCGCGTTTAAAATCGTGGTGCATGTTGAATAACAGCTCGCCCACTTTCGCATCTTCAAAGCTAAATTTTTCCGACAGTACCAGCGCGCCGCCGGGATTCAACCCCAGGTAAATCTTATCCAGCAATGCCTGGCGTTCGGCAGGTTCAAGGAATTGCAGGGTAAAATTCAGCACCACCATCGAGGCGTTTTCAATAGTGATATCGCGGATATCGCCTTCAACGACTTCAACCGGCGTAGGCGCTTTATACGCATCAATATGACGGCGGCAGCGTTCAATCATGGCCGGGGAGTTATCGACGGCGATAATGCGACAATGCTCATGGCGGATATTACGCCGAACAGACAGCGTCGCGGCGCCCAGCGAGCAGCCCAGATCGTAGACCTGCGTGTTCGGCTGCACAAAGCGTTCAGCTAACATGCCGATCATGGAGATGATGTTGGAGTAGCCTGGTACCGAACGCTGAATCATGTCGGGGAAAACTTCGGCTACTCGTTCATCAAAAGTCCAGTCGCCGAGACGGGCGATAGGCGCAGAAAAAAGCGTGTCGCGGTGAGACATAACGTATACATCCGGGAAAAATAAAGGCGCATATTGTGCGCTAATACAGGGAGAAAACCAACTCCCAGGGCATATACCACAGGTTTGCCAGCACCATCAGCAACAATGCGCACCAGGTCGCGCTCATCCCCGCCCGCCGCCAGCGGAACAGGCGGTGGTGAAAACCGTAATAATGCATCAGCCGACCGGCGATTAAAATGATGCCGCAGATATGCACCATCCACGTTTCGGCGCCGTTCATTTCCATAAACAGCAGCAGCACCAGCGCGACAGGAATATATTCCACCGCGTTGCCATGAATACGGATGGCGCTTTGCAATTCGCTAAAACCGCCGTCGCCATAGGCGACACGGTACTGCATTCGCAAGCGAACGACATTAAAAGAGAACTTCATTAATAATAACGCACCCAAAACGGCATACAGCGCGCTTACCATACAAACTCCCTTTTAAAATGGCTGATGGCACTGTCTATGATAGGGGGCATTTTCAGAAAAGAGAAGATTGCTGTGGAATGGACGGAGCAGTGCCGATTTCCGGTAAGACGCTGCGTAAATCATGCCAAAGTGTATTTACCAGTTCCGGCGCCTGCGCGATATCCGGAGTATGTAAAAACAGAAAAGGCGTGGTGGTCTGCCGCCACTGCGGGAGTTTCTGCAACCAGGCGGCGAAAAACTCACGGTTTTGCGCCATATTGTCGCTACCGATAAAACGCACCATCGGATGGCTGGCCGTCACGACCGCATGTACCGGGACTTTGGGTTTTTTTCGCTGCGCGTCGCGGACGGCCTCGCTGTGGGGATGGGCGGCATGTACCGGACGACTATCCAGGATCACGCGGTTTACGCCGCGCGCGTGTAACCCGCGATTGAGCCGCTGTTCATCCTCACCCTTGTCAAAAAAACACGGATGACGAACTTCTACGCCATAGGTAAACGTGGCGGGGAGCGCATCAAGAAACTGCCATAAGGCGGGGAGATCGCGCGGTCCAAAGGCGGCGGGCAACTGCAGCCAGTATTGGCCAATACGCGTTTCCAGCGGCGCCAGGCGGGTAAAAAACGCCTGTACCAGATCGTCGCAATGGCGCAGCGCGGCCTGGTGAGAAATGGTGGCGGGAAATTTAAAGCAAAAACGGAAATCGTCCGTAGTTTGCGCATACCAGCGATCGACAATTTCCGCTTTCGGCAGCGCGTAAAGCGTGGTGTTGCCCTCCACGCAGTTAAAGTGGCGGGCATACTCTTCCAGACTGGTGATGCCGAGCCGCGCCCATTTCGGGTGCGACCATTGCGGCAAGCCAATGTAGATCATAAGGCGTTTAAAATATCCTCTACGCTGCGTACCCGGCTAATGCGCGGGAAAATATGCGTCATACTGCTCTGATGCTGCTCACTGCTGGCGGCGCTACAGGCATCTTCGGCAATAATAAGGTTAAATCCCAACTCCCAGGCGTTACGCGCTGTGGATTCGACGCCGATATTGGTTGAGATCCCGCACAATATGATGGTGTCGATACCCCGGCGGCGAAGCTGTAATTCCAGGTCGGTGCCGTAAAACGCGCCCCACTGGCGTTTAGTCACTTCCAGATCGCTGTCCTTTTTACCCAATGCCGTAGGCCAGGTCCACCAGTTTTCCGGCAACGCGTGCGCAGGCGTTGCGGCATCCACCGGCTGTTTTAACGCTTCGGCATAATCATCAGACCATCCGACGCGTACCATAACCACGGGCGAGCCGTTGGCGCGACACTTTTCCGCCAGCCGCGCGGCGCGGGCGACCACCTCATTTGCCGTATACGGGCCGCCGGCAAACGGAAGAATTCCTTCCTGTAAATCAATAACCACCAGGGCGGTTGTGGTCGCGTTGAGTTTCAGCATGATAATCACTCTCCTAAAAATAGCGGATTTCACTACACCTTAAGCGCGATTAAAGAGGAAAGCGGCGACAAATATTGTTAATTTTTGTGAGCATACGCAATACCCGCGTGAA
Organism: Salmonella sp. 741265116_PST; assembly: GCF_046567715.1. NCBI lineage: Bacteria > Pseudomonadati > Pseudomonadota > Gammaproteobacteria > Enterobacterales > Enterobacteriaceae > Salmonella > Salmonella sp. 741265116_PST. Next base: position 32,804 of record NZ_JBKFPH010000024.1, on the reverse strand, counting down.
AAACCCGGGTACAGTCAGTATGAACCAGGCGTCGATACCGCATGAAACGGGCAAGTTATCGCTCCCATGCTGGATTGACTCTTATCGTGCGGCAGAATTTCCAGTATAATAGCCGCCTTTTTTCATCCAGTTGTGACATACAGCTAAAGCTGCGACTTCGTCGCCTGCATGGCAGGCAACAATCCGCCTGCGGCTAAGTTAAGGGATATCTCATGCGTACAGAATATTGCGGACAGCTACGTCTGTCCCACGTGGGGCAGCAGGTGACTCTGTGTGGTTGGGTCAACCGTCGTCGTGATCTTGGCAGCCTGATCTTTATCGATATGCGCGACCGCGAAGGTATTGTGCAGGTGTTCTTCGATCCGGATCGTGCGGACGCGTTAAAGCTGGCCTCTGAACTGCGTAATGAGTTCTGCATTCAGGTTACGGGCACCGTGCGTGCGCGTGACGCGAAAAACGTCAATGCGGATATGGCGACCGGCGAAATTGAAGTGCTGGCGTCCTCTCTCACTATCATCAACCGCGCAGACTCACTGCCGCTTGACGCTAACCACGTTAATACCGAAGAGGCGCGTCTCAAGTACCGCTATCTGGATTTGCGTCGTCCGGAAATGGCGCAGCGCCTGAAAACCCGCGCCAAAATTACCAGCCTGGTGCGTCGTTTTATGGACGATCACGGTTTCCTTGATATTGAAACGCCGATGCTGACCAAAGCCACGCCGGAAGGCGCGCGCGACTATCTGGTACCGTCCCGCGTACACAAAGGTAAATTCTACGCGTTGCCGCAGTCGCCGCAGCTGTTCAAACAGCTCCTGATGATGTCCGGTTTCGACCGTTACTATCAGATAGTCAAATGCTTCCGTGATGAAGACTTACGTGCTGACCGTCAGCCGGAATTTACTCAGATCGACGTCGAGACCTCCTTCATGACCGCGCCACAGGTGCGCGAAGTGATGGAAGCGCTGGTGCGCCATTTATGGCTGGAAGTGAAAGGCGTGGATCTGGGGGATTTCCCGGTCATGACGTTTGCCGAAGCGGAACGTCGTTACGGTTCCGACAAACCAGACCTGCGTAACCCGATGGAGCTGGTAGATGTCGCTGACCTGCTGAAATCGGTAGAGTTCGCGGTCTTCGCGGGCCCGGCTAACGATCCGAAAGGCCGCGTGGCAGCGCTGCGTGTGCCGGGCGGCGCACAGCTTAGCCGTAAGCAGATCGACGATTACGGTAACTTTGTTAAGATCTACGGCGCGAAAGGCCTGGCATATATCAAAGTTAACGAGCGCGCGAAAGGTCTGGACGGGATTAACAGTCCGGTGGCCAAGTTCCTGACCGCCGACATTGTCGACGCTATCCTTGAACGTACCGGCGCGCAGGACGGCGACATGATCTTCTTCGGCGCAGATAACAAAAAAGTGGTTGCCGATGCGCTGGGCGCGCTGCGTCTGAAACTGGGCAAAGACCTGAGCCTGACCGACGAAGACAAATGGGCGCCGTTGTGGGTGATTGACTTCCCGATGTTCGAAGACGACGGCGAAGGCGGTCTGACCGCGATGCACCATCCGTTCACCGCCCCGCGTGATATGACGGCGTCTGAACTGAAAACTGCGCCGGAAGAAGCCGTCGCTAATGCTTACGATATGGTGATTAACGGCTATGAAGTGGGCGGCGGTTCGGTGCGTATTCACAACGGTGAAATGCAGCAAACCGTATTTGGTATTCTCGGTATCAATGAGCAGGAGCAGCGCGAGAAGTTCGGCTTCCTGTTGGATGCGTTGAAATACGGTACGCCGCCGCACGCGGGCCTGGCGTTTGGTCTGGACCGTCTGACCATGCTGTTGACCGGCACCGACAATATTCGTGATGTTATCGCCTTCCCGAAAACGACCGCCGCCGCGTGTCTGATGACCGAAGCGCCGAGTTTCGCCAACCAGGCAGCGTTGACGGAGTTGGGGATTCAGGTTGTGCAGAAAGCCGAGAATAACTGATATGAACAATGTACACGACATCATTCGCGTGATATCGCGGCGGCCCGCAAGGGCGAGTCTCATCAATGCGCGGCGTCACCCAACAGCCAACAACGAGGTCGCGTGAAGGGTAAAGTGTACAAGCGCCCCGTTTCGGTCCTGGTGGTTATTTTCGCGCAGGATACGAAACGGGTGTTAATGTTGCAGCGACGCGACGACCCGGATTTTTGGCAGTCAGTGACTGGCAGCATAGAAGAAGGGGAGACCGCGTTGCAGGCCGCCATACGTGAAGTCAAAGAGGAGGTCACGATTGATGTTGCGGCAGAGCAACTGACCTTAATCGACTGCCAACGTACGGTGGAGTTTGAAATTTTTACACATTTACGTCATCGCTATGCGCCGGGCGTCATGCACAATACAGAATTCTGGTTCTGCCTTGCGTTACCGCATGAGCGGCAGGTGATATTCACTGAACATCTGACGTACCAGTGGCTTGATGCGCCTGACGCGGCGGCGCTTACCAAGTCCTGGAGTAACCGGCAAGCGATTGAAGAGTTTGTCATTAACGTCGCCTGAAAAGGCGCGCTTTTTTTGAGGAAATATTTATGGCAGGTCATAGTAAATGGGCCAACACCAGACATCGTAAAGCTGCGCAGGATGCCAAGCGCGGTAAAATCTTCACTAAAATTATTCGTGAACTGGTAACGGCAGCTAAATTGGGCGGCGGCGATCCGGATGCCAACCCGCGTCTGCGCGCGGCCGTAGATAAAGCGCTGGCCAACAACATGACCCGCGACACTCTGAACCGTGCCATCGCTCGCGGTGTGGGTGGTGATGAAGACTCGAACATGGAAACCATCATCTATGAAGGTTATGGTCCTGGCGGTACGGCCATTATGATTGAGTGTCTGAGTGACAACCGTAACCGTACCGTAGCGGAAGTGCGTCATGCTTTCAGCAAGTGCGGTGGTAATCTGGGTACCGATGGCTCAGTGGCGTACCTGTTCAGTAAGAAAGGGGTCATCTCCTTTGAGAAAGGCGATGAAGACACCATCATGGAAGCCGCTCTGGAAGCCGGTGCGGAAGATGTTGTGACCTATGATGATGGCGCGATTGATGTTTACACTGCCTGGGAAGAGATGGGCAAAGTGCGTGACGCGCTGGAAGCGGCGGGTCTGAAAGCGGACAGCGCCGAAGTGTCCATGATCCCGTCAACCAAAGCGGATATGGATGCGGAAACCGCGCCGAAATTGCTACGTCTGATCGATATGCTGGAAGACTGTGACGATGTTCAGGAAGTCTACCATAACGGTGAGATCTCTGATGAGGTGGCGGCGACCCTGTAATGGTGCTGTTAAACGCCGACGGGCAAGGGGTATAGCGTGTCGATTATTCTCGGTATTGACCCCGGCTCGCGCATTACCGGTTATGGCGTTATCCGCCAGGTAGGTAGACAACTGACCTATCTGGGCAGCGGATGTATTCGTACCAAAGTCGATGATTTGCCGTCTCGTTTGAAGCTCATATACGCAGGCGTGACGGAAATCATCACGCAGTTCCAGCCGGACTATTTTGCTATCGAACAGGTGTTTATGGCGAAGAACGCCGACTCAGCCCTCAAGCTGGGACAGGCGCGCGGCGTCGCGATTGTCGCCGCGGTCAATCAGGAACTGCCCGTGTTTGAATACGCGGCGCGTCAGGTGAAGCAAACCGTCGTCGGTATTGGTAGCGCGGAGAAAAGCCAGGTACAGCATATGGTGCGCACGTTGCTGAAGCTCCCCGCTAACCCGCAGGCCGATGCCGCGGATGCGCTGGCTATTGCCATTACGCATTGCCACGTCAGCCAGAACGCGATGCAAATGAGCGAGAGCCGACTCAATCTGGCGCGGGGAAGGTTGCGCTAAATCATTCTCCCTCAGCCTCGCGTTGAGGGGTTTCAATTCCACAGGCGCTAATTAATTCTAAATTGGGATGTTGCCACAGGCTGGCTGGCGTCACCGTCTTACGATCCCACGGGATTGAACCTAAAAACCAGAACTTCCAGAAGGCGAGTTTCGCATCAGGATTGCTGTGAAGTAATTCTTCGAATGTCTCAATATCGCCTACCGGAATACACAATGCTTCTTTATAGATATCAAACACAAATTTCGAGCAGAACTGGCGCGATGACTCGTATTTAAACCCCGTGTGATAAAACTTATTCAGCCGGGCGGGAACCTGTTCCATGATGGCGAGTTTCTGTTCGACCGTCAGGCCGCCGCACAGGCGACGAACCGCGTAACGTTGTCCGGCTGAACGTTGTATAAACAGTGACAGCGTGGTGACGGTTGAGAGGGGGACGCGACTTTCCGCCACCAGATAGTCATCACCATTATGACCAATAATAATCCCAACATGGTTGCTCCAGCACTGTGAAGCGGTGGATATCTGGCCGAATAGCGCGGCACCTATACAGGTAAAGACGATATCCCCGGTTTCATATTGGACAGAATAATGTTTTTTCATCTCTGCATTCCATTATTTGAAATAAATTCCTTTTATTTATTCTACAGGGTAGTTAGCATTATACCAGATAAATGACAAGCCTTAGAGCCTATCCCATTAGGGCTATTTTACTTGCCATTTTGGACCTGGGCAGTGCTCAAAATCCTCACGTACTACGTGTACGCTCCGGTTTTTGCGCGCTGTCCGTGTCCAAACTGGCTGCGCCAATAACGCTTGGTGGGATAGGCTCTTAGTGTCATCGAAATATGTATGGTGAATATTTCATTTATTGGAATTAATGTCGCAAATATATCTGGGGGGAATTAAGGTGGTAAATTTCTCATCATCTGATCTCTTATATTGACAGGGAGTATGACGTGGTTGATGATAAACCAATGAAAATAGGTTGGGTATTTTATTTTCCTTATATTTTTGTTGCTATTATCTTTCATCTATTTATTAGTTTTTGTTATTGTTTGAGTATTGATATGACAGAGGCTAATACCGTTGTTTTTTTATTAAAGCCAGGGACGATTTCATTATTATTTTTACTTCTCCCTGCCAGGCGGTTCAGAATCAGACTGTTGGCAACATTGAGTTCAGTTTTCATTACCTTAGTATTTAACCAGTGGCATTTGGTTGCCGGGAATAAAGAACTGGTTTTGTGCCTGCAGGCAGCGTGCTTTATGGCTTTCCTGGCTATGACATCGGTAAAAAAATCCGGGTGGATGATTAGCGCATCATTATTTTTGGTTTGTGCGGTCGGAACGATTCGCCAGTGCTGGCTGGAACAGTTGTTTAACGCTGCCGATATATATATTGTTGATGATGGGCGGAGCTGTGGCGCCAGCGGCCACTGCTTCCAGTATATTGCAGCAAAAGGCCGTGGGTTAGCAGCAAAACGACAGACACTTTTTAGTAGCGAAGAGTATGTGAATATTTATTATAGTTATTCAGAAGGGATACCAGCCGTGAATTTCGATGGCATGAAAAATGAGTTTGTACAATATTTATTGTGTCATGGCGAATTAAAATCTGTTGCGCGCGACGATAAAACAACATGCGATTAAATTCAGCGTTGGTGGTTAATGTTATTAAATCTATTCTCGGATCTGTTTTTTGGGGACCCGATGTTCCGCTGTTTGCATTCGTACTGGATACATTATTAGTGGTAACATTTCGTTTGGCTGATATTGATAGTCACGGCGTCCATCGTCTCTTTATCGTAGTCGGCGTTGCGGTAAGCGCTAGCATTGCGGGAGGCTTGCAAGCCCGACTGCGATATTGTATTCGCCATATCGGGTTGCGTCTGGCTCCGGTATTAGTGTTATCAGGATACTCATTATTGAAGACTACCGAACGTGCGCCACGGCATGTTGGCAAAAAGTTATTCGCGTAGGACGCAAAAAGTTGTCAATGAGTGTACGACTTATTTTGTACGCAGCGGGGAGCGTACCCGTCGTTAACCATCGCGGGTTGTCGGAGTAGAGAAATATCGGGATACGTGTTTTTCATCTGGATAAACATCCAGTCTTTTTTTATGATAGTGCATTATCTTTTCAGCCCTTTACGCAGGAGCGTCATGTGATAGGCAGACTCAGAGGCATTATTCTCGAAAAACAACCCCCGATCGTGCTGCTGGAGACAGGGGGCGTAGGCTATGAAGTACATATGCCTATGACCTGCTTTTACGAGCTGCCGGAGGCCGGGCAGGAGGCAATCGTCTTCACCCACTTTGTGGTGCGTGAAGATGCGCAGTTGCTGTACGGATTCAACAATAAGCAAGAGCGCACGCTGTTTAAAGAGCTAATTAAAACGAATGGCGTCGGGCCTAAGCTGGCGCTGGCGATCCTCTCCGGCATGTCGGCGCAGCAGTTTGTGAATGCGGTTGAGCGCGAAGAGCTTGGCGCACTGGTGAAGCTGCCGGGTATCGGCAAGAAAACCGCCGAAAGGCTGATTGTCGAAATGAAAGACCGCTTTAAAGGGCTACATGGCGATCTCTTTACGCCAGCGGTCGATCTGGTATTGACGTCGCCGGCCAGCCCAACCTCGGAAGATGCTGAGCAAGAAGCAGTTGCCGCGCTGGTGGCGCTGGGTTATAAACCGCAAGAAGCCAGTCGGATGGTAAGCAAGATCGCTCGTCCGGACGCAAGCAGTGAAACACTGATTCGCGACGCGTTACGCGCCGCGTTATGAGGTAAAGGATGATAGAAGCAGATCGCCTGATTTCAGCAGGCGCCACGATCGCAGAAGACGTCGCCGATCGCGCCATTCGCCCGAAGTTATTGGCGGAATATGTCGGCCAACCGCAGGTGCGCTCCCAGATGGAGATCTTTATTCAGGCGGCAAAACTGCGTGGCGACGCACTAGATCACTTGCTGATTTTCGGCCCGCCAGGGTTAGGTAAGACGACTCTGGCGAATATCGTTGCCAATGAAATGGGCGTCAATCTCCGAACCACGTCCGGCCCGGTGCTGGAAAAAGCAGGCGATCTGGCGGCTATGCTCACCAATCTTGAACCGCATGATGTGCTGTTTATTGATGAGATTCACCGGCTTTCACCGGTGGTGGAAGAGGTACTCTATCCGGCGATGGAAGATTACCAGCTGGATATTATGATTGGCGAAGGGCCTGCTGCACGTTCAATTAAGATCGATCTGCCGCCGTTTACGCTCATTGGCGCGACGACGCGAGCCGGTTCGCTGACCTCGCCGCTACGCGACCGTTTTGGTATTGTGCAGCGCCTGGAGTTCTACCAGGTGCCCGATCTGCAGTACATCGTCGGGCGTAGCGCAAGGCACATGGGGCTTGAGATGAGCGATGACGGCGCGCTGGAAGTGGCGCGTCGGGCGCGCGGTACGCCGCGTATAGCTAACCGTCTGCTCAGACGTGTGCGTGATTTCGCCGAGGTGAAGCATGACGGGGCTATTTCAGCGGAAATTGCCGCGCAGGCGCTGGATATGCTGAACGTCGATGCGGAAGGGTTTGATTATATGGATCGCAAGCTACTGCTGGCGGTTATTGATAAATTCTTCGGTGGTCCGGTGGGACTGGATAACCTGGCGGCAGCGATTGGCGAAGAGCGTGAAACCATTGAGGATGTGCTGGAGCCGTATCTGATTCAGCAAGGCTTTTTACAGCGTACGCCGCGTGGACGTATGGCAACGGTGCGCGCCTGGAACCATTTCGGGATCACGCCGCCAGAGATGCCTTAGCGCCTGAAGTCGCTGCGCTCATCAGACTTGGGCGATTTTGTAGGCCCGGTAAGCGCAGCGTCACCGGGCAACACACGCTTAGCTTGCCTGCTTTTTCATCATACTGAAGATAAACAGCAGCGCGGCACACAGCACTACGGATGGCCCTGCCGGGGTATCATAAAAGGCTGAGAAGGTCAGTCCGCCCGTTACGGCGAGCATTCCTGCTACCACCGCTACGCCCGCCATCTGCTCCGGCGTACGGGCAAAGCGACGCGCGGTTGCGGCGGGGATAATCAGCAGCGACGTAATGATCAGCGCTCCGACAAACTTCATCGCCACGCCAATAGTTAACGCCGTTACCAGCATCAATAGCAGCTTCACGCGCTGTAACTTCACGCCATCGACAAAGGCAAGATCCGGACTGATAGTCATTGACAGCAAGTTGCGCCACTGCCAGAAGAGAATGGCCAGCACAATAACGACCCCAATAGCGATCGAGATAAGATCTTCCGGCGTGACGGCCAGCAAATCGCCAAACAGATAAGCCATTAAATCAACGCGAACATTGGACATCAGGCTGACCACGACCAGTCCTAAAGACAAGGCGCTGTGCGCCATAATGCCCAGTAAGGTATCAATCGCGAGGTGAGGGCGTTTCTCCAGCCATACCAGACCGGCGGCCAGCAGCAGCGTAACGGCGATTACCGCATAAAAGGGGTTAACGTCCAGCAACAGGCCAAACGCCACGCCCAGAAGCGACGCGTGAGCCAGCGTATCGCCAAAATAGGACATCCGACGCCAGACCACAAATGAGCCCAACGGACCAGCGGCGCAGGCCAGCATCATCCCGGCCAGCCAGCCGGGCAGCAATAATTCAATCATGAGTGACCATTTCCCCGGCGCAGTACAATACGACCCTGTAAATCGTGGCGATGATTATGATGATGGCGATAAATCCCTAATTGCTCCGCGCCACGCGGGCCAAACATAGAGATAAATTCCGGATGCATAGACACCACTTCCGGCGTGCCGGAACAGCAAATATGATGGTTCAGGCATAACACTTCATCTGTCTTTGCCATGACCAGATGTAGATCATGCGACACCATCAGCACGGCGCAATCGAGTTCACGGCGCAGCTGATCGATAAGGTCGTATAACGCGACCTGGCCGTTGACATCCACGCCTTGCGTCGGCTCATCAAGTACCAGCAACTGCGGCCTGTTAAGCAGAGCACGCGCCAGCAGTACGCGCTGTGTCTCACCGCCGGAGAGTTTTTGCATGGGCGCGTCAATCAAATGTCCGGCCTGAACGCGTTTAAGCGCCGGGAGAATATCCGTTTTTTGCGTGCCGGGACGTAAACGTAAAAACCGGTTTACCGTCAGCGGAAGCGTGGTATCGAGATAGAGCTTTTGCGGGACATAGCCGATACGGAGTTGCCCGTTGCGCTTGATCACCCCATCATCAGGGGCTACCAGTCCTAAAACCACGCGTACAAGCGTTGACTTCCCCGCGCCGTTAGGGCCGAGAAGCGTTAAAATTTTTCCGGGGCTCAATTCAAGCGACACGTCAGAGAGGACGCGGCGTTGACCAAATGAGACCGAGACGTTTTCCAGTGAAACTAAACTTGTCATGTTAATTTTAGGCTTGCAGAAGTGATAGAATGTTATAATATCACATTTCACACATTCATTACGATGATTAGTCGCATTATGTTACAGAAAAATACGCTTCTTTTCGCAGCATTATCCGCCGCGCTTTGGGGGAGTGCAACCCAGGCTGCCGACGCCGCCGTTGTCGCTTCGCTTAAACCACTTGGGTTTATCGTTTCCGCCATTGCTGATGGCGTTACGGATACGCAAGTATTACTTCCGGATGGGGCATCCGAGCATGATTATTCATTGCGTCCATCAGACGTAAAACGCTTACAGGGCGCGGACTTAGTCGTCTGGGTTGGCCCGGAAATGGAAGCCTTTATGGAGAAGTCGGTCAGGAATATCCCTGATAATAAGCAGGTTACCATTGCGCAACTTGCCGATGTAAAACCGTTACTCATGAAGGGCGCGGATGATGATGAGGATGAACATGCGCATACGGGCGCCGATGAGGAAAAAGGTGACGTACATCACCATCATGGCGAATATAACATGCATCTTTGGCTCTCCCCAGAGATAGCGCGGGCTACAGCGGTTGCAATCCATGAAAAATTAGTGGAACTTATGCCGCAAAGTCGAGCCAAAATCGACGCCAACCTGAAGGATTTTGAGGCACAATTAGCCGCAACCGATAAACAGGTCGGTAACGAGCTCGCGCCGCTCAAGGGGAAAGGGTATTTCGTTTTTCATGACGCCTACGGTTACTACGAAAAACACTACGGACTCACCCCGCTCGGTCACTTTACCGTGAACCCTGAGATACAACCTGGCGCGCAGCGTTTACATGAAATAAGAACACAGTTGGTTGAGCAAAAAGCAACCTGCGTTTTTGCTGAGCCACAATTCAGGCCAGCGGTCGTGGAAGCCGTGGCGAGAGGGACATCTGTTCGAATGGGAACACTGGACCCCCTCGGGACGAACATTAAACTGGGTAAAACAAGCTATTCAGCGTTTTTAAGCCAATTAGCCAACCAGTATGCGAGCTGCCTGAAAGGAGATTAACGAGGAAGTGAATACGTGCAACAGATAGCCCGCTCTGTCGCCTTGGCATTTAATAATCTGCCCCGACCCCACCGCGTTATGCTGGGGTCACTTACCGTTCTGACACTGGCCGTCGCCGTATGGCGGCCCTATGTTTACCACCCAGAATCCGCACCAATCGTTAAAACTATTGAACTGGAGAAAAGCGAGATTCGTTCCCTCTTACCGGAGGCCAGCGAACCCATTGATCAGGCCGCGCAGGAAGATGAAGCTATTCCTCAGGATGAGCTGGACGATAAAACCGCAGGCGAAGTCGGCGTCCATGAATACGTCGTCTCCACAGGCGATACGTTAAGCAGCATTCTGAATCAGTACGGCATCGATATGAGCGATATTAGCCGACTTGCCGCTTCTGATAAGGAGCTGCGCAATCTGAAAATTGGCCAACAGCTTTCCTGGACACTGACCGCCGATGGCGATTTACAGCGTCTGACATGGGAAGTCTCCCGCCGTGAAACGCGTACCTACGATCGCACTGCCAACGGTTTTAAAATGAGCAGTGAAATGCAGCAGGGGGACTGGGTCAACAGTCTGCTGAAAGGTACGGTAGGGGGTAGCTTTGTCGCCAGCGCGAAAGAGGCCGGTTTAACCAGCAGCGAAATCAGCGCAGTGATAAAAGCCATGCAGTGGCAGATGGATTTTCGCAAGCTGAAAAAGGGCGATGAATTTTCGGTTCTGATGTCGCGCGAGATGCTGGATGGCAAGCGTGAACAGAGTCAGTTGTTGGGCGTGCGGATGCGTTCCGATGGTAAAGATTACTACGCCATTCGCGCCGCTGACGGTAAATTCTATGACCGTAACGGTGTTGGCCTGGCGAAAGGCTTTTTACGCTTCCCGACCGCCAAACAGTTCCGCATCTCCTCCAACTTCAATCCGCGTCGTCTGAACCCGGTTACCGGACGCGTTGCGCCGCATCGTGGCGTTGACTTTGCGATGCCGCAGGGTACGCCGGTGCTGTCGGTGGGGGATGGCGAGGTCGTGGTCGCTAAACGTAGCGGCGCTGCCGGTTACTACATTGCGATTCGTCATGGACGCACCTACACCACACGTTACATGCACTTGCGTAAGCTGCTGGTGAAACCGGGGCAAAAAGTGAAACGTGGCGATCGTATTGCGCTTTCTGGTAACACCGGGCGTTCCACAGGGCCGCATCTGCATTATGAGGTATGGATCAACCAGCAAGCCGTTAACCCTCTAACAGCAAAATTGCCGCGCACGGAAGGTCTGACGGGGTCAGATCGTCGTGAATACCTGGCACAGGTGAAAGAAGTTCTGCCACAACTGCGCTTCGATTAACAAATGCGCTGACAGAGCCGGTACGCGATGTGTGCCGGCTTTTTTGTTTTGTGTGAGACGCAGACGTCGCTACACTATTCACAATTCCTTTTCGCGTCAGCAGACCCTGGAAAAGCATGGAAACCAAAAAAAATAATAGTGAGTATATCCCTGAGTTCGAAAAATCCTTTCGCTATCCGCAGTATTGGGGCGCCTGGTTGGGCGCGGCGGCAATGGCGGGGATCGCATTAACACCGGCATCATTCCGCGACCCTTTGCTGGCGACGCTGGGGCGTTTTGCCGGACGGCTGGGGAAGAGTTCTCGTCGTCGGGCGCTAATTAATCTGTCATTGTGCTTTCCGCAGCGTAGCGAAGCTGAACGCGAAGCGATTGTCGATGAGATGTTCGCCACCGCGCCGCAGGCAATGGCGATGATGGCTGAGTTGGCGATGCGCGGTCCGAAAAAAATTCAACAGCGTGTTGACTGGGAAGGTCTGGAAATCATTGAGGAGATGCGTCGTAACGACGAAAAAGTCATTTTTCTCGTACCGCATGGCTGGGGCGTCGACATTCCAGCCATGCTGATGGCCTCTCAGGGGCAAAAAATGGCGGCGATGTTTCATAATCAGGGTAATCCGGTTTTTGATTATATCTGGAACACAGTGCGTCGGCGTTTCGGCGGACGTTTGCATGCGCGTAATGACGGGATTAAACCCTTTATTCAGTCTGTTCGTCAGGGCTACTGGGGCTACTACCTGCCGGACCAGGATCACGGCCCGGAGCATAGTGAATTCGTTGATTTCTTTGCGACATACAAAGCAACGCTGCCTGCGATTGGTCGGCTGATGAAAGTGTGCCGCGCACGCGTGATACCGCTTTTTCCGGTGTATAATGGTAAAACGCATCGACTGACTATCCAGATTCGCCCGCCAATGGACGATCTGCTCACGGCTGACGACCACACTATCGCCAGACGGATGAACGAAGAGGTCGAAATTTTTGTCGGCCCGCATCCGGAACAGTACACCTGGATCCTGAAGTTGCTCAAAACCCGCAAGCCAGGCGAGATTCAGCCGTATAAGCGTAAAGATCTTTATCCCATCAAATAAATAAAGCCTCTCGTAAGAGAGGCTTTATGCTGACAACCCCTGTACTACCTGATGAACAGGCGTGGGGGAGTTTTACTCCACGGTCAAAATACGCGTGGTATTGGTAGAACCGACGGTGCTCATGACATCGCCCTGGGTCACGATAACCAGGTCACCGGAAACCAGATACCCTTTATCGCGCAGCAGATTAACAGCTTCATGCGCCGCGACAACGCCATCAGCCGCGCTATCAAAATGCACCGGCGTTACTCCGCGGTAGAGCGCGGTCAGGTTCAGCGTGCGTTCATGGCGCGACATGGCGAAAATCGGCAGGCCGGAGCTGATACGGGAAGTCATTAGCGCGGTACGACCGGATTCCGTCATGGTGATGATCGCGGTAACGCCTTTCAGATGGTTTGCCGCATACATCGCAGACATGGCAATGGCTTCTTCAACGTTGTCGAACTGCACGTCGAGACGGTGTTTAGACACATTGATGCTGGGGATTTTTTCTGCGCCCAGGCAGACGCGCGCCATTGCGGCAACGGTTTCAGAAGGATACTGACCGGCTGCGGTTTCGGCAGACAGCATAACCGCATCCGTACCATCCAGGACGGCGTTCGCCACGTCCATCACTTCCGCACGGGTCGGCATCGGGTTGGTGATCATCGACTCCATCATCTGCGTTGCGGTGATGACTGCGCGGTTTAGCTGACGCGCACGGCGAATCAGCGCCTTCTGGATACCAACCAGCTCCGGATCGCCGATTTCAACGCCCAGATCGCCACGTGCGACCATCACAACGTCAGAGGCCAGAATGATATCGTCCATGGCGTTTTGGTCGCATACCGCTTCGGCGCGTTCGACCTTAGCCACAATTTTCGCGTCGCAGCCGGCGTCGCGCGCCAGGCGGCGTGCATAGTTCAGATCTTCGCCGCAGCGCGGGAAGGAGACGGCCAGATAGTCAACGCCTATCAGCGCAGCGGTTTGAATATCGGCTTTATCTTTTTCGGTCAGCGCTTCAGCAGAAAGCCCGCCGCCGAGCTTGTTAATGCCTTTATTGTTAGACAGCGGGCCGCCGACGGTGACCTCGGTAAAGACTTTCATGCCCTGGACTTCAAGCACTTTCAACTGCACTCGACCATCGTCAAGCAGCAGGATATCGCCAGGAACGACGTCTGCCGGCAACCCTTTGTAATCAATGCCGACTTTTTCTTTGTCGCCTTCGCCTTTACCCAGGTTAGCGTCTAACAGAAATTTGTCCCCGATATTGAGGAACACTTTGCCTTCTTTAAAAGTGGAAACGCGAATTTTTGGCCCTTGCAGGTCGCCTAAAATAGCCACATGACGCCCCAGTTTGGCGGCAATCTCACGGACTTTATCAGCACGCATTTTATGATCTTCCGGCGAGCCGTGAGAGAAGTTCATACGTACTACGTTTGCGCCCGCGGCGATAACTTTCTCAAGGTTGTTATCGCGGTCAGTTGCCGGGCCTAACGTGGTAACGATTTTGGTTCTGCGAAGCCTTCTGGACATGTAATACTCCGTTGACTAAAACAACTTGGTGTTGCGTGAACATTGATCCGGTCGTTCTGAAACCTTAACGGTATAAAATGAACGTCCCCGGATGACGAAAAGGGTAGAACATTGTTATTGCTTTTAGCGGTCATCACTCTTGATGAGTAATTCTTTATCAAAACGCGATTCCTTGAGCGCTTCCTTGACACGCTTCAAGTTATCTCTGAATTTTGCCCCGCGACGCAAAGTAAATCCCGTTGCCAGCACATCTATCACGGTCAGTTGAGCAAGTCGAGAGACCATGGGCATATAAATGTCTGTATCTTCCGGTACGTCGAGGGTAATGGCCAGCGTGGCTTCGCGCGCCAGCGGCGTTCCAGCGGAGGTCAGGGCGATCACCATCGCATCGTTTTCCCGCGCCAACTGCGCCAGTTCCACCAGGCTCTTGGTTCTGCCAGTATGCGAAATGAGCACGACGACGTCATCATCGTTACAATTCATACAGCTCATCCGTTGCAGCACGATATCGTCGGAGTAAATCACCGGCACATTGAAGCGAAAAAACTTATTCATGGCGTCATGCGCGACCGCGGCGGAGGAACCAAGACCAAAAAAGGCGATTTTTTTTGCCTGGGTCAGTAAATCGACGGCGCGGTTGACGGCCGATTTATCCAGCGACTGGCGAACATGGTCGAGACTGGCCATGGCGGACTCGAAGATTTTTCCTGTATAGGCCTCAACGCTGTCATCTTCATCCACATTGCGATTAACATAGGGGGTGCCATTTGCCAGACTTTGCGCCAGATGCAGTTTAAAATCAGGAAAGCCGCGGGTATTCATGCTGCGACAGAAACGGTTCACCGTTGGCTCGCTAACGTTAGCTTCCTGGGCCAGCATGGCAATGCTTAAGTGAATCGATCTGCCTGGGGCGGCCAGAATAACATCGGCGACTTTTCGTTCAGATTTGCTTAAATGTTCCAGTTGAGACTGGACTTTTTCCAGCATATTCATGATTAGCAAGGCTCATGGGTATTAGCGATTTCAATGATGCGCGAAACCGAGCGCGTTTTGTTAGATATTACTCCTGGCGGCTGTCAAAGGGGGCAAAATGGCTAAAAAAGGTGTCGTTTTTTTTCATTACATGACCGACGTCGGATTTTAAGTTCCAGCTTGTGTGGAAAAGCGACAATTTTATTAGGCGTTTTGCCGATTATATTGCCAATCAAACGCCGGTTCACCCATGAAAAGGCGTTTACGGTTTCCGTAATCTCGTAAAAGCAGTACAGTGCTGTGTAATAAAATTACAACGATATCCTGGCTAAAGTACCAGGAGATTAACTGAGGAGAATGACATGGCGGTAACGCAAACAGCCCAGGCATGTGACCTGGTCATTTTCGGCGCGAAAGGCGACCTGGCGCGCCGGAAACTGCTGCCTTCCCTGTATCAGCTTGAGAAAGCCGGCCAGATCCATCCGGATACCCGGATCATTGGGGTGGGGCGCGCGGACTGGGATAAAGAAGCTTATACCCACGTCGTGCGTGAGGCGCTGGAAACCTTCATGAAGGAAAAAATTGATGAAGGCTTGTGGGATACGCTGAGCGGCCGTCTGGATTTTTGTAATCTTGACGTTAACGATACGCCTGCGTTTAGTCGCCTGGGCGATATGCTGGATCAAAAAAACCGCACCACCATTAACTATTTTGCGATGCCGCCCAGCACGTTTGGCGCTATTTGCAAAGGGTTAGGGGAGGCTAAACTCAACGCCAAACCGGCGCGCGTCGTGATGGAAAAACCGTTGGGTACTTCGCTGGCGACCTCGCGTGAGATTAACGATCGGGTCGGCGAATACTTTGAAGAGTGCCAGGTGTATCGTATCGACCACTATCTGGGCAAAGAAACGGTTCTCAACCTGCTGGCGCTGCGTTTTGCCAACTCGTTATTCGTTAATAACTGGGATAACCGCACTATCGATCACGTTGAGATTACCGTAGCGGAAGAGGTGGGGATTGAAGGGCGCTGGGGATACTTTGACCAGGCCGGTCAGATGCGCGATATGATCCAGAACCACTTACTGCAAATTCTCTGCATGATTGCCATGTCACCGCCGTCTGACCTGAGCGCCGACAGTATTCGCGATGAAAAAGTCAAAGTGTTGAAATCGCTGCGCCGTATTGATCGCTCCAACGTGCGTGAAAAAACGGTTCGTGGTCAATACACCGCGGGCTTTGCGCAGGGTCAAAAGGTGCCGGGCTATCTGGAAGAAGAGGGCGCGAATAAAAGCAGCAACACCGAAACTTTCGTCGCGATCCGCGTCGACATCGATAACTGGCGTTGGGCGGGCGTGCCATTCTATCTGCGCACCGGCAAGCGTCTGCCAACCAAGTGCTCTGAAGTCGTGGTTTATTTCAAGACGCCTGAACTGAACCTCTTTAAAGAGTCCTGGCAAGACCTGCCGCAGAACAAATTGACGATTCGCCTGCAGCCGGATGAAGGCGTAGATATTCAGGTGCTTAACAAAGTACCGGGGCTGGATCATAAGCATAATCTGCAGATCACGAAGCTTGATCTGAGCTACTCCGAGACCTTTAATCAGACGCACCTGGCGGATGCATATGAGCGCCTGCTGCTGGAAACGATGCGTGGCATTCAGGCGCTGTTTGTCCGCCGTGACGAAGTGGAAGAAGCCTGGAAGTGGGTGGACTCCATTACCGAAGCATGGGCGATGGACAACGACGCGCCGAAGCCGTATCAGGCGGGCACCTGGGGACCGGTAGCGTCCGTGGCGATGATTACCCGTGACGGTCGTTCGTGGAATGAGTTTGAGTAAATTTGCCACTCACTCTTAGGTGGTATTTTACCGGTAACATGATCTAACACAGATTGTAGAATCATTTTTGCACTTTTAAGCCTCGTGTGGATTCACCTGCGAGGCTTTTTTTATTACACTGCCTGAAACGATTTTGCCCCATTATCACCGGACATCATGTATTTCACTGTCTTTCCACATTGATGAAACGCATGGTAAACCCGGTAGCCGGACAGATAAATTTCAGGAGCCTCTATGAATCCTAATTTGTTACGCGTAACACAGCGCATTGTCGAACGCTCGCAGCAGACCCGAAAAGCCTATCTTGCCCGCATTGAGCAGGCGAAAACTACCACGGTCCACCGATCTCAACTGGCCTGCGGCAACCTGGCGCATGGTTTCGCCGCCTGTCAGCCAGAGGACAAAGCCTCGCTGAAAAGTATGTTGCGCAATAATATCGCCATTATTACCTCCTACAATGACATGCTCTCTGCGCATCAACCGTATGAACATTATCCGCAGATTATTCGTCAGGCCCTGCATTCCGTGAATGCGGTAGGTCAGGTCGCAGGCGGCGTACCGGCAATGTGCGATGGCGTTACGCAAGGGCAGGATGGCATGGAGTTGTCATTACTCAGCCGCGAAGTGATAGCGATGTCGGCAGCAGTAGGCCTCTCTCACAATATGTTTGACGGCGCGTTATTCCTCGGCGTATGCGACAAAATCGTTCCGGGGCTGGCGATGGCCGCGCTCTCTTTTGGTCATTTACCCGCGATTTTTGTTCCGTCAGGCCCGATGGCGAGCGGCCTCCCGAATAAAGAAAAAGTCCGTATTCGTCAGCTATATGCGGAAGGAAAAGTGGACAGAATGGCGCTGCTGGAGTCGGAAGCCGCCTCTTACCATGCGCCGGGCACCTGTACATTTTACGGCACCGCCAACACCAACCAGATGGTGGTGGAGTTTATGGGAATGCAGTTGCCGGGTTCTTCGTTTGTGCATCCGGATGCGCCGCTGCGCGAGGCATTGACTGCCGCTGCCGCACGTCAGGTAACCCGTCTTACCGGCAACGGCAATACGTGGATGCCGCTCGGTAAAATGATCGACGAAAAAGTCGTGGTGAACGGCATTGTCGCGCTGCTGGCTACCGGCGGCTCCACCAACCACACCATGCATCTGGTTGCAATGGCGCGCGCGGCGGGCATTCTGATCAACTGGGATGACTTCTCGGATTTGTCGGAAGTGGTTCCGTTGATGGCGCGTCTGTACCCGAACGGTCCGGCGGACATTAACCACTTCCAGGCGGCGGGCGGCGTACCGGTATTGATGCGTGAGCTGCTCAATGCCGGATTGCTGCACGAAGACGTTAATACTGTCGCAGGCTTCGGCCTGAAACGCTATACGCTGGAGCCCTGGCTCAACAACGGCGAGCTGGACTGGCGTGAAGGCGCGGAAAGGTCACTGGATAACGATGTCATTGCCTCTTTTGATAAGCCGTTCTCTCCTCACGGCGGTACTAAGGTGCTAAGCGGTAATCTGGGGCGCGCAGTAATGAAGACGTCTGCGGTACCGGTTGAAAACCAGATCATTGAAGCGCCTGCCATGGTATTTGAAAGTCAGCATGATGTGCTGCCTGCGTTTGACGCGGGCCTGCTTGACCGGGATTGTGTCGTTGTCGTGCGTCATCAGGGACCAAAAGCGAATGGAATGCCAGAATTACATAAACTCATGCCGCCACTTGGTGTATTATTGGACCGCCGTTTCAAAATCGCGTTAGTTACTGATGGACGACTTTCAGGCGCTTCGGGTAAAGTGCCTTCAGCTATCCACGTAACGCCGGAAGCCTACGATGGCGGCTTACTGGCAAAAGTGCGCGATGGCGACATCATTCGCGTGAATGGGCAGACAGGTGAGTTAACTCTGCTGGTCGACGAGGCGGAACTTGCCGCTCGTCAGCCTCATATTCCGGACCTGAGCGCGTCGCGCGTCGGAACGGGGCGTGAGTTGTTTGGCGCGCTGCGCGAAAAGCTGTCGGGTGCGGAGCAGGGCGCAACCTGTATCACTTTTTAAGATGACACACTAGTAATCAGGCGAGAGAAGAATTCCGATGAAAAACTGGAAAACAAGTGCAGAAGCAATCCTGACCACCGGCCCGGTTGTCCCGGTCATTGTAGTCAATAAACTGGAGCACGCGGTGCCGATGGCTAAAGCGCTGGTGGCCGGGGGCGTTCGCGTTCTGGAAGTGACTTTACGTACGGCCTGCGCGATGGATGCTATTCGCGCTATCGCTAAAGACGTGCCGGAAGCGATTGTCGGCGCCGGAACCGTTCTCAATCCGCAGCAGTTGGCGGAGGTGACGGAAGCGGGCGCGCAGTTTGCGATTAGCCCGGGACTGACTGAGCCACTGCTGAAAGCCGCGACGGCAGGCACTATCCCATTGATTCCCGGTATTAGCACCGTTTCTGAACTGATGTTGGGCATGGACTATGGTCTGAAAGAGTTCAAATTCTTCCCGGCGGAAGCGAATGGCGGCACTAAAGCGTTGCAGGCGATTGCCGGTCCGTTCTCTCAGGTACGTTTCTGCCCAACCGGCGGCATCTCTCCGGCAAACTATCGTGACTATCTGGCGCTGAAAAGCGTGTTGTGCATCGGCGGTTCCTGGCTGGTGCCGGCCGACGCACTGGAAGCGGGTGATTACGATCGCATCACTAAACTGGCGCGCGAAGCGGTAGAAGGCGCGAAGCAGTAAGCCGTTAAATGCCCGATGGCGCTTGCTTATCGGGCTTACGAGTGGCGATCAGGCAGGTCTGATAAAAATGCGCTAACGTCGCCATCAGGCGATGGCGCATTAGCCTTTTACCATCACGCGGCTGGCGGCCTTTTTCGCTCTTATCACCGCTTCTTCAACGTTTTCACCTGTCGCTAACGCTACACCAAGACGACGGGTGCCGTCGATCTCAGGCTTACCAAACAGCCGTACCTGCACTCCGGCCCCTACCGCCGCGTGTACATTATCAAACGTCACATTTTGACTGGTAAGCTGCGGCAGAATCACGGCCGAGGCAGCGGGACCATACTGGCGAATAGCGCCTACGGGCATTCCCAGAAAGGCGCGCACATGCAGCGCAAACTCAGAGAGATCCTGAGAAATCAATGTGACCATTCCGGTATCGTGCGGGCGAGGGGAGACTTCGCTGAAAATGACTTCATCGCCACAGACGAAGAGTTCAACGCCGAACAGACCATGACCGCCTAACGCCAGTACCACATGACGGGCAATCTCTTGCGCCCGCTTCAGCGCCAGTTCGCTCATCTGCTGTGGCTGCCAGGATTCGCGATAGTCGCCATCTTGCTGACGATGACCGACCGGCGCGCAGAAATGCACGCCATCGACGGCGCTAACGGTGAGCAGCGTAATTTCAAAATCAAATTTAACCACGCCTTCCACAATCACGCGACCCGCGCCAGCGCGTCCGCCCTGTTGAGCATACTCCCATGCCTGCGCGAGCTGTTCGGCCGAGCGGATAAAGCTCTGGCCTTTGCCGGAAGAGCTCATGACCGGTTTGACGATGCAAGGAAAACCCACTGCGGCTACCGCATCATGAAAACTGGCCTCACTGTCGGCAAAGCGATACGTCGATGTCGGCAGTCCTAATTCTTCTGCGGCCAGGCGACGGATCCCTTCGCGGTTCATCGTGAGCTGCGTTGCACGAGCGCAAGGCACGACATTCAGTCCTTCTCCCTCCAGTTCACGCAGCGTATCGGTGGCGATCGCTTCTATTTCCGGCACGATATAATGCGGTTTTTCCTCTGTAATCACATGACGTAGCGCCTCGCCGTCCAGCATATTAATGACGTGTGAACGGTGAGCCACATGCATGGCGGGAGCATCAGGATAGCGATCGACGGCGATAACCTCGATCCCCAGGCGTTGGCATTCAATCGCCACCTCTTTTCCCAATTCTCCTGCCCCTAATAACATCACCCGCGTTGCTGCCGGACGCAGCGCAGTGCCTAATAGCGTCATATTTCTGTCCCCTTATTTACCTGCGCGCAGTATATACGAAAACGTTTGCGTATGTCTTTTCGAATAGATTGCTTTTCTTGCCGCCTTGCAATATACTGTATATAAATACAGGTGAATAAGAGGCTGCAAAATGGCGGTTGAAGTTAAATACGTAGTCATTCGCGAGGGTGAGGAGAAGATGTCATTTACCAGTAAAAAGGAAGCCGACGCCTGGGACAAAATGCTCGATACTGCCGATCTTCTTGATACCTGGCTTGAGCAGTCGCCAGTCGTGCTGGAAGATGGGCAGCGCGAAGCGTTGTCGCTGTGGCTGGCGGAACATAAAGAGGTGTTAAGCACTATCCTCAAAACCGGTAAGTTGCCTTCTCCGCAGGCGGTTGAAAAGGACGCCGTGAGTAAAACGAAAAAGCAAGCCGCCTGAACCCGTACTTGCGCTCCCGGCGTTTTGTACCATGCTTTTCCTGAATCATTGTGCTAAGGAGAAAAGTATGAATAAAAGAGGAGCGTTGTTGAGCCTGCTGTTGTTATCCGCCAGCGTATCGGCATTTGCGGCATCCACCGAGAGTAAATCGGTTAAGTTTCCGCAGTGCAAAGGGCTGGATGCCGCGGGGATTGCGGCAAGCGTGAAGCGCGACTACCAGCAAAATCGTATCGTGCGGTGGGCAGACGATCAAAAAAAGGTCGGGCAGGCTGACCCGGTCGCGTGGGTTAATGTGCAGGACGTTGTGGGTCAAAATGATAAATGGACAGTTCCGCTAACTGTTCGCGGTAAAAGTGCCGATATTCATTATCAGGTCATCGTTGATTGCAAAGCCGGCAAGGCGGAATATAAGCCCCGCTAGCAGCGTAATTTGCGCTTCTTTTGCCGGAACAGACAATTCCTGACATCCCCTCAGGTACTCTTGACCATTATTGGTCTGTATTTGAGGGGTACTATGGCTAACTGGTTGAACCAATTACAATCACTTCTTGGGCAAAAAGGTGCTTCCGCATCGCCTTCCGGTGAACAGGGGTTAAATAAACTGCTGGTTCCCGGCGCGCTGGGCGGTCTGGCTGGACTGTTGGTCGCCAATAAGTCTTCGCGCAAATTATTAACCAAATACGGTACTGGCGCTTTGCTGGTGGGCGGCGGCGCGGTGGCGGGTTCCGTATTGTGGAATAAGTACAAAGATAAAGTACGCGCTGCGCATCAGGGGGAGCCGCAATTCGGCAGCCAAAGTACGCCGCTGGATGTTCGCACTGAGCGACTGATCCTGGCGCTGGTTTTTGCTGCAAAAAGCGATGGGCATATTGATGCCAAAGAACGCGCGGCGATTGAGCACCAACTGCGAGAATCAGGTGTGGAAGAGCAAGGGCGTGTGTTTATCGAGAAAGCTATTGAGCAGCCGCTTGATCCACAACGTCTGGCACAGGGTGTTCGCAATGAAGAAGAAGCCCTGGAAATCTACTTCCTGAGCTGCGCCGCCATTGATATTGACCACTTTATGGAACGTAGCTATCTGAATGCGTTAGGAGACGCACTAAAAATTCCTCAGGAGGTTCGGGACGGTATCGAGCAGGACTTGCAGCAGCAAAAACAGGCGCTACCAGGCTGATAACCTGCCATTAAGTAACATGTTTCGCTTGCATCATGCGTGTCTTTTGCCACCCTTATAGGATGGATAGTTTACGTCATTCATGTTGCAGGATAGCGGCGAAGCAGTGACATCTCAGGCGCTTACCGAGGTGAGCGACCGGGACTACCATGCTACGCCGCTGTGTTTGCCGCGTGATATATAACAAATATTAACGCAAAAGAAAAAACGACATGTTGCCAAAAGCCAATCGAATTCCCTATGCCATGACCGTACATGGCGATACGCGCATTGATAATTATTACTGGCTGCGAGATGACACTCGCTCGCAGCCGGAAGTCCTTGATTACCTGCATCAGGAAAATGAGTATGGCCGGAAGGTCATGTCCTCTCAGCAGGCGTTACAGGACCGCATTCTAAAAGAAATTATCGATCGCATCCCGCCCAGAGACGTTTCCGCTCCGTATGTGAAAAACGGCTATCGCTACCGTTATATCTATGAACCCGGCTGCGAATATGCCATCTATCAACGACAATCGGCGTTAAGCGAAGAGTGGGATGTGTGGGAAACCTTGCTCGATGCGAACCAGCGGGCCGCGCACAGCGAATTTTATACGCTCGGCGGACTTGCCATTACGCCGGATAATACCATCATGGCGCTGGCGGAAGATTATTTATCCCGTCGTCAGTATGGGTTGCGTTTTCGTAACCTCGAAAGCGGTAACTGGTATCCGGAACTGCTGGATAACGTTGCGCCTGAATTTGTCTGGGCCAATGATTCCCTGACCCTTTACTATGTGCGTAAGCATAAGAAGACGCTGCTGCCCTATCAGGTTTGGCGGCACACGATTGGCACTCCGTCATCGCAAGATGAACTGGTATATGAGGAGAAAGACGATACCTTTTATGTCAGCCTGCATAAAACCACTTCGCAGCATTATGTGGTGATTCATCTTGCCAGCGCCACCACTAGCGAAGTGCTATTACTTGACGCGGAACTGGCCGATGCCGAGCCGTTTTCATTTTTACCGCGCCGCAAAGACCATGAATATAGTCTCGATCACTATCAACATAAGTTTTACCTGCGTTCTAACCGGAACGGTAAAAACTTTGGGTTGTACCGTACCCGCGTGCGCAATGAAAACGCCTGGGAAGAGCTGATCCCTCCGCGTGAGCATATTATGCTGGAAGGGTTTACCCTGTTTACCGACTGGTTAGTGGTCGAAGAGCGTCAACGGGGGCTTACCAGCCTGCGGCAAATTAACCGTAAAACCCGTGAAGTGATAGGCATT
This sequence comes from Salmonella sp. 741265116_PST, assembly GCF_046567715.1. NCBI lineage: Bacteria > Pseudomonadati > Pseudomonadota > Gammaproteobacteria > Enterobacterales > Enterobacteriaceae > Salmonella > Salmonella sp. 741265116_PST. The sequence continues at coordinate 8,885 of NZ_JBKFPH010000024.1, read as the reverse complement.
GCCTTTGACGATCCGGCTTACGTGACGTGGCTTGCCTATAATCCCGAACCTGAGACCTCCCGGCTGCGTTACGGCTATTCTTCAATGACGACGCCAGATACCTTGTTTGAACTGGATATGGATACCGGAGAGCGACGGGTACTTAAACAGACGGAAGTGCCTGGGTTTGATTCTGGCTGTTATCAGAGCGAACACCTGTGGATCACCGCACGCGACGGCGTCGAAGTGCCGGTATCGCTGGTTTATCATCAGAAGTATTTTCGTAAAGGGCAAAATCCGCTTCTGGTTTACGGCTACGGATCTTACGGTTCCAGTATTGACGCCGACTTCAGCAGCAGCCGACTGAGCTTGCTGGATCGTGGCTTTGTTTACGCAATCGTACACGTTCGCGGCGGCGGTGAGCTGGGGCAGCAGTGGTATGAAGATGGCAAATTCCTCAAAAAGCGGAATACTTTTAATGATTATCTTGATGCCTGCGATGCCTTATTAAAACTGGGTTACGGTTCGCCGTCGCTGTGTTATGGGATGGGCGGGAGCGCGGGTGGAATGCTAATGGGCGTCGCTATCAACGAACGCCCCGAGCTTTTCCACGGCGTTATTGCCCAGGTACCCTTTGTTGATGTATTAACCACGATGCTGGATGAGTCGATCCCACTAACGACAGGAGAGTTTGAAGAGTGGGGGAACCCGCAGGATATTGAGTATTATGACTATATGAAAAGCTATAGTCCTTATGACAATGTCAAAGCGCAGGACTATCCGCACCTGCTGGTGACGACAGGATTGCACGATTCCCAGGTGCAATACTGGGAACCGGCGAAGTGGGTGGCAAAATTACGCGAGCTAAAAACGGACCAACGTCTGCTGCTGTTATGTACGGATATGGACTCCGGGCACGGTGGTAAGTCGGGGCGGTTTAAATCCTACGAAGGCGTCGCGCTGGAGTTCGCCTTTTTAATCGGCCTGGCGCAGGGAACCTTACATAGCGCATAGACGCGCGAGCTCGCAACGGCTTGTGAGCGTCGCGGGTTATTGTGGTGTTCGATTGCTGCGTTGCTCGCCAGCCTGAACATCTTCCAGGTAGTGTTTAAGCGTCAGGCGAAGTTCCGGGCTCATATTATCAAGGTTATTAAAAAGCCAGCGTAAATAGCCCGGATCGCGTTTTGCGACTTCAGACACCGCCTTACCGCGGTATTTACCGAACGGGAAAGTGGTTAACAGCGCAGGACGGCCCGTGATATTGACCATTTCTTCCGCGGTCCAGCCGGTGGTTCGCATAATATCAATCAGCAAGGCGGCGGTGATATAGCAATCATAAAGCGCCCGGTGATGATGCAGCCCCGGCGGCGTTTGTACGCTTAGTTTACGCGATTTATAGAGCGCCATATTGCTGTATTTTATTCCCGGCCACAGGTGTCGCGACAACTTCATGGTACAGATCCACTCACCCGGCAATTCAGGTAATACGCGTCTGTCGAAACTGGCATTGTGAGCGACATACCACTCACTACCGTAATAAAGCGGTATGACATCTTCAATCCACGGCTTATCGGCGACCATGGCTTCGGTAATACGGTGTATCGCCATCGCCTGCGGCGTAATAGGGCGATCGGGGCGTATCAGGTGACTCATGGGATTGACAATGTTGCCATCAATGACGTCAACAGAGGCTATCTCTACGATCCCACCCTGCAGCCCGCAGGTTTCCGTGTCTATAATCCGCAACATGATTCATTCCTCACCGAAAGACCTTAGCGTAATGGAATGATATCGCCTTGCCAACCCTCCGTTGTGCGCAGACCCGTCAGTAATAGCGAACCGCAATCAGCACGAACAATAAGTTGTCCGCTTTCATCCCACAGCGCGCTACTGCCACAGGCATTGGCCATCAGTACGGCCAGCGCATATTTATGCGAAAAACGTTGTAAGCGTGAGGTAGAGGCATGGAGTTCAGGCTCGTTAAGACATTGACTGGTTGTGAATAACGTAAATGAGGGATCTATATCACCACCTTCTGGCTGCTCATCCACCACGTTGATAGCGCTACGCTGCCTGGCAATACAGGCGCCATGACTTTTGTGAAACATGAGTGGCGATGTTAGCCATGGGGCAAAAATAGCGATGCCTTTTACGAAGCGGCAGTTATGCTCAACAGGCATACCCACAATGATAGTCATATGGTGGGTATCGGCCGCATGAGTGAGCGGCTGTAAAAGCGCCTCGTCAGGCGGGGCGGGCAACGATTTATTTCTTTCGTCGCAGCCTAATAGCGACAGTGACGGAAAGACCAGCAGTTCGCACTGTTGACGAGCCGCAAGCTCAATATATTCCAGATGATGGGCGACATGCTCCGCCGGCGAGGCGTTCAGGGGCGCATACTGCGCAGCAGCAATTTTCCAGGAGGACATAATGACTTCCTTTTCATAGTCTCTACAGCCATTCTAAAAAGCATAGGTTAAGAATCGCCTTATAATGTAGTCGTCTGCATGTAAGGAAGTGTAACGTTATATAATTTTTATTTAACTTTGGGTTCGTAAGGGAGTCGGGATAGTGATACGGAAGCCAGACGATGGGCAATCAGCCGCTCGCGAAACCAGGGGCGTAGATGCTCTGGCTGCTCACGTTCGACCACCTCCGCGACAACTGGCATATTGTAGCGCTCTTTAAATGCCACCCCGGCTGCCGCCAGGTCCACATTGACTTTATCCATTTCCGCTTGTTCAAGCTGAGCCAGATTCGTTTTCATACGCGTCTCCTTTTTTGTTGCCGCCAGAAGGTACTAAGAGTCCGCGGTAATGGCAAGATGGAAATGATGATCCTCGACTCATTGATTGTTGAAGGTTATTCTTTGTAACGTAGGTATAACAAAAAGGAATAGTGAATATGGCTTCTTCTGCACCATCGCGACGTTTAGCTTTACTGCTGCTGGCATCGACATTTGCGACGCCAGCGGCCTGGGCACATGCGCACCTGACGCATCAGTATCCAGCGGCGAATGCTGCCGTTACGGCCTCGCCACAGGCGCTGACCCTGAACTTTTCTGAAGGGATTGAGCCAGGATTCAGCGGCGCAACCATTACTGGCCCTCAGCAAGAGCTCATCAAAACGCGCCCGGCAAAGCGCAATGAACAGGATAAAACGCAGTTGATTATCCCGCTTGAACAGCCGTTAAAATCTGGCGCTTACACGGTAGACTGGCACGTTGTGTCGGTGGATGGACATAAAACAAAAGGGAAATACACCTTCAGCGTGAAATAAATGATGCTGACATTCGTCTGGATAACTCTCCGATTTATTCATTTTGCTAGTTTGATGCTGGTCTACGGCTGCGCGCTTTACGGCGCCTGGCTGGCACCCGCATCAATTCGTCGTTTAATGACGCGTCGATTTTTACATCTGCAACGACATGCCGCCGCCTGGAGCGTTATCAGCGCGGCTTTTATGCTGGCGATTCAGGGCGGACTGATGGGCGGCGGCTGGCCCGATGTTTTTTCCGCCTCGGTGTGGGGCGCGGTACTGCAAACCCGCTTTGGCGCGGTCTGGATATGGCAAATTATCCTCGCGCTGGTCACGCTGGCGGTGGTAGTCATTGCGCCGGTAAAAATGCAACGACGGCTTCTTATTCTAACCGTTGCTCAGTTTATCCTGCTGGCAGGCGTTGGACATGCGACGATGCGCGATGGTGTAGCGGGAACATTACAGCAGATTAACCATGCTCTGCATTTGCTCTGTGCCGCAGCCTGGTTTGGCGGGCTGTTACCAGTGGTTTATTGTATGCGCATGGCTCAGGGACGCTGGCGTCAACATGCTATTAGCGCCATGATGCGTTTTTCTCGTTATGGTCACTTTTTTGTGGCGGGCGTATTGCTTACAGGCATTGGCAACACGCTATTTATCACGGGATTTACCGCTATCTGGCAGACCACCTATGGACAGTTGCTTTTGTTAAAATGTGCGCTGGTGGTGCTTATGGTAGCAATTGCGCTGACGAATCGGTATGTTCTCGTACCGCGTATGCGACAGGAAAATCCCCGGACTGACCTATGGTTTGTCAGGATGACGCAAATTGAATGGGGAGTTGGAGGCATAGTTCTGGCGATCGTCAGCCTGTTTGCAACCCTCGAACCTTTCTGATGGACTGGCATAACGAATGAAAAAAATACTCCTTCCGGCGCTTCTGCTGGCCACTTCGGGCGTAGCGTTGGCGGCGCCGCAGGTGATTACCGTAAGTCGTTTTGAAGTAGGAAAAGACAAGTGGGCGTTTAATCGGGAAGAGGTCATGTTGACCTGTCGGCCTGGCCAGGCGCTCTATGTGATCAACCCCAGTACGCTGGTGCAGTATCCCTTGAATGCCATTGCCGAACAGCAAGTAGCGGAGGGTAAAACGCGCGCTCAGCCTATTGCCGTCATTCAAATCGATAACCCGGCGAAGCCCGGTGAAAAAATGAGTCTGGCGCCGTTTATCGAACGTGCGGAAAAGCTTTGTGATCCATCCAATAACTGACTGATTTTTGATAAAAAACCGTAAACCTTCACGAAAAGACTTACGGTTTTTTTAGCTCTGATGACAGACAAAACGCCAGGTTTTTTCAATCACCTTCGTCACAAACTGGAAAACCTGGCGTCGTCATCTATTCTTAAAGGGCAAGGCGATTTAGCCTGCATTAATGCCAACTTTTAGCGCACGGCTCTCTCCCAAGAGCCATTTCCCTGGACCGAATACAGGAATCGTATTCGGTCTCTTTTTATTTTCATTACAAATCAAACAATTAAAAACGCTTGTCCGAAAATGTCCGAATTTCTGTATTCGCTCTTTTTTCTTTATATCACAACAAAATCTGATTTAACATTTTTAAAACAAAAAATTAGAGCATCATGTATGCCTTTTCGTCTCGCTCATCAAGGTACATTTTGTTGTGTTCTCGGAAGTATGCCCCAGGAGTTTCTGAGCAAACCCTTCCCCGTAAGCATCTTTATACAGTCGTCCGGATAAGCTGCGGATCTCGTGAAACGGCGGTGGGTTTACACTGAAATTTATTCCGGTCAATTTGAGACTGTAATTTAAATTGTGGTTTCTTGCACCGTGGCATTTTCTGCTTCGCCCTATACTATTTGCTTAGTCTTGCGGAGGTGTGAATGAAAGAAGGGTATTACTGGATTCAGCATAACGGTGTTTTCAGGTGACATACTATACGAACGACACAGTTGACGATCTGGAATCAGGACAGCTTATTGTCGGTGTCTGGCACCTGACAAGGGGCGATGATATCTGCCATAACGGCGAAGCAGAAGTGCTGTCGGGGCCGTTATCACCACCAGCTTAGATATTGAAATATGCTCAGACAAGCCCGCTACAGTCACCAGCGGGCTAAAAGCAGTTTATCAGGCTCCGACCGAAGAGGCGGCGCTGATGGCGCTGGATGCGTTCGCAGACGCGTGGGATAATAAGTATCCGCAAATCAGCAAAAGCTGACGTACGCACTGGGAAAAACTGAACACATTCTTCGGCTACCCGCCGGATATCCGCAAGGCCATCTACACCACGAATGCCATAGAATCGCTGAACAGCGTGATCCGTGCCGCGATTAAGAAACGCAAAGTGTTCCCGACGGACGACTCGGTGCGGAAGGTTATTTATCTGGCAATCAAGGAGGCGTCAAAAAAATGGAGTATGCCGATCCAGAACTGGCGGCTGGCGATGAGTCGTTTTATTATCGAGTTCAGGTGACCGCCTGAGCGCTGAGGGATCCCCATAAATCAGCGCTAATAAACCAACATCATATTCTGGTAGGTTCTGGCGAGGTGATTAAGAACGGTGCTTAGCACCGTTCAGACTGCTGACAAAGTCCGGGCTTTTCAGCCAGGACTTTATCAGTAGTCTGAGCACTATTGTGCTCAGTGTTGCCAGTAGGCTCAGTACCAGCACTCTTCCTGCCGAACGGCTGTAGCTGGCACGTAGGCCGAACCCAAAACGCTCACTTTTTTCATCCCTGAAGTTTTGCTCAATCTGCATTCGGCGACTGTATAACTTCATGATTTCTCGCGGCTTAAAGTTGTTTGTGCTACTGAATATTAACCACGGTTCTTTTGCCGCCGAGCGGGCATCTTTTATCTGTGATGGTCTGGCTATACCACAGCGAGAGCGTTTATTTTTCCGTCCTTTCGGTTCTTTTTTATGCAAATAAAAATGACCATCGCATCGGGTATATTTTGATCGGGCAAGCATTCCCGGCCCCAGATATTCCGGTTTAGTACTGGCCTGCAATTCCTGACGCCGGAACCAGTATTCCCCCTTGCTGTCCAAACGCATCCGGACATTGCCTCTGATGCGTCCGATAAAATCCCAGCCGAGAGATTTTATGTGCCGGAACCAGTCATTTTGGAACCCTGCGTCCGTGACGATGATGACCCTTGCTTTTGGGTTTACCGCCTCGAAAAGAGTATTAAGAAAAGCTTGCTGTACCTTTGCGTTTTGCTGCTTTTCCGAAGGAGCTATCCAGCTCAGCAAGGGTAGCGAACGTCCATCGCAAATCAGGCTGGCACGGAGTACGTGATACTCCTGAGAGGGATACCCGTTCCAGTCAACAGCGATGACGCACAGTGATAGTCGGTTCGTCAGCATGGAAATAATATTTCTGAAAATCAGAGGGATATCGTGATGAAGAGACACATTACCGAGCAAAGGATCAACACGTTTTGTTTTATTTTTGACCTGAGCAGTACCTGGTAAATAACGTCCGATACTGGTCAGCGTCAGAGATGCGCCATTGATAAGTGCGATGGTGGCATCCAGCAAAGCATTTTGTCGATATTTGTGAAACGGAGCTAAAGCGCCGCAGAAAAAATTTTGACATACCTGGCGAGCAGACATAGAGGTGATCTCATTGAATTGGTTACACAAATCAGTAGATCACAAAACTCTATGTCTGTCTTTTTTTACCCGCCCATTACTGGGGATTCCTCAGTGCCTGAGCGATCACCTTTAATACAGTGGCAGTTACACAGAATTACGGACAAGCTCGAACCTTGCATTTCTCCGGGCGCAATACAAACGGTGTGCTGGTTATTCGCCAGGATATACTGTGTTCTGTCATCGTTCTGTTTAATTCCAATATCGCTATCACAGTATTAAATATTAATATTTTATGCTGTGATTATTCATTGTGAATGTAAATGATTTTAAAACAACATGAATAAAATTTTGTACTTAATGGTATTTGCTCTATTTTTAGAGCATAAATTATGTAATTGTTCAGTCAATAAATAAAATTTACATGCCAAGAGTTTACATCTCTAATCGAAATTTTTTAGAGAGTTTAAATGGCTGCGGGTTTGTGTAAGTCAAGTCCGCATAAAATGGAGTTGATTTATAATGTTGCTTTAGGCTCGCTTTGTGTTGTTTTTATTTTTATCACTTGTTTCGGTTGCGTTAATAACTATATTGAAATGTAAGAAATACAATGTAAATGAACAGGCAATAAGCTATCTCTTTCAGGCAGATTTTTCTGACCAGCAGAATGTTTATGTTTCTGTGTTGGACAGATGCTACTGGTGTTCATGAACACCATAATTAACAAGAGTAATCTTAAGGAATGGCTATGAAAAAAGAAGCATTAGTACTTATCTTATCTGCAGGTATTTTTGCCATAAATACTGCACAGGCAGATACCAACTCACTTACTGCTGGGTACTCACAAGGTAAAATGAACGCTGGTGGGAATATCCGTGGAGTGAACGTTAAGTATCATTATCAGGGGGATTTTCCTGTAGGGATTATCACCTCTTTAACTTACATGTATGGCAATGACAGCTCTTCTGGAACTGATGAGGATACCGGAGAAACCTACCATAATAAGTCGAATGTAAAATATGGCTCGTTAATGGTTGGCCCGACTTATCAAGTGACTGACTCTTTTTCTTTATATGCACTGGTAGGGGCTGCAATGCTTAAAGCAAGAGATAAGGAAAACGGTACCTGGGAGGATGGTAGTCCATACGCGGTCTCAGCGTCAGCCAATGAAAAAGCGCTGGCATGGGGAGCCGGTGTACAAATGAATCCCACAAAGAATTTTGTTATTGATGTGGGATATGAAGGAAGCCGTGAGCTCTTGACAAAAATTAATGGATTTAATATCGGTGTTGGATATCGCTTCTGAACCTCATAATTTATGCGGAAGATGTGTCTTCCGCATAAATTCATTATATGGTAACTTTTTTCAGGACATAATAAGCGGAGCTGATGATGAGAAAGCGCAGCTTGATGAGTGGAAAAAGTATTGTGCTTGAGTAAACTGTGTGAAGCCATCTAACTAAACCTGCCTGACCTGAACAGCCAGCCAGGATTTTATCATTTATCAAGAAAAATCAGGCCTTATTTATAGTAAATATGATAAAGACCTATTTATCATGGCTGATTATGTTTACCGATTAGTCTATTAAACCTGGAGTCAATAACCTCTGCAGATTTTAAACCAGTCTGAAGGCATGGGTACTCCGCCAGGCCAAAGATCATGTAAATAGACCCATTTTAGTCCCATGCTTTTTTTGAGATCCCGGCCAAATAATGGTGCTGTCGGTATTCCTCCGGTGTCATATTGTTCAGTGACTCATGCGGGCGTTCACAGTTATATTCTGATAACCATTTCTCCGTGATTTCCCGCACTTCATTCAGCGTTCTGAACAGATAAAAATCGAGTATTTCTGTACGGTATGTCCGGTTAAAACGTTTAATAAAAGCGTTCTGCGTCGGCTTACCCGGCTGGATAAACTCCAGTTTTACTGCATGTCTGTCTGCCCATTCAGCCAGCGTCAGAGAGATAAATTCCGGACCATTATCCATTCGCAGCATGACCGGATAGCCACGGTTTGCCGCGATCCTGTCGAGT
>NZ_JBKFPH010000023.1:0-69800 GCF_046567715.1 Salmonella sp. 741265116_PST | reverse complement strand
CCAATACCGACAACATTAACCAGAACACCACTGATATCGCCACCAACACCACCAGTATCAACAGTCTGAGCAACTCCGTCACCATGCTCACCGACGATGCCCTGTTGTGGGATGCAGCCTCTGGCGCATTCAACGCTAACCGCAACGGAAGCGCCAGCAAAATCATTAATGTCGCCGCCGGTGACCTTTCTGAAGACAGTACAGACGCGGTGAACGGCTCCCAGTTGTACGAAACCAACCAGAAGGTGGATCAAAATACCTCTGCTATCGCAGATATTAATACGTCCATCACTAACCTTAGCTCTGACAACCTGAGCTGGAATGAGACAACGAGTTCGTTCTCTGCCAGCCATGGAAGTAGTACGACAAACAAAATTACCAACGTTGCCGCCGGGGAGCTGTCTGAAGGAAGTACCGACGCCGTTAACGGATCGCAGCTGTTCGAAACTAATGAAAAAGTGGATCAGAACACGACCGATATCGCCGCCAATACTACCAACATCACTCAGAACAGCACCGCGATTGAGAACCTGAATACTTCTGTCTCCGACATTAATACGTCCATTACCGGCCTCACTGATAACGCTCTGTTATGGGACGAAGACATCGGCGCTTTCAGCGCAAACCACGGTGGAAGCATCAGTAAAATAACCAATGTCGCCGCCGGGGCGCTTTCTGAGGACAGCACAGACGCAGTAAACGGCTCACAGTTGTATGAAACCAACCAGAAGGTAGATCAAAACACCTCTGCTATCGCGGATATCAATACGTCCATCACCAATCTTGGTACCGATGCACTGAGCTGGGATGACGAAGAGGGTGCGTTCAGCGCCAGCCACGGTACCAGCGGTACCAATAAGATAACCAATGTAGCAGCAGGTGAAATCGCCAGTGACAGTACTGACGCCGTTAATGGCTCTCAGCTCTATGAAACTAACATGTTGATTTCTCAGTATAATGAGTCTATTAGCCAACTAGCCGGCGATACCAGCGAAACCTATATCACGGAAAATGGTACCGGCGTGAAATACATCCGTACGAATGATAGCGGGCTTGAAGGCCAGGATGCATACGCAACGGGTAACGGCGCAACGGCAGTGGGTTACAACGCCGTCGCCTCTGGCGCTGGCAGTCTGGCTCTTGGCCAAAACAGCAGCAGCACCATTGATGGCAGTATCGCTTTGGGCAGTGGCTCCACCTCTAACCGCGCTATTTCATCAGGTATACGAGCAACGAGCGTAACAAGCGATGGCGTCGTCATTGGCTACAATACAACAGACAGAGAGTTGCTGGGCGCGTTGTCATTGGGGACGGATGGAGAAAGCTATCGTCAAATTACCAACGTTGCTGACGGCTCTGAAGCGCAAGATGCGGTAACAGTTCGTCAGTTACAAAATGCCATTGGTGCGGTCACTACTACACCGACCAAGTACTACCACGCAAACTCAACGGAAGAAGATTCACTGGCTGTCGGGACTGACTCACTGGCAATGGGTGCGAAAACCATCGTCAATGCTGATGCAGGTATTGGTATTGGTCTGAATACACTGGTGATGGCTGATGCCATCAACGGTATTGCTATCGGTTCTAACGCACGCGCCAACCATGCAAACAGTATTGCAATGGGTAATGGTTCTCAGACCACTCGCGGCGCACAGACTGACTACACCGCCTACAACATGGACGCACCGCAGAACTCTGTCGGTGAGTTCTCTGTCGGCAGTGAAGACGGTCAACGTCAGATCACTAACGTCGCGGCGGGTTCGGCAGACACCGATGCCGTAAACGTTAGTCAATTGAAAGTCACCGACAGCCGTGTTGCCGCAAATACCGAAAGTATCAATAATCTGAACACGCAGGTGAGTAGTCTTGATACCCGCGTCACCAATATCGAAAACTCTGTCGGCGATATTGTCACTACCGGTAGCACCAAGTACTTCAAGACCAACACCGATGGCGTAGATGCTAATGCGCAGGGTAAAGACAGTGTTGCGATTGGCTCTGGCTCTATTGCTGCCGCTGAAAACAGCGTAGCGTTAGGCACAAATTCAGTCGCAGATGAAGCTAATACTGTGTCTGTCGGCTCTTCTACCCAACAACGCCGTATTACCAACGTTGCCGCAGGGGTGAACAACACTGACGCGGTTAATGTGGCGCAACTGAAAGCTTCAGAAGCAGGCTCCGTTCGTTATGAAACCAATGCAGATGGCTCGGTTAACTATAGCGTGCTCAACCTGGGAGACGGGAGTGGCGGTACTACTCGGATCGGCAATGTTTCAGCGGCGGTGAACGATACGGATGCGGTTAACTATGCGCAATTGAAACGCAGCGTCGAAGAAGCAAACACCTATACCGACCAGAAAATGGGTGAAATGAACAGCAAAATCAAAGGCGTAGAAAACAAGATGAGCGGCGGTATCGCCTCAGCGATGGCCATGGCCGGTCTGCCACAAGCCTACGCCCCGGGCGCCAACATGACCTCGATTGCTGGCGGTACGTTTAATGGTGAAAGTGCCGTCGCCATTGGTGTCTCCATGGTAAGTGAAAGCGGGGGCTGGGTGTATAAATTGCAAGGAACCAGTAACAGCCAGGGCGATTACTCTGCAGCTATTGGCGCTGGCTTCCAGTGGTAATGGAGTAACAATACTCCCGACATCAAAGGCAATGGCATAATGCCATTGCCTTTTTACTTCCCCTTGTTGTCCTCACCCCTTAATTGGCCCTACCAATTCCCGCTGAATCCGGCCACAGATTCACATTTCATTAAATTGACTCAACAATATCGTTGCCAATAAATAACATCTGGTTAACTATTTGTTGTCATTATCCATACACAACAATATTGGCAGGACCACTTTTACACATAATGTGACCCCAACGAGATGAGCAAAGATTCATCCCATTATGCGTGTGGTTCTCAGGAGACCTGCAATGAACCTCTGGCAACAAAACTATGACCCGGCGGGTAATATCTGGCTTTCCAGCCTGATCGCATCACTCCCAATCCTGTTCTTCTTTTTCGCCCTGATTAAACTCAAGCTGAAAGGCTACGTTGCCGCTTCGTGGACGGTCGTTATCGCGCTCGCCGTCGCGCTGCTGTTCTATAAAATGCCGGTCGATCACGCGCTGGCATCGGTCGTGTATGGCTTCTTCTACGGGCTATGGCCGATTGCCTGGATAATCATCGCCGCGGTCTTCGTCTATAAAATTTCGGTAAAGACCGGGCAGTTTGACATTATCCGCTCGTCAATTCTGTCGATTACCCCCGATCAACGTCTGCAAATGCTGATTGTCGGCTTCTGCTTCGGCGCGTTCCTTGAAGGCGCGGCGGGTTTCGGCGCGCCGGTGGCGATAACCGCCGCGCTGCTGGTGGGTCTGGGCTTTAATCCGCTGTATGCGGCAGGGCTGTGCCTGATTGTAAACACCGCGCCAGTCGCCTTTGGCGCGATGGGTATTCCGATTCTGGTTGCCGGACAGGTTACGGGCCTGGACAGCTTTGAAATCGGTCAGATGGTAGGCCGCCAGTTGCCATTCCTGACCATTATCGTGCTGTTCTGGATTATGGCGATTATGGACGGCTGGCGCGGCGTGAAAGAAACCTGGCCTGCGGTAATGGTCTCTGGCGGTTCATTTGCTATCGCCCAGTATCTCAGCTCCAACTTTATCGGGCCGGAACTGCCGGACATTATCTCTTCTCTGGTGTCTCTGGTGTGTCTGACGCTGTTCCTCAAACGTTGGCAGCCGGTACGCATCTTCCGCTTCGGCGATATGGGCGCGTCGCAGGTCGATCAGACGCTGGCCCGTACCCGTTATACGACAGGACAAATTGTTCGCGCCTGGTCGCCGTTCCTGTTCCTGACCGCCACGGTCACTCTCTGGAGCATACCGCCGTTCAAAGCGCTGTTTGCCCCCGGCGGCGCGCTGTATGACTGGGTAATTAACGTTCCGGTACCGTATCTCGATAAACTGGTCGCCCGTATGCCGCCAGTCGTACACGAAGCGACCGCTTACGCGGCGGTGTATAAATTTGACTGGTTCTCCGCCACCGGCACAGCGATCCTGTTTGCCGCGCTGTTGTCTATCGTCTGGCTGAAAATGAAACCCTCAGCCGCAATCCAGACCTTTGGCAGCACGCTGAAAGAGCTGGCGTTGCCGATTTACTCCATCGGCATGGTGCTGGCGTTCGCGTTTATCTCGAACTATTCCGGGCTTTCTTCCACGCTGGCGTTAGCGCTGGCGCACACCGGCAGCGCCTTCACGTTCTTCTCGCCGTTCCTCGGCTGGCTGGGCGTCTTCCTGACCGGGTCCGACACCTCATCTAACGCGCTGTTTGCCTCTCTACAGGCTACCGCGGCGCAGCAAATCGGCGTCTCTGATGTGCTGATGGTGGCGGCGAATACCACTGGAGGCGTAACCGGGAAGATGATCTCGCCACAGTCTATCGCCATCGCCTGCGCGGCGGTGGGACTGGTAGGGAAAGAGTCCGATCTGTTCCGTTTTACCGTCAAACACAGCCTGATCTTCACCTGTATGGTGGGCGTGATCACTACGCTTCAGGCCTATGTTTTAACCTGGATGATTCCGTGATTGTGATGCCAAAACGCCTGTCAGACGAGATTGCCTCTCGCGTGCGGGCGCTGATTGAAGAACAAAACCTGGAAGCGGGCATGAAATTGCCCGCCGAGCGCCAGTTGGCTCTACAGCTTGGCGTATCACGCAACTCTTTACGCGAAGCGCTGGCGAAGCTGGTCAGCGAAGGCGTGCTGGTGAGTCGTCGCGGCGGCGGGACATTTGTCCGCTGGCAGCACGAAACCTGGTCTGAACAGAATATCGTGCAACCGCTGAAAATGCTGATGGCAAACGATCCGGACTACAGTTTCGATATTCTGGAAGCCCGCCACGCCATTGAAGCCAGTACCGCCTGGCACGCCGCCATGCGTGCCACCGCCGCCGACAAAGAGAAAATCAGACTCTGCTTTGATGCGACGCTCAGCGAAGACCCGGATCTCGCCTCCCAGGCCGACGTGCGCTTTCATCTGGCGATCGCGGAAGCCTCGCACAATGTGGTGCTATTGCAAACCATGCGCGGTTTCTTCGACGTCCTGCAATCCTCCGTCAAACAGAGTCGCCAGCGTATGTATCTCGTTCCGCCCGTATTCTCAAAACTGACGGAACAACACCAGGCGGTGATGGACGCCATTCTGGACGGTAACGCCGAGGGCGCGCGTAAAGCGATGATGGCGCACCTCAGTTTTGTCCACACCACGATTAAACGATTTGATGAAGACCAGGCCCGCCAGGCGCGTATTACCCGCCTGCCCGGCGACCATAATGAGATGACCAGGGAGAATAAATCATGATTATTTCAGCAGCCAGCGATTATCGCGCCGCAGCTCAGCGCACACTGCCTCCTTTCCTCTTCCACTACATCGACGGCGGCGCGTATGCGGAATATACCCTGCGCCGAAATGTGGAAGACCTGTCGCAGGTCGCCCTGCGCCAGCGCGTGCTGAAAAATATGTCCGATTTAAGCCTCGAAACGACCCTGTTTAACGAAACGTTGTCGATGCCGGTGGCATTAGCGCCGGTAGGTCTGTGCGGCATGTACGCCCGTCGCGGCGAAGTACAGGCCGCCGCCGCCGCAGACGCAAAGGGCATTCCGTTCACCCTTTCCACCGTCTCCGTCTGTCCGATTGAAGAAGTTGCACCAACCATTAAGCGCCCGATGTGGTTCCAGCTTTATGTACTGCGTGACCGGGGCTTTATGCGCAACGCGCTTGAACGTGCGAAAGCGGCGGGCTGCTCCACGCTGGTCTTTACCGTCGATATGCCAACGCCGGGCGCGCGCTACCGTGACGCCCACTCCGGGATGAGCGGCCCAAACGCGGCCATGCGCCGTTACTGGCAGGCGGTGATGCACCCTAAATGGGCGTGGGATGTCGGCCTGAACGGTCGCCCGCATGATTTAGGCAATATTTCCGCCTATCTGGGTAAACCGACCGGCCTTGAGGACTATATCGGCTGGCTGGCAAATAACTTCGATCCGTCCATCTCCTGGAAAGATCTGGAATGGATACGCGAATTCTGGGACGGCCCAATGGTGATCAAAGGGATCCTCGATCCAGAAGATGCCCGCGATGCGGTACGTTTCGGCGCTGACGGTATCGTGGTGTCGAATCACGGCGGCCGCCAGCTCGATGGCGTGCTCTCTTCCGCCCGCGCCCTGCCCGCCATTGCCGATGCGGTGAAAGGCGATATCGCCATTCTGGCAGATAGCGGGATTCGTAACGGGCTGGATGTCGTGCGTATGATTGCGTTGGGGGCCGATACCGTACTGCTGGGTCGGGCCTATCTCTACGCGCTGGCGACGGCAGGAAAAGCGGGTGTCGCCAATCTGCTGGACCTGATCGAGAAAGAGATGAAAGTCGCCATGACCCTGACCGGCGCGAAATCCATTAGCGAAATCAGTGGCGATTCACTGGTGCAGGAACTGGGGAAAAGTTTGCCCGCCGCGCTGGCGCCAATGAGCAAAGGCGATGCCGCCTGAACGCCTGGCGCGTGAGAGCCCGGTAAATTTCTGCTATTCTGCCCCCCGCATTTAAGGGGGCATCATGCTTAACATCGTACTCTTCGAACCAGAAATCCCGCCGAATACCGGCAACATCATTCGTCTTTGCGCCAATACCGGCTTTCGTCTGCACATCATCGAACCGATGGGGTTTACCTGGGATGATAAGCGCTTACGCCGCGCAGGGCTGGACTATCACGAATTCGCCGCGGTTCAGCGCCATCACGATTATGCCGCTTTTGTCGCCGCTGAAAATCCGCAGCGCCTGTTTGCGTTGACGACAAAGGGCACGCCCGCCCATAGCGCCGTAAGCTATCAGGATGGCGATTATTTGATGTTTGGCCCGGAAACGCGCGGCCTGCCCGCCAGCATTCTCGATACGTTGCCTAAAGAGCAGAAGATTCGCATTCCGATGATGCCGGATAGCCGTAGCATGAACCTGTCGAATGCGGTGTCGGTGGTGGTGTATGAAGCATGGCGCCAGTTAGGATACTCCGGCGCGGTGTTGCGATCGTAATATATTCAATGCCGGATGGCGGCTGACGCCTGATCCGGCCTGGCCGATCCCGATGGCATGTTCCCGTTTATGCGGACTCTCGCTCAATCAAATGAAAGCCAATATCCACAATAGCTTCTGCGCACGGTTTCTGTTCAATACGATCGGCCAACAGCGTAGCGGCGCGCTGGCCAATGGCGCGTCTGTCAACGCTTACGGTAGTAATTGATGGTCGATTGCTGGCGGCAAAATCAAGGTCGCCAAAACCAATAACCGCTAAATCATGCGGAATGCGCAAACCACGGCTTTCCGCCTCCATCATCGCCCCCTGTGCCAGGGTATCAGAACTGCAAACAATGACATCAAACGTCCCTTCGTCAAAAAGCTGGCTTAAACCGCTGCGCCCCAGCGAAAGCGATGCCGGAAGGGGGACATCTACCTGCGGTACGGCATGAATAGCGTGGCGTTGAAGAACACTACATAACCCCTGCTTACGTTGCGCGGCTCGGCGATCGGCGGTCCACAACAAGCCGGGACGACGATAGCCCTTACTCAGAAGATACTCCCCCGTCGCCTGCCCGACTTTTTCATGGGAAAAACCGACCAGCATATCAAGCGGTGTGGGCGTTAAGTCCCAAATTTCCACCACCGGAATAGCCGCGTTCAGGATGACCTTTTTCAGTTCTATCGTGTGATGGATCCCGGTAAGCACCACGCCATCGGGGCGGCGGGAAAGCAGTGTCGCCACCAATTCCGCTTCCGTTTGTTCGGTATATCCCGCCACGCACAGCAATATGTGATATCCGCGTCGGGCCAGTTCATCGCTCAGCGACTGGATGGTATCGACAAACATGTTGTTGTTAATTTGCGGCACGACGACAGCGATTAATTTACTCCGTCGCGACGCCAGACCACCGGCTAACGCGTTGGGTATGTAGCCTGTGACGCGAACCGCCTGCATGACTTTCTCAACCGTTTTGGGGCGAACCAGTTGTGGCGAATTCAATGCCCGGCTGACTGTCATCGGAGACAGCCCGGCGCTACGTGCTACATCTTCCAGCGTTGGCGCACGAGGTGATTTGGTTCTCTTCACGTCTGATGCCCCTGCAAAGATTGGCTGATTTATCCGCGCATTATTCATCATGCCTGCGGCTATTGCCAGCTTCGCATCAGGAAAGGCCGTAAATACAGTAGCTTATCAAGCTCAGCCATTACAAAATGATAGCGCCATCATTTTGTATTATGCATTTCCCCAGATATTTTTGGATCGTGATCTATTTTGCAATAAATCCTGCTTTTTATGCGACATATGTGATCAAATGTTCAAATCAACATCAACTTTCTGGATCCTGCGTTCGCTTAATAATAAAAATGTTAGCGCAATCATTTTGTGTTTATCAGGAGAAAAAAAATGGCTTTAAGCGCGAATTCCGACGCCGTGATGTATGCAAAAGCGGCGAATACCAGAACCGTGGCAGAAACCAGCGATCGTATCGAATGGGTGAAGCTATCACTGGCTTTTCTACCGCTGGCGACGCCAGTGAGTGACGCGAAGGTACTGACCGGTCGCCAGAAACCTTTGACCGAAGTGGCAATCATCATTGCCGAAATCCGCAGTCGCGACGGCTTTGAGGGCGTTGGTTTTAGCTACTCCAAACGTGCTGGCGGCCAGGGTATTTATGCTCACGCCAAAGAGATAGCCGACAATCTACTGGGCGAAGATCCCAATGATATCGACAAAATATACACTAAGCTGCTGTGGGCCGGAGCCTCAGTGGGGCGTAGCGGGATGGCGGTACAGGCTATCTCCCCTATCGATATCGCCTTATGGGATATGAAGGCTAAACGTGCCGGTCTGCCACTGGCAAAACTGTTGGGCGCGCACCGCGACTCCGTTCAGTGTTACAACACCTCAGGGGGGTTCTTGCATACACCGCTCGATCAAGTGCTGAAAAATGTGGTGATTTCCCGCGAAAATGGCATTGGCGGTATTAAGTTGAAAGTCGGACAACCCAACTGCGCTGAGGATATTCGCCGCTTAACCGCAGTACGTGAAGCGCTTGGGGATGAGTTCCCGTTAATGGTTGACGCTAACCAGCAGTGGGATCGCGAAACGGCTATCCGCATGGGGCGTAAAATGGAACAGTTCAATCTTATCTGGATTGAAGAACCATTAGATGCTTACGACATCGAAGGCCACGCCCAGCTTGCTGCCGCGCTGGATACGCCTATCGCCACCGGGGAAATGCTGACCAGTTTCCGGGAACACGAGCAGTTGATTCTGGGCAATGCCAGCGATTTCGTTCAGCCAGATGCGCCGCGTGTCGGCGGTATCTCTCCGTTCCTGAAGATTATGGATCTGGCGGCGAAACACGGGCGTAAGCTGGCGCCGCACTTTGCGATGGAAGTACACCTGCACCTTTCCGCAGCGTATCCCCTGGAGCCGTGGCTGGAACATTTCGAGTGGCTGAATCCATTATTCAACGAGCAACTTGAGCTGCGCGATGGCCGCATGTGGATTTCCGATCGTCATGGTCTGGGTTTCACGCTCAGTGAACAAGCGCGCCGTTGGACACAATTAACATGTGAATTTGGCAAACGCCCTTAACCCGACTGGCGGGAATCCGTCCCGCCTCTCTTACCTTACAGGATGCATTCTGCCCTTATCTGAGGAGTAGATAATGAACACAATAATAAAGCGCACAAAAGTGCGTCATACCATTCTTATATTTTTATTTCTTGCTACCGTATTTAATTATGCGGATCGCGCAACTCTATCCGTAGTTGCCCCAATAATGAGTAAAGAATTAGGTTTTGATCCGGAAGCGATGGGCCTGGCCTTCTCCTCATTTGGTATTGCCTATGTCATTATGCAACTCCCCGGTGGTTGGCTATTAGACCGCTACGGTTCACGACTGGTTTACGGTTGCGCATTGATTGGCTGGTCGTTAGTAACCATGTTTCAGGGAACGATCTATCTGTATGGCAGCCCATTAATTGTACTGGTTATTCTACGTCTGCTGATGGGCGCGATTGAAGCGCCTGCCTTTCCGGCGAACAGTCGTTTAAGCGTACAATGGTTTCCCAATAATGAACGAGGTTTCGTTACTTCAGTTTATCAGGCTGCACAATATATCTCGCTGGGCATTATCACCCCGCTAATGACGATCATTCTGCATAATTTAAGCTGGCATTTTGTCTTCTATTATATTGGCGCTATTGGTGTGATGCTCGGTATATTCTGGTTAATGAAAGTCAAAGATCCGATGCACCACCCAAAAGTTAATCAAGCGGAAATTGACTATATTCGTAGCGGTGGTGGCGAGCCCTCTCTGGGCTGTAAAAAGGAGCCGCAGAAAATAACGTTCGCGCAGATTAAAACCGTCTGTGTTAACCGGATGATGATCGGTGTTTACATCGGGCAATTCTGCGTCACCTCTATCACCTGGTTCTTCCTGACCTGGTTCCCGACCTACCTGTACCAGGCGAAAGGCATGTCGATTCTGAAAGTCGGTTTCGTGGCCAGTATTCCAGCCATTGCCGGTTTTATTGGCGGCCTGCTCGGCGGCGTGTTCTCCGACTGGCTGCTCAAACGCGGCTATAGCCTTACCGTCGCGCGGAAACTGCCTGTTATCTGCGGTATGTTGCTCTCTTGCGTAATTGTGATCGCCAACTACACCTCTTCAGAATTTGTGGTCATTGCGGCGATGAGTCTGGCCTTTTTTGCCAAAGGGTTTGGTAACCTGGGCTGGTGCGTACTCAGCGACACCTCGCCGAAGGAAGTTCTGGGTATTGCCGGCGGCGTATTTAACATGTGTGGCAATATGGCAAGCATCGTTACGCCACTGGTCATCGGCGTGATTCTTGCCAATACTCAGTCGTTCGACTTTGCCATTTTATACGTTGGCTCGATGGGACTTATTGGTCTCATTTCATATCTGTTTATCGTCGGCCCGCTGGATCGCATCACGCTGACATCATCCGCAGCCTGATTGTCCACATTGCGAATTCTTCGCTCCGCTGTTCCGGGATTGCACTCCATCGGAACAGCGTTTTTTAGTTGTACCGCGCAATTCAGATGCCGTCGCCATACTCAAACGTATGGTGTAGCCCGTTGAAATGCTGGTCCATATCCATCGACGGCTTATCGCTGCCCGGCTTGCCGACAATACGCGCCGGAACGCCTGCGGCGGTAGTGTGCGGCGGGACAGGCTGTAAAACAACGGAACCTGCGCCAATTTTCGCGCCGCGCCCCACCTCGATATTGCCGAGAATTTTCGCGCCCGCGCCAATCATCACGCCTTCGCGGATTTTAGGATGACGATCGCCGCTCGTTTTCCCGGTACCGCCCAGGGTGACGGATTGCAGGATCGACACATCATCTTCAATAACCGCCGTCTCCCCCACCACAATACCGGTGGCATGGTCGAGCATAATCCCGCGGCCAATTTTCGCTGCCGGGTGAATATCCACCTGAAACGAGACCGAAACCTGATTTTGCAGGAAGATAGCCAGCGCGCGACGACCTTTATTCCACAACCAGTGACCAATGCGGTAGGCCTGTAGCGCATGAAAGCCTTTCAGATATAACAGCGGCGTGGAGTATTTATCCACCGCCGGATCGCGAGTGCGCACGGCCTGAATATCGCAGGCTGCCGACGCGATCATTTCCGGGTCGGCGGCATAGGCTTCTTCAACTACTTCACGGATAGCGATAGCGGGCATGATGGGCGAAGCCAGTTTATTTGCCAGCATATAGCTCAGCGCACTGCCCAGATTTTCATGCTTGAGTAGCGTGGCGTGATAAAAACTGGCCAACATAGGCTCACAGTCAGCTAAAGCGCGGGCTTCAGCTTTAATATTCTTCCAGACGATTTCCAGTTCTTCACACGGCATGGCTTACTCCAGACGGGCAGAAAACGACCAACCCGTTCTGTGCGGGTTGGGTCGTTTATGCAAACAGTTCCTTACGGCTAGTGGCGACTCAGCTCTTCCTTGCGGGCGCGACCTAATAACGTTAATGCTGCCTCGCGCGCGTTTTTTCCGCAATACAATACTTGATAAATTTCCTCGGTTATTGGCATTTCAACACCAAAACGGTGCGCCAATTCACGAACTTCTTTCGTATTGCGATAGCCTTCGACCACCTGGCCAATCTTATCCTGCGCGCCTTTAACGTCCATGCCCTGGCCAAGCATCATGCCAAAACGACGGTTGCGCGACTGGTTGTCGGTACAGGTCAGCACCAGATCGCCTAAACCCGCCATCCCCATAAAGGTGGCGGGATCGGCACCAAGCGCTGCGCCAAGCCGCGACATTTCGGTCAGTCCACGCGTGATTAGCGCCGTGCGGGCGTTCGCGCCGAAGCCGATGCCGTCAGACATCCCCGCGCCAATCGCAATCACGTTTTTCACCGCGCCGCCAAGCTGCACGCCGATAAAATCCGCATTGATATAGACGCGAAAACTTTTTCCGCAGTGCAACAGTTGCTGGAGATCGTCGGCAAAGGTCTCATCGGTTGAGGCCAGCGAGATTGCCGTCGGCAAACCCGCCGCCAGCTCTTTAGCGAACGTCGGACCGGAAATCACCGCCAGCGGGATTTGATCGCCTAACGCCTCGCGAGCGACATCCTGCAACAGGCGCCCCGTTTCCGCTTCCAGGCCTTTGGTCGCCCATACCAGACGCGCATCCGGACGCATCAGCGGTTTAATCTGCCGCAGCACGTCGCTGAAAACATGGCTTGGCACCACCACCAGAATGTTACGACTGGCCGCCAGCGCGGTTGCTAAGTCGCTTTCCAGGTGTAACGTATCGGGAAAAGGCACATCGGGAAGGAACGCGACGTTGCAGCGATCGTGCTCCAGGGTCGCGATATGTTTTGGGTCGTGGCCCCACAGGACAACCTGGTGGCCGTTTCTCGCCAGAGTGATGGCAAGAGCGGTGCCGTACGAGCCGGCACCGATGACTGTCATTGACGCATTACTTTGGTTCATCAGGCATCCTGATGTTCTTCAGTACCTTCGCCAGCCTGCTGCTGCAAATAGTTCATGAACAGCGCATCAAAATTGACCGGCGCAAGGTTCAGTTGCGGGAACGTACCGCGTGAAACCAGGCTGGTGATGCACTCGCGAGCATACGGGAACAGAATGTTCGGGCAGTATGCGCCCAGGCAATGCGCCATCTGAGTACCTTCAATACCGCTGATGGAGAAAATACCGGCCTGCTGAACTTCGCACAGGAACGCGGTTTCTTCCCCCAGGGAAGCCGTTACGGTAACACGCAGCACAACTTCATAAACGTCATCCGCCAGTTGGGAAGATGCCGTATCAAGATCCAGTTTAACCTCTGGCTGCCAATCTTTCTGGAAAACATGCGGTGCGTTTGGCGCTTCGAAAGAAACATCCTTGGTATAGATACGTTGGATCTGGAAAGCCATTTCAGTGTTATTTTGTTCTGACATGTGTAAAACCCTTTAGTGTTGTCCTTAAATACTTGAGTACGCCTTAACGCAACAGCGGATCCAGTCCACCACGCGCATCCAGCGCATACAAGTCGTCACAACCGCCAATGTGCTGTGCATCAATAAAAATTTGCGGAACCGTCGTTCGGCCACTACGTTTGATCATCTCTTCACGCTTCACGGCGTCGCCGTCAATCGCAATTTCCTGGAAACTCACGCCCTTGCTGTTTAACAGCGCCTTTGCACGATGGCAAAACGGGCAGGTTGCTTTGGTGTAGATTTCAATATTGGCCATGACTTCGCTCCTGTTTTTTACCCGATGGATTTCATGTCGACGCAAGGGCAAGTCATTCCCCTTACGTCATGAAAACGACGGGTAATCACTTACCGCGCACCAGAGGCAGATTCTCGCCGCTCCAGCCTGCTACGCCTTCTTTCAACACAAAGACCTTTTCAAAGCCGGCTTTTGTCAGCGCGTTAGCGGATTCCTGGCACTGCATACCAGAACCGTCGACCACGATAATCGGCTTGTCTTTGTGCTTTTCCAGTTCGCCAACATTGTTGGCTTTGATTTCGCTCGGCAGCAAATTGGTCGCGCCAGCGATATGGCCTTTACGGAAATCGTCACGTTGACGTAAATCCACAACAACGGCGTCCTCTTTGTTGATAAGGCGCGTGGCTTCGCCGCGTGTAATCACCTTAACTTTTGAAGTCAGACCTTTGAACGTGGTAAATAAAACCGCCACCAGTAACGCAATCCAGGCGATACTCAGTATGGGATGACGGCCAACAAATTGCATAATTTCTTGCATGGGGGGTAACAACTCCCGACGTAGTGATTAAAAAACCAGGAAAGGAGTATACCTGCGCAGTGGCGCAAATACAGCCAGAGCGTGCACTGGAATGCATTTTTGCGGGGCACTACGAAAAAAAATCACGCTATTGCTTGCCTTCTCACACCAGCGCGATCCCTTTCTTTGATCTTCTGAGGCTATTTTATCGATTCAGCTGTAGTAAAATTACGCAATTATTTTGTCTATTGAGTATGAGGTTGTCGCAATGTCGGTTTCTAAAAAACCTATGGTACTGGTGATTCTGGATGGCTACGGCTACCGTGAAGAACAGCAGGATAACGCTATCTTAAACGCCAAAACCCCGGTGATGGATGCTCTGTGGGCAAAACGTCCGCATACCCTGATCGACGCATCCGGTCTGGAAGTGGGTCTGCCTGACCGCCAGATGGGCAACTCCGAAGTGGGCCACGTTAACCTGGGCGCAGGTCGCATTGTTTATCAGGACCTGACGCGTCTGGACGTTGAAATTAAAGAACGTACTTTCTTTGCTAACCCAGTCCTGACCAATGCGGTAGACCAGGCGAAAAACGCCGGTAAAGCGGTTCATATTATGGGTCTGCTGTCCGCGGGCGGCGTCCACAGCCACGAAGATCACATTATGGCGATGGTGGAACTGGCCGCAGATCGCGGCGCAGAAAAAATCTATCTGCACGCCTTCCTCGACGGTCGCGACACGCCGCCGCGCAGCGCTGAAGCCTCGCTGAAAAAATTCGAAGACAAATTCGCCGCGCTGGGCAAAGGCCGCGTGGCGTCTATCGTCGGTCGTTACTACGCTATGGACCGCGACAACCGTTGGGATCGCGTGGAAAAAGCGTATGATCTGATGACCCTGGCGCAGGGCGAATTCCAGGCGGATACCGCTGTGGCTGGCCTGCAGGCCGCTTACGCTCGTGATGAAAACGATGAGTTTGTCAAAGCGACCGTTATCCGCGCCGAGGGCCAGGCTGATGCGGCGATGGAAGACGGCGACACGCTGATTTTCATGAACTTCCGCGCTGACCGCGCGCGCGAAATCACCCGCGCTTTCGTTAACGCCGATTTCGACGGCTTTGCGCGTAAGAAAGTGGTTAATCTGAACTTTGTGATGCTGACCGAATACGCCGCCGACATCAAAACTGCCGTTGCCTACCCACCAGCGTCGCTGGCGAATACCTTTGGCGAATGGATGGCGAAAAACGATAAAACCCAACTGCGTATTTCCGAAACGGAAAAATATGCGCACGTAACCTTTTTCTTTAACGGCGGCGTAGAAGAACCGTTTGCTGGCGAAGAGCGCATTCTGATCAACTCCCCGAAAGTGGCCACTTATGACCTGCAACCGGAAATGAGCTCTGCAGAATTGACTGAAAAATTGGTCGCGGCGATCGAAAGCGGTAAGTACGACACCATCATTTGTAACTATCCAAACGGCGATATGGTCGGTCATACCGGCGTGATGGAAGCCGCCATCAAAGCGGTGGAAGCGTTGGATAACTGCATTGAACAGGTAACAAAAGCGGTTGAGTCCGTTGGTGGACAACTGTTGATTACCGCGGACCACGGCAACGCGGAGCAGATGCGCGATCCGGCGACCGGTCAGGCGCATACCGCCCACACCAACCTGCCGGTGCCGCTGATTTATGTCGGCGAGAAAAACGTGAAGGCGGTCGAAGGCGGCAAACTTTCAGACATTGCGCCTACCATGCTGTCGCTGATGGGGATGGAAATCCCGCAAGAGATGACTGGTAAGCCGCTGTTCATCGTGGAATAATCCCTCCCCATGAGGGGAAAGGCGATTAACACCATTCAACAGGCCGTGAAACCAAGAACGTTTTCAGTCAGGCCTTTGTTCTACGCCAGCGTACTTAGCGCTGGCGTATTGTTGTGCGCCTTTTCCGCCCACGCGGATGACCGTGATCAACTCAAATCTATTCAGGCCGATATCGCCGCGAAAGAACGCGACGTACGCCAGCAGCAGCAACAGCGCGCCAGCCTCCTGGCACAACTTAAAGCCCAGGAAGAGGCCATCTCGGCCGCAGCGCGTAAGCTGCGCGAAACGCAAAGCACTCTGGATCAGTTAAACGCGCAAATTGATGAGATGAACGCCTCAATTGCCAGACTGGAGCAGCAAAAAGCCAGCCAGGAGCGTAATCTCGCCGCGCAGTTGGACGCCGCTTTCCGCCAGGGCGAACACACCGGCATTCAGCTTATTCTTAGCGGAGAAGAAAGCCAGCGTGGGCAACGCCTGCAGGCCTACTTCGGCTATCTGAACCAGGCGCGCCAGGAGACTATCGCCGAACTGAAACAGACTCGCGAACAGGTCGCCACGCAAAAAGCCGAGCTGGAAGAAAAGCAAAGCCAACAACAAACGTTGCTGTATGAGCAGCGCGCCCAGCAGGCGAAGCTGGAGCAGGCGCGTAATGAACGTAAGAAAACGCTTGCCGGACTGGAGTCGTCTATTCAGCAAGGCCAGCAACAGTTAAGCGAACTACGCGCCAACGAATCACGCCTGCGCAACAGTATCGCGCGGGCGGAAGCGGCGGCCAAAGCGCGAGCGGAGCGTGAAGCCCGCGAAGCGCAGGCGGTACGCGACAAGCAGCAGGAAGCCTCGCGTAAAGGCAGCACCTATAAGCCGACGGAAAGCGAGCGCTCGCTAATGTCCCGCACCGGCGGTCTGGGCGCGCCTCGCGGTCAGGCATACTGGCCGGTACGCGGCCCGATATTGCATCGCTATGGCGAACGGCTGCAGGGTGAGCTACGTTGGAAGGGGATGGTGATCGGCGCGTCGGAAGGCACCGAGGTCAAAGCCATCGCCGACGGCAGGGTGATTCTGGCGGACTGGTTGCAAGGCTATGGCCTGGTGGTGGTCGTGGAGCATGGTAAAGGCGATATGAGCCTTTACGGCTATAACCAGAGCGCGCTGGTCAGCGTAGGCGCGCAGGTGCGCGCCGGACAACCTATCGCCCTTGTGGGCAGTAGCGGCGGTCAGGGCAGACCCTCGCTTTATTTCGAAATTCGTCGCCAGGGTCAGGCCGTCAATCCACAGCCGTGGTTGGGAAGATAAGTTTTGCCTCAGTATCGTCGCTCCATTCTCACGCTGGCCACTTTGCTGGCGTTTGCACATCCCGTTTTCGCTGGCAAGCTCGCCATCGTGATTGATGATTTTGGCTATCGCCCGCACACGGAAAACCAGGTTCTGGCGCTGCCGCCAAACATCTCCGTCGCCGTACTGCCCAACGCGCCGCACGCGCGCGAAATGGCAACTAAAGCGCACAATAGCGGGCATGAGGTGTTAATCCATCTGCCGATGGCGCCGCTAAGCAAACAGCCGCTGGAGAAGGATACGCTGCGACCAGATATGAGCAGCGATGAGATCGAGCGCATTATCCGCGAGGCGGTAAACAACGTGCCGTATGCCGTCGGGCTTAATAACCACATGGGCAGCGCAATGACTTCCAGCCTGTTCGGTATGCAAAAAGTTATGCAGGCGCTGGAACATTACAATCTCTATTTTCTCGACAGCATGACGATTGGCAATAGCCAGGCGATGCGCGCGGCATCCGGTACGGGTGTGAAAGTGATCAAGCGCAAAGTGTTCCTCGACGATACGCAAAACGAGGCGGATATCCGCCGTCAGTTTAATCGCGCTATCGAACTGGCCCGTCGCAACGGTTCCGCTATCGCGATTGGTCATCCGCATCCCGCAACGGTTCGCGTGCTGCAACAGATGGTTTATCGCCTGCCGGCGGATATCACCCTGGTACGCCCAGGCAGCCTGCTCAACGAACCGCAGGTAGATACGTCCCGACCGGGTGTGACGCCGCAGAAAATTGACGCACCGCGCAACCCCTTTCGCGGCGTGAAGATGTGCAAGCCGAAAAAACCGCTGCAACCGGTCTACGCTACGCGCTTTTTCAGCGTCATCGGCGAGAGCATTACGCAAAGTTCCGTGGTTGTCTGGTTTCAGCACCAGTGGCAAGGCTGGGGGAAAATCGCCGCGCCTAAAAACGTGAGCGCTAAGACAGATTGAGCGCCTTACGGGCCATACGACGGTGCGACAAGGTTTTGTCGCGCCATTGCCACAGCCGGAAAGACCAGAGTAGCGTCTGATAAGCCGCTTTCGCGCTGCGGACGTTAGCCATCATCCGTCTATACATGCCAGAAGTAAAAATTTCGGCAATCATACGCTGGCGGGTCAAAATATCAGGTTCTTTACGCACCGCATGACAAACGCGTAACGCTTCCCAGGTAATTTGCTGGCGAAATTCCGGGTAAATCGGAATACGATGGGCATAATCACGATTGAGCTTTTCTAATAATCGCGTAATTTTAATATAATGCCGCTGATAATTAAGATTTTTATTGCCTTGTCTTTGCAAACGGCTTACCGAATTATCATGCAGGAAATATTTATATAATGATTGTTCGGTATAACGTACGCGCGTGGCATTAAACATAACTTCCGTCGACCATAATATGTCCTGATGATGTAGTCCGGGAACGAAAGTAATATTGTTATCGATAATTATCGCACGTCGATAAACGCCCATCCAGACAACATGCGTCCAGCGCCGCGAGGCCAGCGCCATACGCAACCAATCCGGTCCGCTTAATACCCCGGTGGAGCGCAGACGATCGGTCGGAATAGATTGCCAGGCGTGCCCGGTTTTTCGGGCGCACCAGTCCGCATTACACTGCGCAATGTCCAGATCATCGTTAAGCGCCATGGTCATCAGCGTTTCATACATCTTCGGGTAGACCAGGTCATCCGCATCGACAAAGGCGACGTAATCGCCGGTCGCCGCTTGCAGGCCAAGATTACGGGCGACAGATGCGCCAGCATTGGCCTGATGAAGCAGTCGAACATGCGGGTAATGTTCCGCGTAATGTTTTGCTATCTCAACGGAATGATCTGTCGATCCATCATTCACAATAATAATTTCCAGCGCCGACCACGTTTGCGCGATTAACGACGCCATGCAAGCATTAAAATCCGCTCCCGCATTATATAACGGGACAATGATACTCACTTTGGTTTTACTATTTTTCATAACGATTACCAGAAAAACCTTAATTTACCCTGCCTTTATACTGTGGCTCTATTAAGAAACTATTAAGCCGCCATAATTAATTTTTACAGTAAAAAGCAAGCACAAAACTCAGAGTAGAGCGTGACATTAGCGAGTAAAATAAGAGTAAAGCGCAATTACGAATGCTTGATGTCTATGACAATTCTTTACGGCTTTCCAGATTTTCCCTAACAAAAAAGGTTGGCGAATGACACCAACCTTTTACGATGAAACGTATATCAGACCCGATAAATATCATCGGGTCTCTATACCCTTCATACTTCAAGTTGCTTATGTGTTGGCTACGCTCGTTCACCCCAGTCACATAGTTATCTATGCTCCTGGGGACTCACTCCCTTGCCGCCTTTAAGCAACTCGAATTATTTTGGGTATATACATATTAATCCCAGCTCAGAATGACTTTTCCTGACTGGCCTGAACGCATGGCGTCAAAACCTTTCTGGAAATCATCAATAGAGAAACGATGGGTGATAATCGGTGACAGATCCAGACCGGACTGGATCAGCGCCGCCATTTTGTACCACGTTTCGAACATCTCACGACCATAAATACCTTTAATGAACAGGCCCTTAAAGATGACTTTTGTCCAGTCGATAGACATATCTGATGGCGGAATCCCCAGCATCGCAATACGACCGCCGTGATTCATGGTGTCCAGCATGGTACGAAACGCCGGCGGCGCGCCGGACATCTCCAGACCCACATCGAACCCTTCGGTCATTCCCAGCTCCGCCATGACGTCGTTCAGGCTCTCTTTCGCGACGTTGACCGCGCGGGTGACGCCCATTTTACGCGCCAGCTCCAGACGGTATTCATTGACGTCAGTAATCACCACATGACGCGCGCCGACATGTTTCGCCACCGCGGCGGCCATTACGCCGATTGGCCCCGCCCCCGATACCAGTACATCTTCGCCGACCAGATCGAAAGACAGCGCCGTATGCACCGCATTACCAAACGGGT
Organism: Salmonella sp. 741265116_PST; assembly: GCF_046567715.1. Classification (NCBI taxonomy): domain Bacteria; kingdom Pseudomonadati; phylum Pseudomonadota; class Gammaproteobacteria; order Enterobacterales; family Enterobacteriaceae; genus Salmonella; species Salmonella sp. 741265116_PST. The sequence goes on along the minus strand of NZ_JBKFPH010000023.1, from coordinate 49,390 downwards.
CGAAAATAGAGGCTAAATCATCAGAAATGTTATCCGGGATTTTAAACGCATTGAACGCCGGGATGACCAGGTATTCCGCAAAGCAGCCGGGACGGTTGACGCCCACGCCGGTGGTGTTGCGACACAGGTGAGTACGACCGCCGCGGCAGTTGCGGCAATGACCGCAGGTGATATGACCTTCGCCGGAGACGCGATCGCCGATTTTAAAGCCTTTCACTTCCTGACCGATGCCGACCACTTTGCCGACATATTCATGCCCCACGACCATCGGAACCGGGATGGTTTTTTGCGACCAGTCATCCCAGTTATAGATGTGAACGTCAGTGCCGCAGATGGCTGTTTTACGGATTTTAATCAGCAAATCGTTATGGCCGACTTCCGGTTCCGGAACGTCGGTCATCCAGATGCCCTCTTCCGCTTTCAGTTTGGATAACGCTTTCATCTTACATCCTCAGGCAATCACGCCCAGTTGTTTACCAATACGCGTGAACGCGTCTACCGCACGCGTAATTTGCTCAGGCGTATGCGCCGCAGACATCTGGGTACGAATACGCGCCTGACCTTTTGGTACGACCGGATAGAAGAAACCGGTAACGTAAATGCCCTCTTTTTGCAGTTCGCGGGCAAATTTCTGCGCGACAACCGCATCTCCCAGCATTACCGGGATGATGGCGTGATCCGCGCCTGCCAGCGTAAATCCCGCGGCAGACATCTGCTCACGGAACTGCCGGGCGTTCGCCCACAAGCGATCGCGCAGTTCTGCGCCCGCTTCCACCATCTCTAACACTTTAATAGAAGCCGCCACGATCGCCGGCGCCAGGGAGTTGGAGAACAGATATGGGCGGGAACGCTGACGCAACCACTCAACGACCTCTTTACGCGCCGCGGTATAGCCGCCGGATGCGCCGCCTAACGCTTTGCCCAGCGTACCGGTAATAATATCTACGCGGCCCATTACGTCGCAGTATTCATGGGAACCGCGACCGTTTTCGCCGACAAAGCCTACCGCGTGAGAATCATCAACCATCACCAGCGCATCGTATTTATCGGCCAGATCACAGACGCCTTTCAGATTGGCGATGACGCCATCCATTGAGAACACGCCGTCGGTGGCGATCAGGACATGACGCGCGCCGGCTTCACGCGCCTCTTTCAGCCGCGCTTCCAGCTCAGCCATATCGTTGTTGGCATAGCGATAGCGCTTCGCTTTACACAAACGCACGCCGTCAATGATAGACGCGTGGTTCAGCGCGTCGGAAATAATGGCGTCTTCCGCGCCCAGCAACGTCTCAAACAAGCCGCCGTTAGCATCGAAACAGGAGGAATACAGAATCGCATCTTCCATGCCGAGGAAGCTTGCCAGCTTTTGCTCCAGCGCTTTGTGGCTGTCCTGGGTGCCGCAGATAAAACGCACGGACGCCATACCGAAACCGTGGCTGTCCATGCCCGCTTTTGCGGCATTAATCAGCTCAGGGTGATTCGCCAGCCCGAGATAGTTATTGGCGCAAAAGTTAATAACGTGGCTTCCATCCGCCACGGTGATATCCGCCTGCTGCGCAGATGTAATAATGCGCTCTTCTTTAAACAATCCTTCCGCCCGGGCGGTTTCCAGATCGTTGGTTAACTGTTTGTAAAAATCCCCACGCATTGCGATTCTCCAGACTGGGCAAATTTCAGCACATATTACCCAAAGCGATACGTTGATACGAGATGACGCGTCATCACTTCTTTAAAATGCAGCATAAATCACGCGTATCCTCACGGGTTATCAGTGAATGGATGAATAGTGTTATGATAAGAGCATTCATGTCTGAGACAGTCTCTGACACCATAATTCAAAGGTTACAGTTATGATCATCGTTACCGGCGGCGCGGGCTTTATCGGCAGCAATATCGTTAAGGCCCTGAATGATAAAGGTATCACCGATATTCTGGTGGTGGATAACCTGAAAGACGGCACCAAGTTTGTAAACCTGGTGGATCTGAACATTGCTGACTATATGGATAAGGAAGATTTCCTGATCCAGATTATGTCCGGAGAAGAGCTCGGCGATATCGAAGCTATTTTCCATGAAGGCGCCTGCTCTTCCACCACCGAGTGGGACGGCAAGTATATGATGGATAATAACTATCAATACTCCAAAGAGCTGCTGCACTATTGTCTTGAGCGCGAAATCCCGTTCCTCTATGCCTCTTCTGCCGCCACCTATGGCGGTCGCACGTCTGATTTCATCGAATCGCGCGAATACGAAAAACCGCTTAACGTTTACGGCTATTCTAAGTTCCTGTTTGATGAATATGTGCGCCAGATCCTGCCAGAAGCGAACTCGCAGATTGTCGGTTTCCGCTATTTCAACGTCTATGGACCACGTGAAGGCCATAAAGGCAGCATGGCAAGCGTGGCATTTCATCTGAATACACAGTTAAACAACGGCGAAAGCCCGAAACTGTTTGAAGGCAGCGAAAACTTCAAGCGCGACTTCGTTTACGTGGGCGATGTGGCCGCCGTTAACCTGTGGTTCCTGGAAAGCGGCAAGTCCGGCATCTTTAACCTGGGCACAGGCCGTGCGGAATCTTTCCAGGCCGTCGCCGACGCGACGCTGGCATACCATAAAAAAGGCAGCATTGAATACATTCCGTTCCCGGATAAGCTGAAAGGTCGCTATCAGGCGTTTACGCAGGCGGATTTAACCAATCTGCGCAACGCGGGCTACGACAAACCCTTTAAGACCGTCGCCGAAGGCGTCACGGAGTATATGGCCTGGCTGAACCGCGACGCGTAAGTATGAAAATTTTGGTCATTGGCCCGTCCTGGGTGGGCGACATGATGATGTCGCAAAGTCTCTATCGCACGCTTAAAGCGCGCTATCCCCAGGCGATAATCGACGTGATGGCGCCCGCCTGGTGCCGTCCGTTGTTATCGCGTATGCCGGAAGTTAACGAGGCGATACCCATGCCGCTGGGCCACGGCGCGCTGGAAATCGGCGAGCGTCGCAGATTGGGCCATAGCCTGCGAGAGAAGCGCTACGATCGCGCCTGGGTGCTGCCAAATTCGTTTAAATCGGCGCTGATTCCTTTCTTTGCCAATATCCCGCACCGTACCGGCTGGCGCGGCGAAATGCGCTATGGCCTGCTGAACGATGCGCGCGTCCTTGATAAAGACGCCTGGCCGCTGATGGTGGAGCGCTACGTGGCGCTGGCTTATGATAAGGGCGTGATGCGCACGGCGAAAGATCTGCCGCAGCCGCTGCTCTGGCCACAGCTCCAGGTTAGCGAGGGTGAAAAGTCGTTGATGTGCAGCGACTTTTCACTATCTTCTGAACGTCCTCTGATCGGCTTTTGCCCCGGCGCGGAATTTGGCCCGGCAAAACGTTGGCCGCACTATCACTACGCCGAACTGGCAAAGCAGCTCATTAACGAAGGGTATCAGGTCGTGCTGTTTGGCTCGGCAAAAGACCATGAAGCCGGAAATGAGATCCTGGCGGCGCTGAATAGCGAGCAGCAGGCATGGTGTCGCAACCTGGCGGGGGAAACCCAGCTGGAACAGGCCGTCATTCTGATAGCCGCCTGTAAAGCCATCGTCACCAACGATTCCGGGCTGATGCACGTCGCGGCGGCGCTCGACCGCCCGCTGGTCGCCTTGTATGGCCCAAGTAGCCCGGATTTCACGCCGCCGCTGTCTCATAAGGCCCGGGTGATTCGTCTCATTACGGGTTATCACAAAGTGCGTAAAGGCGATACGGCGCAAGGCTATCACCAGAGCCTGATCGATATCACGCCGCAGCGGGTTAAGGAAGAGCTTCATTCGCTGTTGTCGGAAGAGGGCGTTTAATGCGGGTTTTGATCGTTAAAACATCATCAATGGGCGACGTATTACATACCCTGCCTGCGCTTACCGACGCGCAACAGGCGATTCCGGGGATTCAATTTGATTGGGTTGTCGAAGAAGGGTTTGCGCAAATTCCGTCCTGGCACAGTGCTGTCGATCGCGTGATTCCCGTCGCTATTCGCCGTTGGCGCAAGGCCTGGTTTTCCGCGCCCATCAAAGCGGAACGCACAGCCTTTCGTCGGGCGGTATGCGCAAACCAATACGACGCTGTGATTGATGCGCAGGGGCTGGTAAAAAGCGCGGCGCTGGTGACGCGTCTGGCGCATGGGATAAAGCACGGTATGGACTGGAGTACCGCCCGCGAACCGCTGGCCAGCCTGTTTTATAACCGTAAACACCATATCGCAAAGCAACAACATGCGGTTGAACGGACGCGCGAGCTGTTCGCCAAAAGTCTGGGATACGATAAACCGCAGTCGCAGGGCGATTATGCCATCGCAAAACATTTTCTGCATTGCCAGCAGGCGGTCAGCGATCCGTATGCGGTGTTTTTACATGCCACGACCCGCGATGATAAACACTGGCCGGAAGCAAACTGGCGCGAGCTTATCGGCCTGGTGGGCAACACAGGATTACGGATAAAACTTCCCTGGGGCGCGCCTCATGAGGAGGCCCGGGCTAAACGACTGGCCGAAGGCTTTGACTATGTGGATGTATTACCGCGCATGAGCCTGGAGGAGGTCGCCAGAGTGCTGGCTGGCGCAAAATTTGTCGTATCGGTTGATACCGGCCTGAGCCATCTCACCGCCGCGCTCGACAGACCGAATATTACGCTATATGGCCCAACGGACCCTGGGTTAATTGGAGGTTATGGGAAGAACCAAATGGCATGCTGCTCACCAGAACAAAACCTGGCGAATTTAGATGCCACAAGCGTATTTGGAAAGATTCATTAAAGAGACTCTGTCTCATCCCAAACCTATTGTGGAGAAAAGATGCTAACCACATCATTAACGTTAAATAAAGAGAAATGGAAGCCAATCTGGAATAAAGCGCTGGTTTTTCTTTTTGTTGCTACGTATTTTCTGGATGGTATTACGCGTTATAAACATTTGATAATCATACTTATGATTATCACCGCGATTTATCAGGTCTCACGCTCACCGAAAAGTTTCCCTCCTCTTTTCAAAAATAGCGTATTTTATAGCGTAGCAGTATTATCATTAATCCTTGTTTATTCCATACTCATATCGCCAGATATGAAAGAAAGTTTCAAGGAATTTGAAAATACGGTACTAGAGGGTTTCTTATTATATACTTTATTAATTCCCGTACTATTAAAAGATGAAACAAAAGAAACGGTTGCGAAAATAGTACTTTTCTCCTTTTTAACAAGTTTAGGATTACGTTCGCTGGTTGAAATTGTCTTTTATATTCAGGACTATTCCAGGGGGGTGATGCCATTTACAAACTATGACCATCGACATATATCTGATTCAATGGTTTTTCTGTTCCCGGCATTGTTGAATATCTGGCTATTCAGAAAAACATCGCTCAAACTCGCTTTCTTTGCGCTGAGCGCCGTCTACTTGTTCTTAATGTTAGGCACCTTGTCGCGGGGAGCATGGCTGGCAGTTTTAGTGGTGGGCGTTTTATGGGCGGTTTTGAACCGTCAGTGGAAACTAATGGGAATTGGCGCTGCTATCCTGGTTATTGCTGGCGTTTTAGTTATCACTCAGCAAAGCCATAAACCGGATCAGGAGCGACTACTGTATAAATTACAGCAGACAGATAGCTCATATCGTTATACTAACGGAACCCAGGGCACCGCGTGGATACTGATTCAGGAAAACCCGATCAAGGGCTACGGCTATAGTAATGATGTTTATGATAGTGTTTATAATAAACGCGTTGTCGATTATCCAACGTGGACCTTTAAAGAATCTATCGGTCCGCATAATACCATTCTGTACATCTGGTTTAGTGCTGGCATATTGGGTCTGGCGAGCCTGGCCTATTTATATGGCGCTATCATCAGGGAAACAGCCAGTTCTACCTTCAGGAAAGTAGAGATAAGCCCCTACAATGCTCATCTCATGCTATTTTTATCTTTCGTCGGTTTTTATATCGTTCGTGGTAATTTTGAACAGGTCGATATTGCTCAAATTGGTATCATTACCGGTTTTCTGCTGGCGCTAAGAAATAGATAAAAAAACGCGCTGATACTTATTACGGTATCAGCGCGTTTTCCATCGTCATGACTCAATCACTTGTCAAACCAGCTTTTCATTTGTTCCTCGAAACGCTGCGCTACATTTTCCCAACTGTATTTTGAAAACACCAGGGATTTTGCTTTTTCGGCAATCTGGTGGCGTTCCTTATCAGCAAGCGCACGGTTAATATCATTAATTATACTGTCGCTCGACATAGGTTCTGCGAGGTGATAGCCTGTTATGCCATCTAACACAAATTCGCTAATCCCCCCTTTTTTGCTGGCAAGAACCGCTTTTCCTGCTGCCATCGCTTCTACAGCCACCATGCAAAATGCTTCTTCAACCTGAGACGGCACAATAACCAGATCGGCTATATGATAGAAGTTATGCATCTGGTCAGGAGATTGCCCCCCAGCCATAATACAATCAGTTCCAATCTCTTTTGCGGCGTCCAGTACTTTCTTTTGATACTCTGCTTTTTCACCCTTGCGGCTTGCATAAGGGTCGCCAACAACGACAAGTTTAATATTACTTTTTAAGGTACGTAATTTTTTGAACGCCTGCAAAAGCAACAGGATGCCTTTATCAGGCGAAATTCTCCCGGCATATAAGAGAACGGTGGCATCTTCCGCAATATTTAATTGCTGACGGAGGTTATTTTGTGGGTTTCTTTTATAAGTCTCAGCACAAAAACCATTAGGCACAATACTAACAGCAGCAGCGGGCAATCTTTCTTCATAAAACGCTTTAAGAAACTGACTGGGCACGATAATTTTTGCATCATTATCAGGAAGTTCTGGTTCAAATGCGTTATGCATGTGCATAACCAGTTTTGCATTCGGATTACGCTCTCTGATCTGCCGATACAGTTTCATACTATTATGAATAACAATGACGCTATCTTCCTGGGTAGTCACTTTATCTCTAATATTAAGGATGCGCTGGGAATAGGGTAGTGGGTCGAGACGAGTCCATTTCTGAAAAAGACGCTTATAAACTTTACTAAACCCAATGTAATGAATATCACAGTTATCGTTTATTTTATTATATTCAGGATAGCCAGCATTCTTTATACAAGCAATAGCATTCGGTATTGATAGTCGTTTTGCAACCTGGTAAATCCAGGTTTCTACCGCAGCCGCGCCACGTGGAGGAATTGAAAATATAGGAGTAACAGTAAATATGATTTTTTTAATCATAATAGCTATAATCCAGAATAGTTAACTTTATAGAAAAAATGCGTGTCGAAGCAGCGCAAAATAATGATTTTTTTAGTATCTAGACAATTTTATCGTAATATATTTCACCCTCAAGTTCCGAGGCTGTAATATATGGAATAATATCGTAATGAATTGCAGTATCATCTGATAAATTAAAGATATTTAAATCACTCACATTTTTTCTCATAAAAGTAAAAAATGGCAGTATTTTAAACAGGTCTTTACTAAGCTCAGATGGCATAGGGCTGGTAGATTCGTCATAAAAACGTGGGCAACTCCCTGTTAAGTCAAGCCCAGAACATATAATACGGCCATACTTGAGGGAATAGGCAACCTGAATAGCGGTATAAGCAATAGTATGGCAAGAGCAATACCCGATGCTGATATCCTTGCAAAATCCAGCCAGTCGCCCTCTTTTCGAAAGGGGAACTGAAATAAGTAATGCTTTATGAACCCGCTTGAGGATATTAAATTTAATTTTCTTTAAAAAGCCCCCTTTTTCTCGGCGATAAAAGGAGCGAATAATTAAACAGTTTTCTTCAATATATTTTTGATCATCCACTGAAGCCTGTTCGTACACATCAAGATTGACGATAGTAAACTGACTGTTACGGCTAAAGTTATAAAAATCTTCGCGCCGGCGATGGAGGAAGCGAACATCCGTCAGAAGGTACAAAAATGGCTTGACGTTATTGTTTAGCAAATATTGAACAGAACCATTGACTGCAATGACATCTTTCATTCGTAACAAGGACAGCGGCGTCTTTCTGGACGTAGGACCAGAAAGAAAAATAATACAATCTTCAGCCGTTCTTTTCGCAATAAGTTGCAGAACATCGGCGTGAGTTATGAAGTTAACGCTGCCCATAAAAAACTCGTATGTTTATCATGCAACCTATAAATAAATGTTATATTCAATAACTAATATTACATCTCAAATTCTCTCAAGTATGTCATAACGCTACAGCAAATAAAAGTCAGTCAGCCCCTTAAATTAAACCAAACGTGCTACATTGATCAGCGCTTTTCCTTACCCTTAATACGACGAAGGAAATTTCGAAGTTTTTTCTTATAAATCAATAAGTAAAATCCGATATCTCTCACATTATTTTTGATACCATAATGTCTTTCTAAATCAATACGATCCTTTGCTTTTCGTTGTCTGGAAGGTCTTTTTCCGGACAAATCGATAATTCTGATCTCATTGCCTTGCAGGATAAAGTTACCTTTATGGGGATCGCCCGAAACCATACCATGCTGATGCAGAGAATATATCGACTGTTTGATTTTTTCTCTCACCTCGCCAGAAATTTCTGGCATATCAACAAGTTCAATACCTTCAATATACTCAATTAGCATCACGTATGTTTTTACATAGCGTAATGTTTTAATTTCCGCCAGCAGGTAAAAATCATTAAGCGCCGCAAACCCTTCACGCCGCACACGATCTGTCTGACGAAAAAGCTTTTCGTAGTAATCTCCTTTTACTAACGATTTGAAAAAGCGTTCAGTATTTTTTACTTTTGGACTAAATACTTTGAGAATATATTTTCCGTAGTCTGTATTAACCAATACAACTTTTGTATCTTCTATATTACGGAAGACTTTAATAACCTGATGATTATAAGATAGAAAATCTTTGAATATCTCAATGTATTTTTCACCGTCTTTTTTGACAAAGACGGTATAGTTTTTAACCTTTTTTTCAATAATCATAATGAAGATTTAGGGAAGGAAATTATTTGTGGAAAAGTTTACGATAAAGATATGCGCTTCCAGCCAGAAGGCCTTTAAAGTAATGACCTTGCACGAGAAGATGTTTATATCGCTTCTTAAATTCAACTATGGTACGCGCATCTTTTGCGGGAAAATCTTTCCAGGGCGAATTCAACCGTGCATTTTTATAATAGATAACTGAAGGATAATTTGCCCAGGCATGCCATGGTTTTGTAGCGCCCGTATAATGAATTAAAATAGTGTTATCATTAATTATATTGCTATATTTTTTATGTGACTTATCTTTTAACTCACTTTTGATAGTATAAATAGTATTATACGGTCGCGGTAGAAAAATAACTTTGTCCTGTAGAAGAATATTCAAAACATCCTGATCGGGATATTTAAAAGAGTCAGCCTCTTTACCTGCCAGAAGTAAAAATGCCTTTTCAGTTAAGGCATTCTCTTTCCATAATTTCAGGTTAACAAAAACCACGCCGGAGTTAAAATAACCACCTTGTAAATTAAATGCTCTTAATCTCTCATTTACCTTATTCTGGATGGAATCAACATCTTTTACGACCGCAGCAATCTTCTCTGTCAAATCAAGCTGTAGAAGACCTTGCAAAGATCCTTTGCATACAACATCGGCATCCAAATAAAGTAAGGTGTTTACCTTCTTGCTGAGATAATCGAAAGCAAATAAACGAAAATACATTGCTCTCGACCATACTTTAGTTTGAGGCAATACCTCAAGGCTTTCTACTTTAATAAGATAAAGAGAAATTTTTATGTGATGCTGTACGGCTAAACGCTCTATATATTTTACAAAACACGGGGAGTATGAATCACAAATAATGTGAAAAGCGAGCGGGATATTATTGTTTAATACAACTGAAGCGATTGATACCCCCACACCATCAAGATAGTTTTCATCAACGCCATAAGAAATGTTTAATACGTTATCATCATTATTATTACTTTCATCAAAAACTTTATATTCGGCTATTTCTATCTCAGGAAATGAATCCATTACATCACCTATGGGTTTTATTCAAGAAGTTTACGTTTAAAGTAGGCTATATAATAATTTATACCCGAAGTATAATGCTTCTGATTAAACATATGCTTTGCCGCATAACGTAACTGATGGCTAGTGACTGGATTTAAAAGTGTACAATGAGACCATGGTGAGTTGCTCTTAGCCTGTAAAAAATATTGTGACACAGGGTAACCCCCCCAACTATGCCAGGGCTTCGTTGGTCCGATATAATGAACAAATACAGTCTCATCATCAACTGGATTAATAACTGAATCTTTTAATTCATAGTTAAGACTAAATTGCGTATTAAATTTTTTATCAACAAAACGCGCTTTATTCACTAACAATATATTTAATACATCCTGATCAAGGTGCGTTATGCGCTGTACTACCTCCGGATCTTTTAGCATATCAATCGCTTTCTTAGAGATATTTTCTGCGGTCCAAAGAGGTATGTTAATTAAAATAAAACCGGCATTAAAATAGCCAGAAACCAGCCCAGGCGTTGCCAGGCTAACCGAGCGCTTAGTCCACCATCCCAACTCGCCTTCAGCAACGACAGCAGCAATCTCATTTTCAGCGAAATTAAGATCAATAAGTTCCTGAATACTCCCCTTACATGCAATATCTGCATCCAGATAAAGTACTCTATCTGTTTTATCTGAAAAATAATCGGCGATAATGAATCTAAAGTATGTTGCATAGGTCCAGTTTTTGGTACTGGGTAGCGATTTTAAGCGCTCACAGTCGATTAGGTAAACAACAATCTGCGTAGCGTACTGTTTTGCTAATGCCTCAAATCGCTGCTGGTCTTCAGAGTCAAAGAAATCGGTAAAAACATGGAAAGCTAACGTCTTATCTGGGTTAGCGAGGAGAACCGATGCAATAGAGACACCACAGCCAAAAAGAAAGTTTTTATCAATCCCATAAGCTATATTAAATTTATCAGCATCACTATGTTGTGCATAGTTATAATCTAAAGTCTGTTGAATGACTTCTTCTTCAAAATATTTTCTGCTCATAGTGATCACTTTTGTAATTTCGAGAATATCGCATTATTAAAATTTTTAAAATATAGCACATCGTAAAATCTCTCAATCGTGCCGGGAATAATATCATGCTGATATTTTACTTCACCAGAAATAACACGATTAAGGTGTCCTACAAAATCATCTATAGCCCCCGGGGTATAAAGCTCACCATTCAAACCGGGTTTAATCATATCGCGCGGACCAGACATACAATCAGAACTAATACACGGAATTCCATATGACATTGCTTCCAGCAGGGTCATAGGGAATCCCTCAAATGCAGAGGTAAGTAGTAACGCGGTGACATTTTTTATTTTTTGCTGTACAACTTGCCACGGCGCGCTTTGCCAACCATACCAGATCACACGCTGCTCAATACCAAGCTCCCGACTATAGGACTGGCACTTTTCAAAATCTGAGCCATCACCAATAATATGTAACTGCCATTCCCCTGTCGTACGAGCTAAGCCATCAAATAAATCTTTAACTCTTTTCTGCCCTTCAAATTTAAGACGCCCTACATAGAGAAATACAGCGGGTTTATCGCGCTCAGGCGGCGGCACAATGATTGTTTTAATAGAGACAGGATTATAAACGACGCTAATATCTTGCGCTGAGATACCCCGTGCCATCATCTGTTCTTTAATACCACTACTGATGGCCAGATGATAATCCGCGTACGTTATACATTCTGCATGTTTTTTATGGTCGAGCGAAAAATGCGGCCACGAGAAAATAGTAAACTGTTTACCACTTTTCTTTCGTGCTTTATTGGCATAAAGACATGAGATGACATCAATACATATCACAATATCTGGTGATGTTTCTTTCAGCCATTGACTAAAATTATAAACATGCTTAGCTCGACGAAGAAAACTTAATTTTATATTTGAGAATGATTGCGCATATTTAATCTCTTTTAGCCATGCTTTATCCATTTTGTCATTACGACAAAAGAAAAACATTTCACAGTTGATTTTCGGAGAGCTATTTTCAAACGTATGGATAACGTTGCTAATAACGGTTTCCATCCCTCCGAAGCCAGATACCGCTTCACCAATAAACGCTATTTTCAATGAACCCACCATTTTTTTGTCACTGATGTCATCTGGTCATCGTTGTTTTTATATTTTGTAAGAATAAAACCAATCAACACTATATTTATACTAAGATATGATTAAAATCAAGCTCCAGCCCATAATTAAAAGCATCGGTTAATAAGGGGCTCATTATTTTATAACTTTCAATCGCTGAAATATTATTTAAATTATACTGCGCTGTACTATTAAAGCCATATAACTTTAATGCCAGCCCTTGCTCAAGATATTCTAAAATAATATCCTCAGCTATCATTTCAGATTTAATATTTAATACACCATCGAATTCATGAGAATCATATCGAGGGTGAGGTATATATATATCGATGTCTTCTTTCTTAATAAAAATCTGAAGTTGTTGAAGAAAAAGATTCTCATCTTCTTTATTTTTTAATGCATCAACATATACAGTCCCTAATAATATTTTTTTTAGCCCCCTATTTTCATCGGGAGTAGTTGTATAATGCACTAATATAATTTCTTCTGTGTTTTTAATGATGTTAGCTCTATCAGGGAATAATGTATAATGTTTTTTGTCTAACTGTAATACCTCCTCTTTATGGTATTTTCGCCCCATCGTTTTTCTTATAAATTTCGATGCAGCGCTTATATACTTATCTTTGTACATTATACTTTTTCGATTAATATTATTTGTACCGTCATCAAAGGTTTTTATTTCAGAAAAAGAGATACACGATAAAATATGGTGTACAAGCGGGACGTGAAAATTCGCGAAGAAAACGGTATGATATTCTCTGGCATACTTTCCCATGATTTTTTTAGCATACCGTGTTCTTTGAATCGTTTTAAATGTCGAAAATTTTGCTACCTGCGGAACAATGTCTGAGTGCCGACATAACGGCTGAATTTTTTTTAAATAGTACTGATTTTTTACGTTATCTACATCGCCAATAAATAAAACATCAACTTTTCTCAACTGCTCTTTTTCTATAATTGACCGTGCAATCAATAATTGCAAATTAGTCATGCATATGAATAGAAACATATAGCCTCTAAGCTATTTTAAAATATAACTTTCATATTAAAGATTTTTTCTTATTGTTCTTTCTTTAATTCGAGCAGCTTTAACATCCGCCTGATGAATCAACCCCGACTCTTTTTGTAAAATCTCTCGCAGGGGGAGAGAGAAATACTCACGCATAAACCGGAATATATCTCGCTGAGTCAGACCAATATTCATTGAAGAAAAATAAAGCCCAATTAAATCTTTGTCACGCCAGCGAAGGGGAACGTGCTGACGTATCTGCGCGCGATGCAGGTCGATTACGGAGATTTTTAAATCCTCTTCGCGACCAGTGAAAGGTAAATGCAGAAGAAAGTGGCAAATATAACAGTCGCGATGGTTAATTCCCCCGGCGTGCATTTTACGTACCATAGTCGCAACACGCTTAATGATCATCCACTTCACCTGCGCGTCCGGTGGATTAACAGCCCAGTCAGCACAGTAGTCTTCAAGGCTAATGGTAGGCGTTAAATCTTCGGTGATAATAAATGATGTTCTGGTTAGCGGGTTTACGCCTTTTTCACCAAAACCAACGCCGTGCATCGTATCAACGCCCAGCTCATATAGACGATGAATGGCGTGCCATTCTCTGTCAGCGCCCAGAACAGGCATACGTAACGAAATCAGGTTCTTCACAATTTCTTTCAGCGAAGTGCCTTTATGCCACTTCAGGAAGTAGCTTTTGCCGTCCAGCTCAAACCGCAATGTTCGACGCGTCTCCAGCTCTCTGAACACTTCGCCCTGTAACGTTTTCACTTCCTCAAAAGCATCTTTACCGCGCCATAGTGTAGTTAACGGCGCTTTCAGCTCAACCATCTAAATCACCTGTAATAATATCTGCGGCCTTCTCCGGTAAACTGTATAAATCCTGAGTATCAGCATAATACCGCGCATTTTCAGCCCAGGCGCTGCGTAAGGAAGGCTGTGTCAGCGCTTTGAGTAAAACCTCATTTAGCGCATCCTGACGGAATGGTTCAGTCATCGCTTCGCCACAGTTTGCATCCACAATATAATGAGCATAACCGCACACCGCAGTTGTCAACACCGGCAAACCAGCAGTAATGGCTTCCAGCAAAACAATACCAGCAGCTTCCTGATAGGCTGGATGCAGTAAAAGGTCGGCTGCCGCCATTAACTCCGCGATATCATTACGTCCGGAGAAAAAATGCACATTCGTGCCAACGCCGCTTCTTTCAGCCAGCGCTGCAAACTTCTTCGGCTTATCCTGCCCGACAACATAGAGCACCGTATTTTGCCGTAAAGATTCGGGTAACGATGCCAGCGCTTCAATAGAGCGATCCACACCTTTACGGGTAAAGTCAGACCCTACTTGCAACAGTAATTTTTGCTGTTCTGAGATACCATTTTTCTGACGATAAATTTGACGACTGTTTGGGATCTGTTGGCTATATTTTCTGTCCGGGTAAATCCCCGGAGGAAGAATATGGAAACGCTCCGCTTCAGTCTGATAATGTTTTTGGAAGTCAGCAATCTGCTTATTCGTCAGCATTAATAGTTGCGTCGACTTGCCGTGTTCAAACGTGGCGCGTTCAAAAGCAGCATAATGCCGATAGCGTGATGTCAGGCGATAGAAAAAACCTTTTTCCTGTGCGACTTTTTCGGCATAACACACGTCTGCGGCATAATACACATCAAGGCCAGGCATCTTATTGAATCCAACCACCCGATCGACAGGGTGGTCGCGTAAATGGTGTTGCACCCAGGCATAATATTCTGCGTTACGACCGTGGTTCGTCCGGGATTTAACCGGCACGCAGATTAATTCAAAGTTATCCGGGCATTCCCCTTCCCATGACTGAGTATAAACACGAACCTGATGACCTCGCGCCGCCACGGTTTGGGCAATGCGCATAAAATCACGCTGTAGGCCGCCAAAAGGAAAATATTTATATAAGCAAAAGGCAACTCTCATAGCAGGCTGTCCAAATCTATGGGGCGTGCCTCATGCGGCAGCATTTTTTCCGTCGCGGCGATAACATCTTCAGCCGGAATCACAGAAAGGTATTTTTTATTACGATCAAGCTCATGCCGTTCAGGCATCGGCTGATAATTGCCTGCCCAAAACTGAATGATGTCGTCGGTCCAGGGACGCCAGAACACATGATCCGTCGCGCCGAAAAGGCAAATGACCGGCGTTTTGACTGCTGCGGCAATATGACCAGGGGCCGAATCAACGCCGATAAAGAGAGCCGCATGGTCAATCAACGCGCCCAATTCAGGAAAGCGAGTTTTACCCGCCAGACCAGTAACCGGTTTTGTCTCACAGCCGCGTGCAATAGCATCCACACAGGCCATCTCGTCTGCGGCCGGGCCTGACGTCAGTACAACCTGATAACCGCGGTGCTGCACGGCATCAATAACCTGAGAGAATTTATCATTATCCCAGCACTTAAATAGCTGCCGTGCCGTAGGCTGAATAACAACATATTGTCGGGTCACACCAAGTTGTTTGAGCTGTTGTCGCATGTTTTCCCAATGTTCCGGGCGATAGCTCATGGTGGTTTCCGTGACATACTGTTTTAGCGCTAACGGCTTTAGCGCGGATAATGTGCGCTCAACAGCATGTTCTCCCGCATAAGGTACTAAATGCGTAAAGCTCTTTTTCCATAAAGCAGACTGGCGATTACCGAAATCCTGCGAGATTTTTATTTTTGCGTTTAAAAAACGCACAATAAGCGCCACGCTCCACTGATCGGTGAGATTGACGACCAGATCATACGAGTTAGCACGCAATTTTTTGATTAGCGATAGCGCGTTTTTGATCTTCTCTTTTGTTCCTGCGCCTTTGTTACTGATGCCGTAGAGTGCATTAATCTCCGGATTTTCCGACAATATCGGTATGGTGTTCTGGTAAAGAAGCACATCGATTTTTGCATCGGGATAATTCTGCTTCAGCGTGCTGATGACAGGAGTGGTAAGTAACATGTCTCCATGAAAACGCATTTTTATAATCAGAATTCTTCGAAATGGCTTTTCCACAAGCGACTCTTTGGTTGAAATTGTCCGGATAAATAAGCAGAAAAAAGCACGCTACCGCCCCAGGCTTCACAGCAACCCGATGGCTAATACCGCACTCATTTTAGATGCGCTAGTGTAACACTTCTTTCGCAGCAATCCGATACGAATAATTTTTATACACAATCATTTTTTTAATCATAAATTCAAAGAGATATTAATTTATCCCTCTCTTGTGAATGGTCATTCCCATTGTCCGGGGCGACAAGGGCGGCAAATTTCAATGGATTGCGTAAAAATGCAAAAATAATGGGGTTCAGCGCCTGGAATCCTCGCTTCTGAGCCAATTTGGCGCAAAAATGGGAAAAGTAATGGTAAAGCCCAGGCTAAATACATAGAATCCCCAGC
This sequence comes from Salmonella sp. 741265116_PST, assembly GCF_046567715.1. Lineage (NCBI taxonomy): Bacteria > Pseudomonadati > Pseudomonadota > Gammaproteobacteria > Enterobacterales > Enterobacteriaceae > Salmonella > Salmonella sp. 741265116_PST. The sequence continues at coordinate 32,834 of NZ_JBKFPH010000023.1, read as the reverse complement.
ACATCCATAAGTCAGCTATTTACTATGCTCGAATTGCTTTACACCGCTCTTCTCTACCTTATTCAGCCTCTGATCTGGATACGGCTTTGGGTGCGTGGACGTAAAGCGCCGGCCTATCGTAAACGTTGGGGTGAACGCTACGGATTCTACCGCCGTCCGTTGAAACCGGGCGGAATCATGCTGCATTCCGTCTCGGTGGGCGAAACTCTGGCGGCCATCCCATTGGTCCGCGCTCTACGTCATCGCTATCCCGATCTGCCTATTACCGTAACGACCATGACGCCGACCGGCTCGGAGCGCGTCCAGTCCGCCTTTGGCAACGATGTTCAGCACGTTTACTTGCCTTATGATTTGCCCGATGCGCTCAATCGTTTCCTCAATGAGATTGATCCTAAGCTGGTATTGATCATGGAGACTGAGCTCTGGCCAAATCTGATTGCTGCGCTGCACAAACGTCATATTCCGCTGGTTATCGCTAATGCACGGCTTTCCGCCCGCTCCGCCGCGGGTTATGCGAAGCTTGGCAAGTTTGTCCGTACGCTCCTGCGCCGTATCACCCTGATTGCCGCGCAAAACGAAGAAGATGGCGAACGCTTTGTGGCATTGGGCGCGAAGAACAATCAGGTCACGGTCACCGGCAGTCTGAAATTTGATATTTCAGTTACGCCGCAGTTGGCGGCTAAAGCCGTTACGCTACGCCGCCAGTGGGCGCCGCACCGTCCGGTCTGGATTGCCACCAGCACCCACGATGGCGAAGAGAGTATCGTTATCGCCGCTCACCAGGCGTTATTACATCAATTCCCGAATTTATTACTGATTCTGGTGCCCCGCCATCCGGAGCGTTTCCCGGATGCTATCAATCTTGTGCGTCAGGCAGGGTTAAGCTACATCACTCGCTCTTCGGGCGAAGTGCCGTCCGCCAGCACCCAGGTCGTGGTAGGCGATACCATGGGCGAATTAATGTTGCTCTATGGCATTGCCGATCTCGCCTTTGTTGGTGGTTCGCTGGTTGAACGCGGCGGTCACAACCCGCTGGAGGCCGCCGCTCATGCGATTCCGGTACTGATGGGTCCGCATACCTTTAACTTTAAAGATATTTGCGCCCGTCTGGATCAGGCGAGCGGACTTATCACGATTACCGATGCGGCTACGCTGGCAAAAGAAGTTTCCTCTTTACTGACCGACGCTGATTATCGTAATTTCTACGGACGTCACGCAGTTGAAGTGCTGTATCAAAATCAGGGCGCGCTCCAGCGTCTGCTGCAACTGCTGGAACCTTATCTGCCACCGAAAACGCATTGAGGACTGTCATGCAAAAACGGGCGATTTATCCAGGCACGTTTGATCCGATTACTAACGGTCATCTCGATATTGTGACGCGCGCAACGCAGATGTTCGACCATGTCATTCTGGCCATCGCCGCCAGCCCCGGCAAGAAACCCATGTTCACCCTGGAGGAGCGTGTGGCGCTGGCGCAAAAAGCGACCGCACACCTGGGTAACGTAGAGGTGGTGGGCTTTAGCGACCTGATGGCCAATTTCGCCCGCGACAGACAGGCGAATATCCTGATTCGTGGTCTGCGCGCGGTGGCGGATTTTGAATATGAAATGCAGTTGGCGCATATGAATCGCCATCTGATGCCGCAACTGGAAAGCGTTTTCCTGATGCCGTCCAAAGAGTGGTCGTTTATTTCATCGTCGCTGGTCAAAGAAGTGGCACGCCATCAGGGCGATGTGACCCACTTTCTGCCGGACAATGTGCATCAGGCGCTAATGGATAAGTTGAAATAAGTTTCCTTGCCGGGCCTGGCGTTTTACTTCTGACAGTGACGGCAATAGAACGTCGCACGCTGTGCGTGTTTCGTTGCGACTATCGGCGTACCGCATACCCGACACGGCTCACCTTTGCGCCCGTACACCTGCAACTCCTGCGCAAAATAGCCCGGTTTCCCATCGCTTTGCAGAAAATCCTTCAGCGTTGTCCCGCCTTGTTCAATAGAGCGCAGCAAAACGGCTTTAATCACCCGCGCCAGCAGGTCGCACTCCTCTGTCGAGAGTGACGACGCCAGGCGGTCAGGGTGAATACCAGCGGCAAACAGCGACTCGCTGGCGTAGATATTCCCCACACCGACCACCAGCTTGTTATCCATCAGCCATGGTTTAATCGCCGTCTTCTTCTTCGCGCATTTCTGCTGCAAATATTCGCCATTAAACTCATCGCTTAGCGGCTCCGGTCCCAGATGCGCCAGTACGTTATGCCCTTCCAGCTCTTTGGTCCATAACCAGGCGCCAAAGCGGCGAGGATCGGTATAACGTAGAATTTTGCCATTGCTCATCACCAAATCGACATGGTCGTGCTTTTCCGCCGGCAGCGCTTCCGACAATATCCGCAGGCTTCCCGACATCCCCAGGTGAATAATTATCCAGCCGTCAGGCAGCTCCAGCAGTAAATATTTAGCACGACGCTGAACGCTAAGGACGGGAGTATCACTCAGACGATAAATTTCATCTGAAACCGGCCAGCGCAGACGGCCGTTACGGATATGGGCGTGCAGGATAGTAGCGCCAACTAAATGGGGTTCAATACCCCGGCGGCTGGTTTCAACTTCGGGTAATTCAGGCATAACGTCTCCGGCTGTGTGGCTGGTCTCATTAATATGGGGACGGCCAGAAAACAAAAAACCCCGCCGAAGCGAGGTTTTTGTTACATCAAAGCGAGAATTATTTGATTTTCGCTTCTTTGTAGATCACGTGCTGACGGACAACTGGATCGAATTTTTTCAGTTCCAGTTTTTCCGGTTTAGTACGTTTGTTCTTCGTAGTGGTATAAAAGTGACCAGTACCAGCAGAAGAAACCAGCTTGATTTTCTCACGAATACCTTTAGCCATGATTTATTTCCTCTTAGTACTTAGTACTTTTCGCCACGGGCACGCAGTTCAGACAGAACTGTTTCGATGCCTTTTTTATCGATGATACGCATACCTTTAGCAGATACACGCAGGGTGACAAAACGCTTCTCGCTCTCAACCCAGAAACGGTGAGAGTGCAGGTTAGGCAGGAAACGGCGTTTAGTCGCGTTCAGTGCGTGGGAACGGTTGTTACCGGTCACCGGACGCTTGCCAGTAACTTGGCAGACTCGGGACATGTCTATTCTCCAAAAATCAAATTAGCTCGAGCTTCGTATGGGGTATCGGCGCCTCGTCAGGCTTTACAGCCTGGTCATCGCGCAGTTCTATTGAACTCTCGATTGCCAGGCCCAAATGCCAAACCCGAGATTCTCAAAGGTGGCGTAGTATACGCTGACCCGGCGATATGCTCAAGTCCCGAACAGACAAAGATCCCGATGGATCGCGCAAAGAATCTTAAATCCAGCCGCGTTCGGCAAAAGAAACGTACTCTCCGCGCCCAATTATCAGGTGATCGAGCACCCGGATATCCATAAACTGGCAACACTTTATCACGCGCTCAGTGATAAGTTTATCTGCTTTACTTGGCTCTGCGCAGCCTGAAGGGTGGTTATGCGCCAGAATGACCGCTGAAGCATTGAGTTTAATCGCTTCCCGAACAATCTCACGCGGATGCACCTCTACGTGGTTAAGCGTGCCGGAAAACAGGCGGCTGTGCTGAAGCACCCGGTGCTGGGCATCGAGGAAGATCACCAGAAAGATCTCACGCTCTTCGCCCGTCAGTTGGCTTTGCAGAAATTCCCGCGTCATTTCCGGACTCAGCAACGCACTTTCCTCATTCATGCGCACGCTGTAATAGCGCCTTGCCAGCTCAGCAATGCCTTTCAACTGCGCGAATTTCGCCAGGCCGATGCCGTTTACGCCACGAAACTGCGCAAAGTCCGCCGACAGCAGGCCATACAGCGACCCAAAGTGCTGCAATATCTCTTTTGCCAACGTCATAACATCTTTTCCCGGCGTGCCGGTACGTAAAAAAAGCGCCAGCAACTCCACGTCGCTGAGGGAAGCAATGCCGGATCTGAGCATTTTTTCACGCGGCAATAATTCGTCCAACGTATCCATACGCGCACCTCCTTTTTTAAGGAAGCGGCATAGTGGCACAGCCTTTGGGAGAGATCGACGCCCCGATTTTGTTCTTGCGTAGCGCCTCGCAAAGTGGAGCGCAGGCAAAGACACGACGCCGTAGAGATTGTGATAAAATAGCCGCCTTTCAAAGTCACCCAACAGGAAAGACATGATGAGCCTGGCCGGTAAAAAAATTGTTCTCGGCGTTAGCGGCGGTATCGCTGCGTATAAAACGCCGGAGCTGGTGCGCCGTTTACGTGAGCGCGGCGCTGACGTGCGCGTGGCAATGACCGAGGCGGCAAAAGCCTTTATTACCCCCCTGAGCTTACAGGCAGTGTCGGGTTATCCCGTATCCGACAGTCTGCTTGACCCTGCCGCCGAAGCCGCGATGGGGCATATCGAGTTGGGGAAATGGGCCGACCTGGTGATTCTTGCCCCCGCGACCGCCGATCTGATCGCCCGTGTAGCATCGGGTATGGCTAATGATTTAGTCTCCACCATCTGCCTGGCGACGCCAGCCCCGGTGGCCGTTCTTCCGGCCATGAACCAACAGATGTACCGCGCTGCCGCCACGCAACATAATCTGGAGGTGCTCGCCTCTCGCGGCCTGTTCATTTGGGGGCCGGATAGCGGCAGTCAGGCGTGCGGCGATGTAGGCCCAGGCCGAATGCTGGACCCATTGGTTATCGTTGATAAGGCCGCCGCGCATTTCGCTGCCGTCAACGATCTGCAACATCTTAATATCATGATTACGGCAGGCCCGACGCGCGAACCGCTCGACCCGGTGCGTTATATTTCCAACCACAGTTCCGGTAAAATGGGCTTCGCTATTGCGGCAGCCGCAACGCATCGCGGCGCAAATGTTACGCTGGTCTCCGGTCCCGTTTCGTTACCGACGCCGCCTTTTGTCAAACGGGTTGATGTCATAACCGCGCTGGACATGGAAGCCGCTGTTCAGGCCGCCGTTCAACAGCAGCATATTTTCATTAGCTGCGCCGCCGTGGCTGACTATCGCGCAGAGACTATCGCCAGTGAAAAAATCAAAAAACAGGCGGCGCAAGGTGATGAATTACTAATAAAAATGGTCAAAAACCCGGACATTGTCGCCGGGGTGGCCGCACTCAGTGACAATCGACCCTACGTTGTTGGGTTTGCCGCGGAAACGAATAATGTGGAAGAATACGCCCGACAAAAACGTATCCGTAAGAACCTTGACCTGATTTGTGCAAATGATGTTTCTCTTTCAAATCAGGGATTTAATAGCGATAAAAACGCTTTACACCTTTTCTGGCAGGATGGAGATAAAGTCTTACCGCTTGAGCGGAAAGAACTCCTGGGCCAATTATTACTCGACGAGATCGTGACCCGTTATGATGAAAAAAATCGACGTTAAGATTCTGGACCCGCGTGTTGGTCAGCAGTTTCCGCTGCCGACTTATGCTACTTCTGGTTCTGCCGGGCTTGACCTGCGCGCCTGTCTCGACGACGCCGTAGAACTGGCGCCTGGCGCAACGACGTTGGTGCCTACCGGACTGGCCATTCATATCGCCGATCCATCACTGGCGGCAGTCATGTTGCCGCGTTCGGGCCTGGGCCATAAACATGGTATCGTGCTGGGCAACCTGGTCGGGCTGATTGATTCCGATTATCAGGGGCAACTGATGGTTTCGATCTGGAACCGTGGTCAGGACAGTTTTACCATTGAACCGGGCGAACGTATCGCGCAAATGGTGTTTGTTCCGGTCGTTCAGGCCGAATTTAATCTGGTGGAAGCATTTGACGCCACCGAACGTGGCGAGGGCGGCTTCGGTCATTCTGGCCGTAAGTAAATTTTACGCATCCCCATAACGTCATAATACTGCCGCAAGCGCTGAGTTTGCGGTTATAGCGTGGGTGCTCGCCTGGCAAGTGCTTATTTTCAGGGGTATTTTGTAACATGGCAGAAAAACAAACTGCGAAAAGGAATCGTCGCGAAGAAATACTTCAGTCACTGGCGCTGATGCTTGAATCCAGCGATGGAAGCCAACGCATCACGACGGCAAAACTGGCGGCCTCGGTCGGCGTTTCCGAAGCGGCGCTATACCGCCATTTTCCCAGCAAGACCCGCATGTTCGATAGCCTGATTGAGTTTATCGAAGATAGTCTGATTACCCGTATCAATCTGATTTTAAAAGATGAAAAAAACACCAGCACACGTTTGCGCCTGATTGTGTTGCTGATTCTGGGTTTTGGCGAACGCAACCCTGGCCTGACGCGCATTCTTACCGGGCACGCGCTGATGTTTGAACAGGATCGCCTGCAGGGGCGCATTAATCAGCTTTTTGAACGCATCGAAGCGCAGCTCCGCCAGGTGCTACGAGAAAAAAGAATGCGTGAAGGCGAAGGCTACACGACGGATGAAAATCTGCTGGCAAGCCAACTGTTAGCCTTCTGTGAAGGTATGCTTTCACGGTTCGTGCGTAGCGAATTTAAATACCGCCCAACGGACGATTTCGATGCCCGCTGGCCGCTCATTGCCGCTCAGCTACAGTAACGCTGACTGGATAGTGGCTCACGCCTTATCCAGGCGACAGAAACATAGGCCCGGTAAAGCGCCACCGGGCAATTCGCTTATACGCCAAATTCTTCCCGGTATGCTCGCACAGCCGCCAGATGCTCAGCCATATCAGGTTTTTCTTCCAGATAGGCAATCAGGTCTTTCAGCGTAATGATGGAGATAACCTTACAGCCATAGTCGCGCTCCACTTCCTGAATCGCGGAAATCTCGCCGCGGCCACGTTCCTGACGATCCAGCGAAATCAGTACGCCAGCCAGCGTAGCCCCGTGCGCCTGAATAATCTCCATCGACTCGCGAATCGCTGTACCTGCGGTAATCACGTCATCCACCAGCATCACGCGACCCTGTAGCGCGCTGCCCACCAGACTCCCGCCTTCGCCATGATCTTTTGCCTCTTTGCGGTTAAAGCAGTACGGCAGGTCTTTATCGTGATGTTCCGCCAGCGCAACCGCCGTCGTCGTCGCGATCGGAATACCTTTGTATGCGGGGCCAAACAGCAGATCAAATTCAATACCGGAATCCACCAGCGCTTCGGCATAAAAACGGCCTAACAACGCCAGGTCGCGCCCGGTATTAAACAGCCCGGCGTTGAAGAAATAGGGGCTTTTGCGCCCGGATTTCAGCGTAAACTCGCCAAACTTTAGTACCTGTTTGTTAAGCGCAAACTCAATAAACTGGCGCTGATACGGTTTCATGGATTCGCTCCTTTTCTTACTTTCATCATTTACGAAATTTACGGACAAAAAAAAGGCGACTTTTCAGTCGCCTTAAAATCAATTTTCTAACGCCGCCTTCTGCGTCGCCACAATGGATTCAATTCCCCCTCGGGCCAGCGCCAACAAAGTGAGAAGTTCTTCATGGCTGAACGGCTCGCCTTCCGCGGTACCCTGTACTTCAATAATGCGGCCGTCTTCAGTCATCACGACGTTCATGTCGGTTTCTGCGGCGGAATCTTCAACATATTCCAGATCGCAGATCGCTTCGCCGTTAACGATGCCTACGGAAACCGCCGCCACCATGCCTTTCATCGGGTTGGTTTTCAGCTTACCGTTGGCAACCAATTTATTCAGCGCATCCGCCAACGCCACGCAGGCACCGGTAATAGACGCTGTACGCGTACCGCCATCGGCCTGGATTACATCGCAGTCCAGCGTAATGGTAAATTCGCCGAGCGTTTTCAGATCGACCGCCGCACGCAGCGCACGCGCGATCAAACGCTGAATTTCCATAGTACGACCGCCCTGCTTACCCTTTGCTGCTTCACGCGCGTTACGGGTATGGGTAGCGCGAGGCAACATGCCATACTCTGCGGTGATCCACCCCTGGCCTTGCCCTTTCAGAAAACGTGGGACGCCTTCTTCAATGGAGGCGGTGCACAACACTTTGGTATCTCCAAATTCGACCAGTACCGAGCCTTCAGCGTGTTTTGTATAGTTACGGGTCAGGGTTACGGGACGCACCTGATTAGCGCTACGGCCTGCTGGACGCATATTGAGATCTCCGGCTTAAAACGAATGTGGCTGCGCATTATACGGACTTCCGATGGTTATTCCTATCCTGACAAGGCATGGATAGCTATAATCCCCTCATCTCTCCTTTAAAAACGGGAACATCTATGATCCGCAGTATGACCGCCTACGCCCGGCGTGAAATCAAGGGTGAATGGGGTAGCGCGACCTGGGAAATGCGCTCGGTAAACCAGCGTTATCTGGAAACTTACTTTCGTCTGCCGGAACAGTTCCGTAGTCTTGAACCCGTCGTGCGCGAACGCATTCGTACACGCCTGACGCGTGGCAAAGTCGAATGTATGCTGCGTTTTGAACCCGATGCCAGCGCGCAAGGCGAGCTTATTCTGAATGAAAAGCTCGCGAAACAATTAGTTAGCGCCGCAAACTGGGTCAAAATGCAGAGCGACGAAGGGGAAATCAATCCGGTTGATATTTTGCGCTGGCCAGGTGTCATGGCGGCGCAAGAGCAGGATCTGGACGCGATTGCCGCAGAAATTTTAGCCGCACTGGACGGTACGCTGGATGACTTTATCGTCGCGCGCGAAACGGAAGGCCAGGCGCTGAAAGCGCTGATTGAACAACGTCTGGAAGGCGTCAGCGCCGAAGTAGCGAAAGTCCGCGCGCATATGCCGGAAATCCTGCAATGGCAGCGTGAACGCCTGGTCGCGAAGCTGGAAGATGCTCAGGTTCAGTTGGAAAACAACCGTCTGGAGCAAGAGCTGGTGATGATGGCGCAGCGCATTGATGTGGCGGAAGAGCTGGATCGTCTGGAAGCGCACGTCAAAGAGACTTACAACATTCTGAAGAAAAAAGAGGCGGTAGGTCGCCGTCTGGACTTCATGATGCAAGAATTTAACCGTGAGTCGAACACCCTGGCCTCCAAATCCATCAACGCTGATGTAACTAACTCCGCTATTGAATTAAAAGTGTTGATCGAGCAAATGCGCGAGCAGATCCAGAATATTGAATAATTCTGGCGCTCAATATGTCACAGAGCCCGCCTTATGCGGGCTCTCGCGTTTATCGGTAGTACGTTTTTAATTTCCGGCGAATAGCGTCGATAAGGCGTCGCTTCCACTCTACCGTTGAAGCCCGATACTGCATAAAAATAGCGCCTTCCGCCTGCTCCCCGGCAAGCGGCAGGACAAAAAGACCGCGCTTATCGGATAAATTTTCATACCAGGGGCGCGGTACAATCGCCATTAGCGGCGCCGACTGGACAGCAGGCGCAAGTTGACTGTAATCATGACAAACAAACGCCAGCGGACGTTCAAACCCGGCACGAGCCTGCTGCCTGTCCAGTTCATTGTTCTCTTTTGTCCACGGCAAACAGTAAATGTGTTGATAATGCTGTAGATCAGCAAAATTCAACGCTGTGGCATTCTCCAGACGTGAACGCAATGGCGCGCCATAAACCGCGATCAAACGCGTAGTCCCCACCCGCTCGTAATGCAGAGCGCTGACCTGCTTTTGATGGTCGCCAATTGCCAGCACCAAATCAACCGAGCTATCCAACAGTTCATCACGCCAGGGTCGGCGGGCAAAAGGAAGGCACTCGATCACCGCCTGATGAAGATGACCTTTCTCTGCGAGAACGGGCGTAAGCAGCGCGTTCAATGCGGGAGGAAGTACCACCCGGAAACAACGGGAGCCGTTCTCTTTATCGCCAAACAGCTCCTCATTAAGCGAAACAAATACAGGCGCCAATTTGTCACGCAGCGCCTGCGCATAAGGCGTAGCAATCTGGCGGTTCCCTTCCCGTCGAAACAACGGATCGTTTAGCGCATCGCGCAATCTCATTAGCGCATGACTTACCGCAGAAGGCGACAAAGCCAGCTTTTGCGCCGTTTTCCCCGTAGAGCTCGTCTCCAGCAGTACATACAGTACTTTTAACAGATTCATATCCATTTGCAGCAAGTTCATTAAACGTCTCTCTTATTGAACCTGGCTAAATTACTGCCAGGTATACTGCGGGCGCTTCAATCAGGAGAACATTATGAATCGCTATGCATTATTCTTTGTATGTATATTTTCAACATCAGCACTTCCTGCCATGGCGGCATTAGATCCTTCACAACCGTTATCACCCGCGCCTCCGTTATCACTGTTTAAAGCGTGGGCTAAGCCTATGAAGCCGTTTCAAATCACAGAAGGCGTGTGGTATGTCGGCACGGAAAATCTCTCTTCTATTCTGCTGACCACTCCGGCAGGGCATATTCTTATTGATGCGGGATTGGATGAAAGCGCACCGCAAATTAAAGCGAATATTGAAGCGGCAGGATTCCGCCTCACAGACATACGCTATCTATTGAACAGCCATGCGCGGCTGGATCAAGCGGGGGGCATGGCACGTTTGAAAGCGTGGAGCGGCGCACAATTGGTCGCCAGTCAACCCAACGCCGATCAGATGGCGAGGGGTGGACGACAGGATTTTGCGCTTGGCGATGCGCTCCCCTTCCCGCCCGTCACCACTGATAAAATTATCCACAACCAGGAAAGCATCAGCCTCGGAGGGATAACCGTGACAGCACTATTCACGCCTGGACATCTACCCGGCTCAACCTCCTGGCGCGTAACGCTCCGCAACGGCAAGACGCTAATTTACGCAGATAGTCTCGCCACACCTGACTATCTGCTGATTAACAACAAAAATTACCCTGACCTGGTTACTGATATTCAGAGTAGCTTTAAGACACTGGCCGCCCAGCATGTTGATATCTTTATTGCCAACAAAGGTGACCGCTTCGGGCTACTGGAGAAACGACAGCAACTTCGTAACGGCGATACACAGGCATTCTTTGATTCCAATGGCTTGCAACAGTATGTGGAACGCTCGCGTCAGCGCTTCATCACACAACTTACCGCACAGCAGCCATAATGAAATAACTCACCGGCGGCGCATCCAGGGCGCCGTCCAGGTAATTTATCTAAGTCAAAACAGAAAAACATCGCATACAATAAACCACAAAAATGACGTTCAATTTATTGATATTTATAATAAATAATTATTAATCATAAATTTAAAATCATTACTAAAATTTATTAATCGTGTAATGCCTTAGAAAATCTCAATCGTGATACAGCGCACAAATCGTTAATCTTCGCCCCCAGTAAATTAGGGGGAAATCATGCTGTTGCACGTTCTTTATTTAATTGGCATTACTGCCGAGGCCATGACGGGCGCACTCGCTGCAGGTCGTCGTCGCATGGATACATTCGGCGTAATTATTATTGCTACCGCCACCGCCATTGGTGGAGGCTCGGTTCGCGACATTCTGCTCGGTCACTATCCGCTGGGTTGGGTGAAGCATCCCGAATATGTCATTATTGTGGCGACTGCCGCTGTATTGACCACCATTGTTGCCCCCGTCATGCCCTATTTACGCAAGCTTTTCCTGGTACTTGACGCGCTGGGGTTGGTGGTTTTCTCTATTATTGGCGCTCAGATAGCCCTTGATATGGGCGAAGGGCCAATTATCGCCGTGGTGGCCGCCGTCACTACCGGCGTCTTTGGCGGCGTGCTCCGCGATATGTTCTGCAAACGCATTCCACTGGTGTTTCAAAAAGAGCTATATGCCGGCATTTCGTTCGCCTCGGCGGTGCTCTATATTGCGCTACAACATTACGTCATGAATCCGGATGTCGTCGTTATCTCTACGTTACTGTTTGGCTTTACAGCAAGGTTATTAGCGCTACGTCTTAAACTTGGCCTGCCGGTATTTTATTACCGCCATGAAGGGCACTAAGACCCAAATCCGGGAATATGCTGAGCAGCCAGCCATCTGCTCAGCGTTTTGATCTGCGGATTATCCCGCCAGCCGATAACTCTCCCGGCACGACGCTCGCCCGTCGCTGGCAACTGCCGCCAGTGTTGCTCTGTTCGCATTAATAACTGCTCCCATGAACGATCGCCGCTGGCCTGTAATGCGGCCTGCGTTAAGGGGATATCCATCGCCATGATCCAGCGGGTAAACGACTGTCGGCGCGCCAGGTTAAATTGCCGCCATATCTGCTCGCTTTTTCCTTTAGCAAAGCCTGGCGTGTTGGCTATTTGCGCTGACGTCAGGGCAAGCCAGGAGAAGATATGCTCAAAACGATGCGTCTGATGCAAGGCCCGCCAGCTAGCTTCACCCATTCCGTCCAGACCCAACGCCGACCGTGACCCCAGCCATACCAGCCTGGAGATAAACTGTTCCTGACACGTTGCCGACGCGTAAAAGCAGGTCAGCGAGTTGAAATGGCTATCAGGCGGCACAGGCTTACTCCGCTCACGACTCCGCCAGACGACCTCATCAAGCCGGGGAATGCCTTGCCCGGCCAGACTCACCAGGATCTGATCGCCCGGCGCGATATCCCACGCCTCCCAACGTTTCACAGAACCAATATTGACCCGCTGAACCCGCTTATCATCCAATATAACGGGGACAAGCGACGCTACTACGGTAATTTTGCCGCTTTTCCCCACCGAGAACTGAATAGCGCTCACTTGCGCGACCTGCGCTACTGGCGGATATTTCCATGCTGCCAGCCAGTCGCCCTGCCCGGGTCGCCAGTATTGTGCCGCGGGCTCTTTAGCCATGCGTATCACTACGCCATCCGTTACAAAGGGCAACGCTGACGTCAGCCATGACTGGCGCGCCCGCTCGACCTCACTGGCATTTTTTACCGCCAGGGAATATTTCTTCGTCAGACTGAATCCAGCCTTAGCAAGTTGGCTTAACCTTTCGGGCATATTTGCCGGACCGTCCGGCCACGCCCAAATAAAAATACCCAACGAATTTAGCGCGGAGGCGTTATCCTGGCGCATTAACATTCCTGCGACTTTCGAGCGCGCATTCATCCCGCCCATCCGTTGCTGAATATGCCCCTCGCGCTGTAGAAAGATTTCGCCCTGCAGCACCGCGTTAGCAAGCGCGCCTTGTGTTGTCTGCGGTATAGAGGGGATCAGGCGAATTTTTGGCGTCCAGTCCTCACCTTGTAGTCCGTTACCCCGGCTGATAACCCTGGCCAGTTTACCGTTTTGATAAACCAGCGTTACCGCTACGCCATCCACTTTTGGTTGTACCCAAAGCTCGCTGCGCCCGCGCATCCACTGTTCTACCGCCTGTCGGTCCGCGAGTTTACGTACGCCCGTGTGCGCAACAGGGTGCATTGTTGTACCGTTTAACGGCGGTGAAACCGGAGTAGATGAAACATCCTGACCAACACAGCGTTGCCACTGAACCAGCCTTGCGTTGAGCTGGTCGTACACACTATCGTCAACCGCGCTAACACCTTGTTTCCAGTAGATGTCATTCCAGTCAGCGAGCTGTTGCTGTAAACGGGCGATTTCTTCAGCGGCCCTTGCTGGCGGCCAGGTCGGGCAAAGCGCCCCACTCTGCGAATGCCACAATAAAATTCCCCACGCCATGCTTTTCCATAATCTCATCACGACCTCCTGCGCACATTGCCCGGCAGGTATAGCGCTTTAGTGAATAAAAACCGACAGGTAAAAATGCATCATCCGAGCCGCTTTCCAGATTTTTTGGTGGGTTGCTGCAACGACGCGATAAAAGCGGAAAAAGGGACGCAAAATGCAATAATCTGGCGCAAAAAGTGTGACAAAGACTACGTCGCATAACGGCGATGTGTATAATAAGCCCGTATCAAGGCTCTATTTCGATAATCACAGACGTAATATACTCATGGCTCAAGGTACGCTTTATATTGTTTCTGCCCCCAGTGGCGCGGGTAAATCCAGCCTGATTCAGGCTTTATTAAAAACCCAACCGTTGTATGACACTCAGGTTTCCGTTTCACATACCACGCGCGCGCCGCGTCCGGGTGAAGTGCACGGTGAGCACTATTTCTTTGTAAATCATGATGAGTTTAAAACCATGATTGGCAGGGAGGCGTTTCTGGAGCACGCGGAAGTGTTTGGCAATTACTACGGCACTTCGCGCGAAACCATTGAGCAAGTGCTGGCAACCGGCGTTGATGTTTTTCTCGATATCGACTGGCAGGGCGCCCAGCAAATTCGCGAAAAGATGCCGCAAGCACGCAGCATTTTTATTTTGCCGCCGTCAAAGATCGAATTGGATCGCCGTTTACGCGGCCGCGGGCAAGATAGCGAAGAAGTCATTGCCAAACGAATGGCGCAAGCGGTTGCAGAAATGAGCCATTACGCCGAATATGATTATCTTATTGTGAATGACGACTTTGATACCGCGTTAAGCGACTTGAAAACCATCATTCGCGCTGAACGTCTGCGTATGAGCCGCCAAAAGCAGCGTCATGACGCTTTAATCAGCAAATTGTTGGCAGACTGAACCCACTTTCAGTATCATGCCCAGTCATTTCTTCACCTGTGGAGCATTTTAAGTATGGCACGCGTAACTGTTCAGGACGCTGTAGAGAAAATTGGTAACCGTTTTGACCTGGTACTGGTCGCCGCGCGTCGCGCTCGTCAGATGCAGGTAGGCGGAAAGGATCCGCTGGTACCGGAAGAAAACGATAAAACTACCGTTATCGCGCTACGCGAAATCGAAGAAGGTCTGATTAACAACCAGATCCTCGACGTCCGCGAGCGCCAGGAACAGCAAGAGCAGGAAGCCGCTGAATTACAAGCCGTTACCGCTATTGCTGAAGGTCGTCGTTAATCACAAAGCGGGTCGCCCTTGTATCTGTTTGAAAGCCTGAATCAACTGATTCAAACCTACCTGCCGGAAGACCAGATTAAGCGTCTTCGGCAGGCGTATCTCGTTGCACGTGACGCTCACGAGGGCCAGACACGTTCAAGCGGTGAACCCTATATCACGCACCCGGTAGCGGTGGCCTGTATTCTGGCCGAGATGAAACTCGACTACGAAACGCTGATGGCCGCTCTGCTGCATGACGTGATTGAAGATACCCCCGCCACCTATCAGGACATGGAACAGCTTTTCGGTAAAAGCGTTGCCGAGCTGGTAGAGGGGGTGTCGAAACTTGATAAGCTCAAGTTCCGCGATAAGAAAGAGGCGCAGGCCGAAAACTTTCGCAAAATGATTATGGCGATGGTGCAGGATATCCGCGTCATCCTCATTAAGCTTGCTGACCGTACCCATAACATGCGCACGCTGGGCTCGTTACGCCCGGATAAACGTCGTCGTATTGCCCGTGAAACCCTCGAAATCTACAGTCCTCTGGCGCACCGTTTAGGTATTCATCACATTAAAACCGAGCTGGAAGAGCTGGGTTTTGAAGCGCTGTATCCCAATCGTTACCGCGTCATCAAAGAAGTGGTAAAAGCGGCGCGCGGCAACCGTAAAGAGATGATCCAAAAAATCCTCTCTGAAATCGAAGGACGCTTGCAAGAGGCGGGAATTCCGTGTCGCGTTAGCGGTCGCGAAAAACATCTTTACTCGATCTACTGTAAAATGGTGCTCAAAGAGCAGCGTTTTCACTCGATCATGGACATTTACGCTTTCCGCGTGATCGTTCATGACTCCGATACTTGCTATCGCGTACTCGGTCAGATGCACAGTCTCTATAAGCCGCGTCCGGGACGCGTGAAAGACTATATTGCCATTCCCAAAGCGAACGGCTATCAGTCTTTGCACACCTCGATGATCGGCCCGCACGGCGTTCCTGTTGAAGTCCAGATCCGTACCGAAGACATGGATCAGATGGCGGAAATGGGGGTCGCGGCGCACTGGGCGTATAAAGAACACGGTGAGACCAGCACCACGGCGCAGATCCGCGCCCAGCGCTGGATGCAGAGCCTGCTGGAGCTACAACAGAGCGCCGGTAGTTCGTTTGAATTTATCGAAAGCGTAAAATCCGATCTCTTCCCGGATGAGATTTACGTTTTCACCCCGGAAGGACGCATTGTCGAACTGCCCGCTGGCGCTACGCCGGTGGATTTTGCCTATGCAGTGCATACCGACATCGGCCACGCCTGCGTCGGCGCGCGTGTCGACCGGCAGCCTTATCCGCTGTCGCAGCCGCTTAGCAGCGGTCAGACCGTCGAAATTATTACCGCGCCAGGCGCGCGTCCCAACGCCGCCTGGCTGAACTTTGTCGTCAGCTCTAAAGCGCGCGCTAAAATTCGTCAGTTGCTGAAAAACCTCAAACGTGATGACTCCGTAAGCCTGGGCCGTCGTCTGCTTAACCATGCTTTAGGCGGTAGTCGTAAGCTGGCGGAAATTCCGCAGGAAAATATTCAGCGCGAGTTGGATCGTATGAAGCTGGCAACGCTTGACGATCTGCTGGCGGAAATCGGTCTCGGCAACGCGATGAGCGTAGTGGTCGCGAAAAATCTGCAGCAAGGCGAAGCCGTGGTGCCGACCGTTGCGCAATCGAATCACGGCCACCTGCCGATTAAAGGCGCGGATGGCGTGCTTATCACCTTTGCGAAGTGTTGTCGTCCGATCCCAGGCGACCCAATCATCGCTCACGTCAGCCCAGGTAAAGGACTGGTGATCCACCATGAATCCTGCCGTAATATCCGTGGATACCAGAAAGAGCCAGAGAAATTTATGGCGGTCGAATGGGACAAAGAGACGGAGCAGGAATTCATTACCGAAATCAAGGTGGAAATGTTTAACCATCAGGGCGCGCTGGCTAACCTGACGGCAGCGATTAATACCACCACCTCCAATATTCAAAGCCTGAATACTGAAGAGAAAGATGGTCGCGTCTATAGTACCTTTATTCGCCTTACCGCACGCGATCGCGTACATCTGGCGAATATCATGCGCAAAATCCGCGTGATGCCAGACGTTATTAAAGTCACCCGTAACCGAAACTAGCGCTATGAATCCAAAACGTTATGCGCGTATATGCGAAATGCTCGCCAGGCGTCAGCCTGATCTCACGGTCTGCATGGAGCAAGTCCACAAACCTCATAACGTTTCTGCAATCATTCGTACCGCAGATGCCGTTGGTGTCCATGAAGTCCATGCCATCTGGCCTGGTAGCCGGATGCGCACCATGGCTTCCGCGGCGGCGGGCAGCAACAGTTGGGTACAGGTGAAAACTCACCGTACCATTGGCGATGCGGTAGCCCATTTGAAAGGACGGGGAATGCAGATTCTGGCAACCCATCTTTCTGATAAGGCCGTAGACTTTCGCGAGATTGATTACACGCGCCCGACCTGTATTCTGATGGGTCAGGAGAAAACCGGTATTACTCAGGAAGCATTAGACCTGGCGGATCGGGACATCATCATTCCGATGATCGGCATGGTACAGTCGCTGAATGTTTCCGTCGCCTCCGCGCTCATTCTTTATGAAGCCCAGCGCCAGCGACAGAACGCGGGCATGTATCTGCGTGAAAATAGCATGTTGCCGGAAGATGAACAGCAGCGCCTGCTGTTTGAGGGTGGTTATCCGGTGCTGGCGAAAGTCGCTAAACGTAAAGGTTTGCCTTATCCTCGCGTCAATCAGCAGGGCGAAATAGACGCCGATGCTGACTGGTGGGCGACGATGCAGGCGGCAGGGTAATCACCATGTCAGGCCGCTTGTTAGACGCTGTTCCGCTCAATTCCCTGACAGGTGTCGGCGCAGCGCAAAGCAGTAAACTGGCGAAAATTGGCCTGCATACCGTCCAGGATTTGCTATTACATCTTCCTCTGCGTTACGAAGACCGTACCCATCTCTACCCCATTGGCGAACTGCTGCCTGGCATCTACGCCACCGTTGAAGGTGAAGTGCTGAACTGCAATATCACTTTCGGCGGTCGTCGGATGATGACCTGCCAGATTAGCGACGGTTCCGGCATTCTTACCATGCGCTTTTTCAATTTTAACGCGGCGATGAAAAACAGCCTGGCGACGGGGCGGCGTGTGCTGGCCTACGGGGAAGCGAAGCGCGGCAAGTATGGCGCAGAGATGATCCATCCGGAATATCGCCTGCAGGGCGATCTCAGCACGCCGGAACTTCAGGAAACGCTCACCCCCGTCTATCCGACCACCGAGGGCGTGAAGCAAGCGACACTGCGCAAGCTTACCGATCAGGCGCTGGAGTTGCTCGACACCTGCGCCATTGCCGAACTACTGCCGCCGGAACTGGCGCAGGGTATGATGAGCCTGCCGAAAGCGCTACGTACATTGCATCGCCCGCCGCCGACACTCCAGCTCGCCGATTTAGAAACCGGCAAACACCCGGCGCAGCGGCGGCTTATTCTTGAAGAGCTACTGGCGCATAATCTCAGTATGCTGGCGCTTCGCGCAGGCGCGCAGCGCTATCACGCCCAGCCGCTAAGTACAAACGATACCTTAAAGCAGCAACTGTTAGCGTCGTTGCCGTTTAAACCCACCAGCGCGCAGGCGCGGGTGGTGGCAGAGATCGAACGTGATATGGCGCTGGATGTGCCGATGATGCGTCTGGTTCAGGGCGACGTCGGTTCAGGGAAAACGCTGGTTGCCGCCCTGGCGGCGCTACGCGCCATCGCTCATGGTAAGCAGGTGGCGCTGATGGCACCGACCGAATTGCTGGCTGAACAGCACGCAAATAATTTCCGCAACTGGTTCGAACCGTTGGGCGTTGAAGTGGGTTGGCTGGCCGGTAAGCAAAAAGGTAAAGCACGCCAGGCGCAGCAAGAGGCTATTGCCAGCGGTCAGGTGCAGATGATTGTCGGCACCCACGCTATCTTTCAGGAACAGGTGCAGTTCAACGGCCTGGCGCTGGTCATTATCGATGAGCAGCACCGCTTTGGCGTCCACCAGCGGCTGGCATTGTGGGAAAAAGGCCAGCAGCAGGGCTTTCATCCGCATCAGTTGATTATGACCGCAACGCCCATTCCGCGCACCCTGGCGATGACTGCCTACGCCGATCTCGATACCTCGGTGATTGACGAGCTACCGCCGGGCCGTACCCCTGTCACTACCGTTGCGATTCCGGATACCCGTCGCCATGAAATCATTGATCGTGTGCGCAACGCCTGCACAACCGAAGGCCGTCAGGCCTACTGGGTCTGTACGCTGATTGAAGAGTCCGACCTGCTGGAAGCGCAGGCGGCGGAAGCCACCCGGGAGGAGCTCAAGCTGGCGTTACCGGAGTTAAATATTGGCCTGGTACACGGCCGCATGAAGCCCGCCGAAAAACAGGCGGTGATGCAGGCCTTTAAGCAGGGTGAACTGCATCTGCTGGTCGCCACTACGGTGATTGAGGTGGGGGTCGATGTTCCTAACGCCAGCCTGATGATTATTGAAAACCCGGAGCGACTGGGCCTGGCGCAGTTACACCAGCTCAGAGGACGCGTTGGCCGTGGCGCGGTCGCGTCGCACTGCGTGCTGCTCTATAAATCGCCGTTGTCGAAAACGGCGCAGAAGCGTTTACAGGTATTGCGCGACAGCAACGACGGCTTTGTGATTGCGCAAAAAGATTTAGAGATTCGCGGCCCGGGGGAATTACTGGGCACCCGCCAGACGGGGAACGCCGAATTTAAAGTAGCTGATTTGCTGCGCGATCAAGCCATGATCCCCGAAGTTCAGCGTATTGCCCGTCATATTCACGAACGTTATCCGCAGCAGGCACAAGCGCTGATTGAGCGCTGGATGCCGGAAACCGAACGTTATTCCAACGCCTAGTGAGCACGGCGGCTTTAATGCCGCCGTACAAACTATTATTGCGCGAAAATCGGTAACAGCAGGTACAGCTTGATTACCAACGCATTGACGATATCGATAAAGAACGCGCCGACCATCGGCACCACCAGGAACGCCATATGCGAGGGGCCAAAACGGTCGGTAATCGCCTGCATATTAGCAATGGCAGTCGGCGTTGCGCCCAGGCCAAAACCACAGTGACCCGCCGCCAGCACCGCCGCATCGTAGTTTTTCCCCATCATGCGCCAGGTGACGAAGATCGCGTACAGCGCCATGAAGATGGTCTGTACCACCAGAATCGCCAGCATCGGCAGCGCCAGCGACGCCAGTTCCCACAGCTTCAGGCTCATCAGCGCCATTGCCAGGAACAGTGACAGACTCACGTTCCCCAGCACCGAAACAGCACGCTCAAATACGCGATAAAAACCCACCAGCGCCAGGCCATTGCTGAGGATCACCCCAACAAATAGCACACAAACGAAGACCGGCAGTTCAAGCACCGTTCCCGCCAGTAGCTGCGCTACGATTTTGCCCACGGTCAGACAGATAGCAATCAAGGCGATGGTTTCGATTAGCACCAGAGAGGTGATCATACGGCCCACATCCGGCTTTTCAAAGGCTGTCGGCACGGCCTGATCGTCAGGCATTCCATCCGGCGTGGTGGAGTGTTTCACCAGATAACGCGCTACCGGGCCGCCAATCAACCCGCCCAGCACCAGGCCAAAGGTTGCACATGCCATCGCAACTTCGGTGGCATTGGCAAAACCATAACGTTCGACAAACAGTTTACTCCACGCCGCGCCGGTACCGTGTCCGCCGGACAGCGTAATTGACCCGGCAATCAGCCCCATTAACGGGTCCAGCCCCAGCAGACTCGCCATGCCGATACCGATGGCATTCTGCATCAGCAGTAATCCGACCACGACGACCAGGAAGACGCCAACAACGCGTCCCCCCTTGCGCAGGCTGGCCAGGTTAGCGTTAAGACCGATCGTCGCGAAAAACGCCAGCATCAACGGATCGCGCAGGGTCATATCAAAGTTGACCTCCCAACCGACGCTTTTTTTCAGCACCAGCAGCGCAACCGCGACCAGTAACCCCCCCGCCACCGGTTCCGGAATCGTATATTTCTTCAGTAAGGAGACGGACTGGACCAGCTTGCGACCCAGTAGCAGCACCAGCGTGGCGGCGACAAGGGTCGATAAGGTATCGAGTTCAAACATTTAAAGCTCCTGTAGTGCGCTGTGACATGTGCGCACAAATCATTTCCTGAGTCAGTTTTTTAGCTCTTTGCGAGTCTTCGGCATGGATTTTAAGCAGAAAAAGGCAAAAAGTTATATAAAAAGGTGCATTTATCTTTTTTAAATATTAAGAATATTCGCTCGCAATCGTTTGCTTTTACCACCTGGTCAGATAAAATCACCGCTTTTCCACCACGAGAATGTCCCTGATGTCCGTTAACGCCATCGAGCCGGCAGATGCGCAACCGGTTGCGCAGACGCAAAACAGCGAATTAATTTACCGTCTTGAAGATCGCCCGCCGCTCCCTCAAACCCTTTTTGCCGCTTGTCAGCATCTGCTGGCCATGTTTGTCGCGGTAATCACGCCAGCGCTGTTAATCTGCCAGGCGTTGGGTTTACCGGCGCAGGATACGCAGCACATTATCAGCATGTCGCTGTTCGCCTCCGGCGTAGCCTCTGTTATTCAAATCAAAGCGTGGGGGCCGGTAGGATCGGGGCTGTTATCCATCCAGGGAACCAGTTTTAACTTTGTCGCCCCGCTGATTATGGGCGGTACCGCGCTGAAAACCGGCGGCGCGGACGTCCCGACGATGATGGCGGCGCTGTTCGGCACGCTGATGCTGGCAAGCTGCACCGAGATGGTGCTTTCTCGCATTCTACATCTGGCGCGCCGGATTATCACGCCGTTAGTCTCCGGCGTCGTGGTGATGATTATTGGCCTGTCGCTGATTCAGGTGGGGCTAACCTCCATCGGCGGCGGCTATGCCGCCATGAGCGACAACACCTTTGGCGCACCGAAAAACCTGCTGCTGGCCGGCGTCGTCCTGGCCATTATTATCCTGCTGAATCGGCAGCGTAATCCCTACCTGCGCGTGGCTTCTTTGGTTATTGCCATGGCGGCTGGCTATCTTTTGGCCTGGTTTATGGGCATGTTGCCTGAGAATAACGCGCCGGTCTCACAGGACATCCTGATGGTGCCGACCCCGCTGTATTATGGTCTGGGCATTGACTGGAACCTGTTACTGCCGTTGATGCTGGTCTTTATGATTACGTCGCTGGAGACCATCGGCGACATCACCGCTACCTCTGATGTCTCCGAGCAGCCGGTATCCGGCCCCTTGTACATGAAACGGCTAAAGGGCGGCGTACTGGCTAACGGCCTGAACTCATTTGTTTCAGCGGTATTTAATACGTTCCCGAATTCCTGTTTCGGTCAGAACAACGGCGTAATTCAGTTGACCGGCGTCGCCAGTCGCTATGTGGGATTTGTCGTCGCGCTGATGCTGATTGTGCTCGGCCTGTTCCCGGCGGTAAGCGGTTTTGTGCAGCATATCCCGGAACCGGTGCTCGGCGGTGCTACGTTAGTGATGTTCGGCACCATTGCCGCCTCCGGGGTGCGTATTGTCTCGCGTGAGCCGCTGAACCGCCGCGCGATTCTGATTATCGCCCTGTCGCTGGCCGTGGGTCTTGGCGTCTCGCAACAGCCGCAGATCCTGCAGTTCGCGCCGGAATGGGTGAAAAATCTGCTCTCATCCGGAATTGCCGCTGGTGGCATCACGGCTATCGTGCTGAACCTGATTCTCCCGCCGGAAAAACCGTAAAAACCCTGCGGCGGCGACACGATTCGCCGCTGCTGTAACGCTCTTTCACCATTCCTGTCTTGAGGATTGCACGCAAATCGTGCATAAATCCCCTATGTGCATTTCACGGGATGGAAGACCATGAAATTGATTGGGAGGTTGCTTCTCTACGTGCTGATCGCCTGTTTAGTGGTGATTTTCGGCTTTTATTTTCTGCTGCAAACGCGCTGGGGCGCAGATCATGTCAGCAACTGGGTATCAGAGAACAGCGGTTATCACCTCACATTCGACGTGATGGATCATCGTTTTTCCGCCCCATCCCATCTTTTACTGGAGAATGTGACCTTTGGTCGTGATGGTCAGCCTGCTACCCTGGTCGCGAAAACCGTAGATATCGGTCTGAGCATTCGCCAGTTAACCGCGCCGCTGCATGTCGACACGATTCTGTTACAGGACGGCACGCTGAATATTTCAGTGCAAACCGCCCCTTTCCCGTTTGAGGCCGACCGCCTGCAACTTCGCAATATGGCGCTCAATAGTCCCGGTAGCGAATGGCGGTTGAGCGCCCAGCGCGTTAACGGCGGCGTTATGCCCTGGCGCCCCGAAGCCGGTCGGGTATTGGGCAATAAAGCCCAGATCCAACTGAGCGCCGGTTCGCTGACGTTAAACGACGTTCCCGCCACGAATGTGCTTATTGAAGGCAGTATCGACCATAATCAGGTGATGTTAAACACCGTCGGCGCCGATATGGCGCGCGGAGCGTTAACCGGCGTCGCCCGGCGTAACGCTGACGGTAGTTGGGTCGTTGAAAATCTGCGGCTGAATGATATTCGGTTACAAAGCGATAAATCCCTGAGCGAGTTTTTCGCGCCGCTTACTACGGTTCCATCTTTGCAGATTGGTCGTCTTGAAGTGACGGACTCCAGCCTGCAAGGGCCAGACTGGGCAGTCACCGATCTTGACCTGAGTTTGCGCAATCTGACTCTGCACAAAGAAGACTGGCAAAGTCAGGAAGGTAAATTATCGATGAACGCCAGCGAGTTTATTTACGGCTCGCTGCACTTGCTCGATCCAATCCTGAACGCCGAATTTTCACCACAGGGCGTTGCGCTACGCCAGTTCACCACCCGCTGGGAAGGCGGTATGGTCAGAACCTCCGGCGCCTGGTTACGCGAAGGCAAAGCGCTTATTCTGGACGATACCGCTATCGCCGGGCTGGAGTATACGCTGCCGGAAAACTGGAAGCAGTTATGGATGAAGCCGCTGCCCGACTGGTTGAACAGCCTGACGCTGAAAAAATTCAGCGCCAGCCGCAATCTGGTGATCGATATCGACCCAGCCTTCCCGTGGCAAATCACCGCTCTGGACGGCTACGGCGCAAACCTGGGGCTGGTACAACATCATCAATGGGGCGTCTGGAGCGGCAATGCGACCCTCAACGCCGCAGCGGCAACCTTTAACCGTGTGGACGTGCGCCGCCCGTCGCTGTCGTTGACGGCTAATGCCAGCACGGTCAACATCAGCGATCTGAGCGCGTTTACTGGAAAAGGGATACTGGAAGCCACTGCCAGCGTATCGCAACTGCCGGAGCGTCAGACGCAAATCAGCCTGAACGGACGCGGCGTACCAATGGATGTGCTACAACAGTGGGGCTGGCCGGCATTACCGATTGCTGGCGATGGCAATATTCAGCTCACGACCAGCGGCAATATTCAGGCCGATGCGCCGTTGAAACCGACGGTAAACGGGCAATTACACGCGGTCAACGCACAAAAGCAGCAGATAACACAGACGATGCAAGCGGGCGTGGTGTCCGGCGGGGAAGTTACGTCAACGGAGCCAGCGCTGTAATTGAGGGCTTGCCCGGTGGCGATGGCGCTTACCGGGCTTACGGTTCTTGCTCATCTGTAGGCCGGATAAGCGCAGCTCACGGCGCCATCCGGCGATTCAGATTTAAAGCGTAATCACCACTTCATGTCCCTGCGGGGTGACCACTACGCCCAGTTCACTTCCCGCATATGAACCGCATTTGGTACCGCTAATCTGCGTAATATTACGCAGACACAGCGTCCAGTTGCGCGCCTCGCCTTCGCCGCTCACCGTAATGGTATTGCCTGTGCGTTTCGCCTGCAGCGTAAAGATTGTCGAACCATCCGTAGCAGGGACTTCGCAGACCGCTTCGCAGCCGTCATCCAGATGGAATAACTGGAAGGCCGTACCCTCATGCCAGGCGTAATCGGGCTTCTGGCTATTGTTGCCCAGCGCCAGTAGTGTATTGTCACGCACGTACACTGGCAGGCTCAGGAAGCCATGCTGCTGTTTATGCCAGCGGCTGCCCTGCACTTCATCGTTGCGCCACAGGTGCGTCCAGCGACCTTCTGGCAGGTAGAACTCCACGTCGCCCGCTTCACTAAATACCGGCGCTACCATGACCGCATCTCCCAGCATGTACTGGCGATCAAGATAATCACACGCCGGATCGTCCGGGAATTCCAGCATCATCGCCCGCATCATTGGCGTACCGGCTTCGTTGGCGCGCGCCGCTTCCCGATACAGATACGGCATCATCCGGCACTTCTGTTCGGTGAAGAAGCGCACCACGTCACAGGACTCGTCGTCATAGGCCCACGGAACCCGGTAGGATTTGCTACCGTGCAGGCGGCTGTGGCTGGAGAGCAAGCCGAATGCGCACCAACGCTTGTAGACATGCGCCGGGGCGGTATTCTCGAACCCGCCAATATCATGGCTCCAGAAGCCAAACCCTGACAGGCCGATGGACAGCCCGCCGCGCAGGCTTTCCGCCATCGATTCGTAGTTGGCGTAGCAGTCGCCGCCCCAGTGCACCGGGAACTGTTGTGCGCCCACCGAGGCGGAACGGGCGAACAGCACCGCCTCTTCAACGCCCACGGTCTCTTTCAGCACGTTCCACACCAGTTCGTTGTAGATGTAGGCATAATGGTTGTGCATTTTCTGTGGATCTGAACCATCAAACCACTGCACATCCGTTGGAATGCGTTCGCCGAAGTCAGTTTTGAAGCAGTCCACTCCCATCTCCACCAGGCCCTTCAGCTTGTCGGCATACCATTCGCAGGCTTGCGGGTTGGTGAAGTCGTAAATCGCCAGTCCCGGCTGCCATTTATCCCACTGCCACAAGGAGCCGTCCGGGCGTTTAAGCAAATACCCTTTCTCTTTTAGCTCCTGGAAGACCGGGGATTTCTGGCCGATGTAGGGGTTAATCCACACGCAGACTTTCAGCCCTTTCGCTTTCAGGCGGCGAATCATCCCTTTCGGATCGGGGAAAGTCACCGGGTCCCATTCAAAATCGCACCACTGAAAAGCTTTCATCCAGAAACAGTCGAAGTGGAAGACGTGCAGCGGTAGATTGCGCTCGGCCATACCGTCGATAAAGCTGTTAACGGTCGCTTCGTCGTAGTTGGTGGTAAATGAGGTGGTCAGCCACAGACCAAACGACCAGGCGGGCGGCAGCGCCGGACGCCCCGTAAATTGGGTATAGCGGTTCAGCACGTCTTTCGGGGTCGGGCCGTCGATGACGAAGTATTCCAGATACTCGCTCTCGACGCTGAACTGAACTTTGGAGACTTTCTCGGAGCCAATTTCAAACGACACGCACTGCGGATGATTCACCAGCACACCGTAGCCACGGTTGGTGATATAGAACGGGATATTCTTGTACGATTGCTCGGTGCTGGTGCCGCCGTCGCGGTTCCAGGTCTCCACCGTCTGACCGTTGCGCACCAGCGCGGTAAAGCGCTCGCCCAGCCCGTAGACGGTTTCGCCCACGCCGAGATCCAGACGCTCGAACATGTAGTTGCGCCCGCTATTGGTGTCCTGCACATAGCCGTTATTTTTCAACTGACTACCGGTGATACGTACACCGTTACGCAGAAAATCCAGAGACCAGAGCTCGCCTTTGGTGACGCGCACGCTCAGGCTGCCGCTCTTGAGTTCGGCAAATTCAGCGTTGTTCTGCATCTCTACGTTGATATCTTGCAAGACATTGAGCGGATAATGTGGGCCGTTATCCAAAGCGCCCTGGAAGTGTTCCATCCGTACACCTATCACGCCTTCCTGCGGCGAGAAAAAGCGCAGGGTAAACAACGGGGTATCCAGTTGCCAGGTTCGTTCGCGGACATCGCGCGGCGCGGCATAGATCACCATCTCATTCCCGTGCTGTTCAACGTCGAACACCTGAACCGGGTGAATCAAATTAAGGCCAGGCTGGATCAGCCAGTTTCCGTCGCTAATTTTCATAGTCTGTTCCTTTAGTTTTGCAATTCTTTATGGGTAAATTCTTGTTCGTTGCGGTGTGCGCCCTGCGCCAGTTGTTCCAGAATGGTTTTCAGGAACGGGCTTTTCAGGGTGTAGTAGCGTTTAGCGATCGCGGCGCTCAGCAGATAACAGATGGCCGGGACGATAGTGAACAGAGCGATGATGATGCTGATCGTGGCGCTGTTTTGCGTTTTCGCCGCCGCGTCGTAACCGCCGCCTGCCAGCATCCAGCCAATCAGCGCCCCGCCGAGGGCAAGACCCAGTTTCAGCACGAACAACGTGCCGGCAAAACTGATCCCCGTCAGGCGTTTGCCGTTACACCATTCGCCGTAGTCGACGGTGTCAGACATCATCACCCACTGGATAGGCGTGACTAACTGGTGCAATACGCCAATCACAAAGATAAAGACGAACATAGCGATCGTGGCGTGCATCGGTACGAAGAACATCGCCACGCTGATTACTGCGAGTAAAGCATTGGTCCACCAGAAAATGCTCACTTTGCATTTCCAGTCGGTCAACGGTTTTGCCAGCGCCGAGCCAATCAGGTTGCCGACGCAATAGGTGGTGAGGAAGGCGACAAACACGCCCGGCTTGCCCAATATCCAGGTGACGTAATACATCATCGCTCCGCCGCGCACGCATACCGCCAGAATATTCAGGATGGTGAGCAGGCCGACTATGCGCCACTGGTCGTTGTGCCAGATATCACGCAGGTCTTCACGCATGGAGGTATGGGTAGCAGGCGCTTCAACGCGCTCTTTGGTGGTAAAGAAGCAGAACGCCAGCATCAGGAACGCCACCACTGAGAGCACCGCAATCCCCCCCTGGAAGCCCAGCGCCTTATTCTCGCCGCCAATCAGTTTCACCAGAGGCATCATCAGTACGGTAGAGAGCATTCCGCCCGCCGTTGCCAGCACAAAGCGCCAGGATTGCAGGGAGATACGCTGCGTTGGGTCATTGGTTATTACACCACCCAACGCGCAGTAAGGGATGTTGACCACAGTATACAGAAGGGTGAGCAACGTGTAGGTGAGGGCGGCATAAATCATTTTGCCGTTCAGACTGAGATCCGGCGTGCTATAAGCCAGCACACAAACGATACCAAACGGCAACGCGCCAAACAGCACCCAGGGTCGGAATTTGCCCCAGCGAGAGCGGGTACGGTCGGCCAGCAGGCCCATGCAAGGGTCGGAGATGGCATCAAGCGCACGTGCCAGTAAAAACATGGTGCCGACAAAACCAGCGGGAATACCGAAAATATCGGTATAGAAGAACATCATATATAACATGACGTTATCGAAGATGATGTGGCTGGCGGCATCGCCCATACCATAGCCAATCTTCTCCTTAACGGAGAGAATCTCACTTTTCATTACGCATCCTTAACGCTCACAACGCTCACTGATACCGGTTACCGTTTTTGTAAACCTTCCCTGCGAGCGTGAATATTCCGTTATTTGGTTATCAAATTACGATTCTTGTTTTCTGTGATCAGGGTAGCGTCAAAAAGTATGATGAAATGTAACTAATGGATTTTATGGGGATTTATATGAAACCGATCATGGCAGAAGGAAAGGGAAGTTAAAAAAGCACGGGAGGGGATGTGGAAACGCCAGGAAGTAGCTATAATGCGCGCGCCTCCATGTAGCAATCGAGGCGCGGAAGATCGTCGTCTCCGGTGAGGCGGCTGGACTTCAAATCCAGTTGGGGCCGCCAGCGGTCCCGGGCAGGTTCGACTCCTGTGATCTTCCGCCAAAATCCTTCTCTCATGTCCACCATTCGTCCTCTATTTCGGGACAAAGTATGTGCTTATTATTAAGACCAGTTCTTGCATATAATACGAAAGGAAAGGTGGAGAGAGAAAGTGGAATATTATTTTATTAATCACCATTTACCGATTGCTAAAACCGAACGTCCATTTATCGTGGGATATCGTCCGCAAAGAAGGGATAAAAGTACGCCAGGCCAAAATTATGAGATCAACGTATAGAGCCATCCGGATAAAGATACATGCCTTCCTCCAGATACACGGGTTCTCCTTCTTCTACCGCTAAATTATGGTATAGCGATTGCATTTCATCATCTGCACTTTCTTCCTGTTGGTTTTCAACTCGATAATAGGTATCTACATCATAGTTCTGTTTACGGAGATCGTCGTCGCTGTATACGCCAAGCCGTTTTTTTAAGCCTGTTATATTAAATATCCATTTTAACCCATCTTTGATATAATAGGCATCACCATAAGCATTTTCATCGGGGCATTCTTTATAGCCCATCCGCAATGCAACATCACAGCCATGCTTACCAACATATTTATAACTCATATTCCCCCCAATATGTTGCTTTAATATCTCAGATAAAATTCATAACGAAAACCTATCCTGATAACCTATGCCACATGAAGGATAGAATTTAAACTAAAGTACGCGTTATATTATCCCCAAATTCCGTATCAAGTATGCGTATTCTGTAGTAGGTAGTAATATGTTCTAATTTATTAATGTGAGTTATATATGAAGAGATTATTTACAGCGGTGATTATCGCTTTTATTACCGTCACGGCATCATCCGGTGCGCTTGCCTGCCCAAAGGGTCAACATCCACATGGGGGTACGGGCTCACATCATAAGGGTGGATGGTGTTCATACGAGCAGTAACGTCGCAGCTTACTCATCTACTTGAACGGCACTATAGCCTTACGTTTATCAACGCAGGCGCTACGTTTGTCGATGCCGTAACTTTCTGAAGAAAAAACATGAGCGATTTCGTATCGATCGCAAAGAATATGGTTATCAGCAACAGTCACCTTATCTCCAGGCTGTCGATACTCTACGGACACGACAGGAAAGGATTTTATTAATTCCTTAAAAAACCATGTTAATCAAGAGGATAAATAGTTAAAACGTGATAAAAGACGTAACCCATGCCCGTTTAAAGCGTGCAATAAATGTTATTATACTAAAACATAAAAACAGGTGGGGCTGGTGTAATGAGAATCGACAAACTTTCACTGCTTAACTTTCGTTGCTTTAGACAGCTCGATATTACTTTTGATGAGCACATTACGATTCTGGTTGCACCGAACGGCGCGGGCAAGACGACAGTGCTGGATGCGGTACGCCTGGCGCTGTTCCCCTTCATTCGTGGTTTTGATGCCAGCCTCTACGTGAAAGATAAATCACTAGCGATCCGTACCGAAGATGTACGTCTGGTTTTCCGCCCCGAAGCGTTGAACATGGAAATGTCATCTCCGGCCATGATTACGGCTACCGGGGAATGGGAAAGTGGAAAGACGGCAACCTGGATGCTCGACAAGCGAGGAGAACAGCCGCCGCATGAAGATAAGACGGCGGCGCAGCTTACCCGCTGGGGTGAACGGCTTCAAAAGCATGTGCGCGACGAAAACAACAAACAATATGTTGATCTTCCGTTAATGCTTTATCTTGGCACGGCTCGATTGTGGTATCAGGAAAGACAATATGAGCCAACGGAGCCTGGCAAACTGGTATACGATATTGTCAGATCATATTCACGGTTAACGGGCTACGATAATTGCCTTTCAGCTACCTCAAATTATAAACAATTCGAGCAGTGGTATAACTGGTTATGGCTTAGCTATCGTGAGTTCCAGATTAGGTTACTGGAAAACTCCGCAGTTGATATCGCCGAAGGGATTCGCGTTGATAAAATAAAAGAATCCATTGAGGTTATTCAGCAGGCAATTAACTGTCTGACAAAAGATGTAACGGGATGGCGCGATCTGGAATACAGTTTCAGCCATAACCAGCAACTGGTGATGAACCATCCACAGCACGGCAAAATCCCTTTATCCCAGCTCAGCGACGGCCTGCGTAATGCGGTTGCGATGGTTGCGGATATCGCATTTCGCTGTGTCAAACTCAACCCACATTTACACGATGAAGCCGCCTTAAAAACTCAGGGGATAGTGCTGATTGATGAAGTTGACATGTTCCTGCACCCGGCCTGGCAGCAGCAAATTATCCAGTCTTTGCGCAGCGCATTTCCACAGATCCAATTTATTGTCACGACCCATAGCCCGCAGGTGCTCAGTACGGTAAAACGCGAATCCATTCGTCTGCTTGAGCAGGATGAGAATGGCAACGGGAAAGCGTTGATGCCGTTCGGAGCGACCTACGGCGAGCCGAGTAACGACGTGCTACAAAGTGTGATGGGTGTCGAGCCACAACCTCCGGTCAAGGAACGGGATGTTTTCGAACGTGGGATTATCAATGTATTTAAGGGGTTAAGCCAGGAGTACAAAACCAATAATCCTTGTTATTTCGGCAAGAAGATTATCGTCAACAATCTGGTGAAGCATGACCGATGGGGCTACAGCCTGAACTGGGGCTGGCGACGCGACCAGCTCGCCGATCTGGAACGGATGCTCTACCTGCTGGATGGTAAAACCATTCCCGATAACCGATACGATGTGACTATCCGACTGATGGACTTCATTCGTGATAACCCGCATCAGCAGGTTTTTGAGGATGATTTATTCTCTATCCACTACTTTCAGAAAGGCAGCGGGCATATTACGTTCAAGCGTCTGGATCTGGTAGAGAAGATGAACGATATCGTGGTGAAACACTATCCAGGGGCGCTACCCGCAAAATAAACGCTATCTGCGTAATGAGCTTCACCAGGAATTTCTGGCATACTAAGCGGATTACAGCATCGCGAGTCAGATATAAGCGGAGGCGGCATGGAAGATAAATACTTAACCCAATCCCCGGCAGGTGAATTCATTATGTTTGCCAGCGATGACGGTGAAGTACGCGTTGAATGCCGCTTTGAGCAAGAGACGCTATGGCTCCCTCAGGCAATCATCGCAAACCTTTATCAGATCACTCCCCAGGCCGTTACACAGCACATTAAAGCGATCTATGAAGAAGGCGAACTTGAGCAAAACGCAACCTGTAAGTCTTACTTACAAGTTCAACAGGAAGGTGGCCGTCAGGTAAGCCGCAACAGGCTTCACTACAGCCTGCCTGTCATCCTTGCTGTCGGCTACCGCGTTCGCTCCCCGCGCGGCACGCAGTTCCGCCAGTGGGCAACCCAGACGCTCCAGGAATACCTGATCAAAGGTTTTGTGATGGACGATGAGCGCCTGAAAAATCCGCCCGTGGGTTCATCGGCTGTACCCGACTATTTCGATGAGATGCTGGAGCGTATCCGCGATATCCGCGCCAGCGAACGTCGGGTTTATTTGCGGGTACGCGAGATCTTTGCTCTGGCCGCCGATTATCAACCGTCCCTCAAAGAAACCACGCAGTTTTTTCAAACCATCCAGAACAAGTTACATTTTGCCTGTACCGGGTATACCGCCGCTGAACTCATTCATCAGCGTGCTGACGCCTGCCAGCCGCATATGGGGCTGACCAGCTATAAAGGTGAAGAGGTGCGCAAATGTGACGTGACGGTGGCAAAAAATTATCTCACTCAGGATGAAGTCAGCGAGCTTAACCGCGTAGTTAACATGTGGCTGGATTTCGCCGAAGATCAGGCCCGTCGTCGTCAACAGGTCTTTTTACGCGACTGGCAGGATAAGCTGGATCAGTTCCTGCAATTTAACGACCGTGAGGTTTTGCAAGGGGCAGGTAAAGTCAGTAAGAAAATGGCCGATGAAAAAGCGCAGGCGGAATACAGTCAGTTTGCTGAACAACAACGGCGCTTAAAAGAAGCCGAAGGTGAGAAAGATATCGCCGCTTTGTTACAGTGGAAAACAGAGCCTAAAAAGTAGCTCAGGATGTCCCCAAACCCCACAAGCAAAATCATTTGGGGGCACAATAGGGGGTACCAACAAAAATCCAACACGATAAAAGTCAATAAATTCAACAGACCAAGATATCAAATACGACTCCTGTGATCGCCAAAATCCTTCTCTTATGCCCACCATTCGTCCTCTATTTCAAGATAAAGTATTTGCTTATTATTAAGACTAAATAGCTGCGCCAAATAGTAGATCACTTTGAGGGAACTCAGCCCGGATTGTGCGATCTGATCAATCGCCAAACATCACAAATCACCAACCGGACT